>JAEVEY010000184.1 GCA_016842045.1 Candidatus Thermoflexus sinensis | reverse complement strand
CTAAAGGTGGAACGGAATGGCCCCACCCCAAAATCCTTTTTGGGGGCGGAGCGGGGCGCCTTCGGCGCCCCGCTCCGCCCCCAAAGCCCCCATGGGAAACGAACTGCGTAAGTCCTGATCGGTTTCGAGGCGAAGAGGGGCTCAAAATCCATTCGGGGTTCAATTTCCCCATCCTCACGGCCCTTTGGGCCGCGAGGATGGGGAAAGGGGGGAGGGACCTGCCCGTCAAACGTTCAGCCCAGACCCAAACCGGGGATTTCACCCCGAAGGCCCCATTGAGCCAGGATATTTGGGGAAGGACAGCCTCATCCCTCCGAACAGGGACCCGCTGCCTCAACCCTACCCCAAAAGGGCTCTTTTCAGGTAAACTGGAGGGAGACCGATGGAAGGGAGAAAGGGCACGTATGGTTCCCCTGGAGCTGATCTACCTCTTTGCGGGCGGGGCATTGATCGTCGGCCTCCTCTTCGGCCTCGCCTTCGGGCTCGCCCTCCGAGGAGGGAGCGGTTCGCAGAGCGCCAGCGCGCCCCCGCCACCGAAAACGGAGACCGGCATCGCGCTGATCAGAGGACCGGACGGTGCCTGGTGGATAGAGGTCGGAAAGCAACGTTACCGACACCTCAGGGAGATCCATGATCACCAGGCGGCCATGCTGGTTCTGGAAGCCTTCCGGGCGATCCGAGGGATGACCGAGGGCTCTGCAGAGCTTCCCCTTCCCACCTCCGGAATCTTCTCCTCCGGGCCGGCCCTGGCCGAGCAACTGGATCAAGTCCTCCAGGAACTCCTTCGTCGCCACCCGGCGCTCCCCTATCGGGCGGTTCGCTTCGAGACTCTACCGGATGGCACGCTGGGCATCATCGTGGGCGCGCAACGCTATAGCCGGCCGGAGGAGGTGCCGGATCCTAACCTCCGCGCGCTCCTTCAGGAGGCCATCCGACAGTGGTCGGAAGGTGCAAAACCCTCCGGGTAAGAGCGCCAACCTGTTTGCGGCTATCCCTGGCCCTCGGGAGCCCACCAGCGATAATCCAGATCGGGGAACACCCGATCCAGCTCGTAGTATTCCTCCGCCAGATCCTCATCCGGGTGCCCTGCCTCGACGGAGCGGCAAAGCGCTTCGAAGCGCTCCAGGTGGGTCATGAAGCGCTCGATGGCATAGGCGCGCGCCTGACCCGAGGTCACCAGGAAGGGCCAGTCGCTGGCTTGCAGGAGGAGTAGCTCCCGGGCCGCCTGATTCAGGACCTTCCGGGTTGCCGGGTCGGCCTCCGGATGCCCGGCGGCCAGCCGTTCCATCCGGGCCTCCGCTTCATAGATCGGCCCCCACATCCAGTGGGTCTCCGGATTATCCCAGGTCCAGTGCCCGCCTCCCAGCCCCCAGCTGGATTCCGGCAGGACCAGCACCTCACTGGGAGGATATGCCTCTACATACTCCCGGGCCGTGGTCAGCCAGACCTCCTCGCTTTCCGCCAGGCGTCGCAGGACCTCTCGGATCCAATCCACCCCTTCGAACCACCAGTGGCCGAACAGCTCCGCATCGTAATTCGAGGCGATCAGGCCCACCTGCCCGGTCGATCGGTGGAATTCGCGCAGGAGATCATGTACCAGGTCGACGAAGTGCCGGGCGTGCTGCTCTACCTTGTAGGCTGCCCATTCCGGATGATAAACATCTTTCTCACCCAGATCCACCTTTCCGGTCACCCGCCAGTATTGCAATCCCGACTGCCCATCTTTCTTGTGGAACTCCCGATAATCGAAATCACCCGGATATCCCCAGTCGGCAGACCACACCTGCATCCCGGTCTGGTTATTACGGGCCACCACCGCCACGCCGGAATGCTCGCCGCCCGGCACATCCGTGCGGGCCACATAATACGGACGGTAGGTGGTTCCACGGGTCTGTTCCACGGTTTCAAAGGGGATCACATAATGTCTCACAATCTGACCGTAAGGCCCGATGGCCTCCCCGGCCGCCTTTCCCACCGGCCGCCCGCCTTCCACCGCATGGGTTTCGGCAAAGAACAGGCGGAATCCTTCACGGGCGAGGAAAACCTCCAGGCCCGGCCGGATGGTTCCATCTGGCAGGTGATAAGCCGGTCGATAGGCGCATTCGGGAAGCCAGATCGAGAACGGATCCCTTCCGAAAAACCGCCGGTAGGTCTGGGCCCCCACTCGCAGCTGCCCCCGGATGGAGGAATCCCGGGAGAGGAGAGGAAGGTAGCCGTGGGTGGCCGCGCTGGTCACCAGCTCCAGGATGCCTGCCTCCTGGAGCTGTCGGAAGGCCCCGATCAGATCCCTTCCATAACGCCCGGTGAAATGTCGGAGCCGTCGGTCGTAGAACTCCACATAAAACCGGGCCAACTCCCGAAGGTGAGCGTTCCCCTCCGCCTCAAAGCGCAAGACATCCCGTTCCGCCCGTTTCCGACGATCGATCACATATTCGATGAAATGCTCCTGGATCAACGGATCCGCCAGCTGATCTGCCAGCACAGGGGTGAGGCTGAGGGTGAGGCGAGCCGGGATCCCCTGTTCGTGGAGCTCGTAGAGGGCATCCAGGAGCGGGAGATAGGTCTCGGCGATGGCCTCGTGCAACCACTCCTCCCCATGGGGCCAGCGCCCCGCTCGACGGCAGTAGGGGATGTGGGCATGGAGGACGAAGGTGAAGGCTCCGATCCGCGTCATCGGCAGGCTCCTCTCTTCGGGATCTCCTCCATGATACCCGGAAAACTCCGATGATAACTCGCCTCCCTGTTTCCTCATCTCCCACACCTTCCCCAGGAACCATCCCCGGGCCCTTCGCCACCCTTTGCGAAGCCTGCCACCCGCAGGGAGGGATGGCCCCTGGAATCGGCCCTTCCCTGCGCGGGGTCACGGAGCGGCATTCCCCGGATTTCATCCGCCAGCAGCTTCAGAACGGGCGCGGGGATATGCCGGGTTTCCAGGATCGTCTGAGCGCCGAAGATCTGGAGCAGCTGCTGGCTTACCTTCGAACCCTGAGCGGTCCGCCGTCTTTCAACCGGACGCCTGCCCCACCGGATCCGGCGGCGGCCGCGCGGGGACAGGCGCTCTTTCGCGAGCGTTGCGAGTCATGCCATCTGGACGGCGGGCGACAACCGGGGATCGGCCTGGGGTTCGAGCCCCCCGCTCCGATCCTGACGGATGAGCTGCGGCGACATACGCCCGCCTTCATCGCCCGGCAGATCCGGGAGGGGGGCGGGCAGATGTCCGCGATCGGAGCGGATCTGACGGACGCCCAGGTGGCCGATTTGCTGGCTTATCTGAGTGCGCTGACCTCTCGCGAAGGCCCATGATCGCCCAATTCAGCGGATGTTCGTGGTTCCCGCATCGGACGGCTTGTCGCTGATGTGGAAACCACTCTTTTATCTCAACTTTCAGGAGGGCGCCATGAAGCGGTTCGTGTTCAGCATCGGAGTTCTATGGTCGATTTTATTCGTCGCCGCCGCTCCAGCACAGGAAACGGTCACGATCACCCTGCGTGAGCAGAGCGGCTCCGGGCAATCCGGAACGGCGGTTCTCCGGGCGATGGGGGATCAGACGGAGGTGACGGTGAACATCACGCCAGGTCCGGCAGGGGTGGATCAGCCAGCCCACATCCACGAGGGCACATGCGCCAACCTGAACCCCAAACCCACCTTCCCCCTCACCCCGATCCGGGACGGCCGATCCACCACCACCGTCAACGCGAAGCTGACCGATCTCCTGACCAAACCCTTTGCGATCAATGTCCACAAATCGGCTCAGGAGGTTTCCGTATATGTGGCCTGTGGCGAGATCGTGGCCGCACTGCCGCGGACCGGTGGGGAATCCACGGGGGTTCCGCTGTGGGGCGGGCTCCTGCTGCTGAGCGTGTTGCTGATCGGGGTAAGCTACGCTCTGCGCCGACGGCTGGCCTAATATCATCCGAAAACCGGGGCAGTAGGGAGGACATGGCGGGGCGGACGGAAGGGCGTCCACCCCGCCTGGGGGTCTTCGGCCCCCAGGCGCAACCCTCAGAAAGCCCCCCACGGGTGGCTAATAAAAAGATTGTGGTGAGCGCATAAAGGCGCTCACCACAATCTTTTCAGCGGGCCCGACGGGATTCGAACCCGCGATCTCCGCCTTGACAGGGCGGCGTGTTCGGCCAGGCTACACCACGGGCCCGCTTCTACACAAAATATACCACGCGCACGGAGAGATCGTCAAGGCTGCGCAGGAAACGGAACGGGCGCCCCCTGAGCGCCTGGCCTCGTGATGTTTCGGGGCGCTGGTCAGGGCCTTCGCCCCTGTTCTTTGGCGGCGGGCCGCTGGCTCCCTCCTTCATTCGCCCAGCGCCGGAGAAGATCCGCCACGACCCTCATCCGAGCTCATCCCAATCGATCTTAGGCAGGCCGTAGAGGCCGGCCTTCAGAACCTTCAGGGAGAGCAGGGCGCACTTGATCCGCGCTGGCCCCAGAGGGATCCCCAGCATCTCCAGGATATCATCCCGCGTCAACCGGCGGGCCTCCTCCACGGTTACCCCTTTGATCCGCTCCGTTAGCATGGAGGCCGACGCCTGACTGATCGCACAGCCCTTCCCGGAGAACCGCACGTCCACAATGCGCCCATCCTGAACTTTCAGGTCAATCCGAATCCGATCCCCACACAGCGGATTGTCATCCTCGTAAGAGATGTCCGCGTCCGGTAGCTCCCCATAGTTGCGGGGGTTCTCGTAGTGATCCAGAATGATCTCCCGATAGAGATCTTCCATTGCCGCTCGCCTCGCTTAAATAGATGCTGGCGCCATATTGCGATCCTGGCGGTGCCCACCCGGGTTGAGCGCTGGCCCCTCCCCCGTTATCCCCCCTCCCCGCGGCCGAAAAGCGGTGGGAAGGGAAGATGAGAAGGTCAATTGGGTAACCCCTAAGATGAAAACTCTCCTGGGGTGCGGGCCGCCTGGAGCAGCCCACACCCCAGGAGAACGGTAGGGACAGATATCACTTTGAACAAAATCCAGGCTCATCATACCACAGCCTCTTCACCTCATCATCTTCCCGTCGCGATGCACCTTCAGGTGCGGGCCGATCCCCTTCGGATCCGCAGCGTATGATTCGCCCCGTCCAGTCGGGCGATATGATCCAGAGCGGATTCCAGATCCACCTCTGGAACGGAGAGCCCCTCTTTATCCTCGTCGATGAAAAACAGATGCACGCCCAGGCCCATGGGGCTCAGCGCCTCCCGCGCGGCGTAAGCCAGAAAGACCACTCCCGCTTTCCCGGCCCCATAGGCTGCGTGAAGGTTGCCGCCGGTCAGGACGCGGGATGGGGCCAGAAACCCGAACGCTCCCCGTTTCCGTTCGATCATCGCGGGGGCCGCCGCCTGGAGCAGATTGAAGGCCCCTTTCAGGATCACCGCGACCGTCCGGTCCCATTCGTATTCTCCCATCTCCAGCAGGGAGCGGTGGGGATGGACTTCCGCGTGATGGATGACCAGATCCAGCTGGCCCCAGCGCGCCAGGATCTCCTGGACCATCGCGCCGACGGCGACCCGGTTCGCCACGTCGGCGTGAAAGGGCTCTGCGGATCCCCCTGCCGCCCGGATGCGTTCCGCTGTCCGCTCCGCCGCTGCGGGATGGATGTCGTTCACCACCACATGAAAGCCCCGTGCGGCCAGCCCAACGGCGATGGCTTCCCCCATCCCCCGACCCGCGCCGGTGACCAGCCCAATCCCCACAGGTCCTCCTGTCTGCAATCGAGCCATCATCGTCCCCTTTTGATCTCGGTCTCAAGGATGGAAAATGCCTCTCCTCTTCCGCCCTTCCGCACCCCTCAACTTTCAGACATGGAACCGGAAATGCAACACATCTCCATCCTGGACCTCGTAATCGCGCCCCTCGATGCGCCACAGGCCTCGTTCCCGGGCCGCCTGAGGAGACCCGGCCTCCATCAGAAGATGCCAGGGGATCACCTCCGCCCGAATGAAGCCTCGCTCCATATCGGAGTGAACTCGTCCCGCGGCCTGCTGCGCTCGGGTTCCCCGTGGGATCGGCCACGCTCGCACCTCATGGCCCCCGGTGATGGTAAAGAACGTGATCAGGCCCAGATGGGCGTAAGCAGCCTGGATCAGGCGATCGAGGGCGGAACCCGAGAGCCCCAGGCTCTCCCGATAGGCCCGGGCTTCCTCTTCCGGCCACTCGTTCAGCGCGGCTTCCAGCTCCGCACACACCACCAGAAAGGGGCTGCCTTCCTCCCCTGCCCGACGAGCCAGCTCTGCAGCGAATGCGCCATCTTCCGGCAAATCCTTTTCCGCCACATTCAGGAGGATCAATCGGGGCTTGTCCGTCAGCAGGAAGAGCTCCCGCAACAACCCATGCCAGGCCGCCCGTCCCGGCCAGGTCCGGGCTGGACGTCCGGCCTGGAGATGGGCCGCCAGATCCTCCAGCGCGGCGATGGTTTCGGCGAACGCGTGAGGATCCGCCTTGGCCGCCCGGCGGGTTTTCTCCAGACGCCGTCGCACCGTCTCCAGGTCCGCCAGCGCCAGCTCCAGATCCAGGGTCTCCAGCTCCGCGATCGGATCCACTTCCCCCAGCCCGGGAGGGATGTTCGGCGCATCGAAGCCACGAAGCACCATGAGGATCGCATCGACTTCGCGGATATGGGCCAGGAACTGATTTCCCAATCCCTCTCCCCGATGGGCGTTTCGCACCAGCCCGGCGATGTCCACCACCGTCAGCGTCGCCGGGACGATCCGTTCGGGTTGAATGATCCGCGCCAGGGCCTCCAGCCGGGGATCTGGAACAGGGACAACGCCCCGATGTGGCTCAACCGTGGTGAAGGGATAGGGCGCCGTGGGGACCTGATGGCGGGTCAGGGCGTTGAACAGGGTCGATTTGCCTGCGTTGGGCATCCCAACGAGACCGATTTCCATAGGCTCCTCGGGCGCTGAAGATCCTTCCAGGAAACATTCTATTCCCGTGGGGCCTGAGAGGGGAAAGAGGCAGGCTGTTTCTCTTAAAAGAGCTGCGGAAGCAAGATCCAGCCCTTTTCCCCTGGAACCCTCACGGAGAAATGATGCGGATCAGGATCGGAAGGATCACGCCATCCTCCCCGGATTCATCTACTGGAATCCGGCCACCCGGAGAGGAAGGGCGATAAAGGCCCACTTTTAATCGATAAACCCCGGGATCCACCGAATCCGGAACCTGCAACGCATAGAAGTCGCTGTAAAGCCGGTGGGGCGTCCAGCGCGGGAGCGGCCAGAGGGCGGGATGCTCGTGGTCTTCCTGGAAAACCTGGGCAACGGTGAGATCCCCCACTGGGAGGACGTGCACGTAGACGCTGAGAGGCTCTGTTACCGGGCGGAGTGCTCGAAACCAGAGCGTTAACCCGATTCGACCGCCCGGATGCACCGTGCTTGCCTGTGTCGAGAACGCCACCAGCTCGATCTGCCCCCCAAACTGCTGGCCCACACAGACCTTTCCCGGAGCGTTGCAGAACGGCTGCCGGATGATCCGAATCCATCCAAATCCTGCGGTGGCGTTAAGGGCGATCAGCCCAATCAGCCATGCCCAACGAGCGCGGGTTTCCAACCTGAGGGCAATCCCGGGGAAGCCTCTCCCGCGACGACCTTGCGTGACCCCCCACAAGCCGAAGCCTGACAGGATGAGGATCCCGATTCGCATGCCCCAAGCCACCGATGGGGCAATTCCCTGGGCCTCCAGACGATGCAAAGCGGGCGCCCAACCTGTTCCCCTCAGGAGGAAATGCCACTGGCCCAGGATAGGAGAGAGCTCCGGCTGGAACCAGACGCGGGGGATATACGAATAGCCTCTATTCCCGAACAGCCAGGAGTGAAAAGCGTTGTGATCTATCAGGATTCCAGGAAGCTCGATCAGGAATCCCAGAACCCCCAGCCCCAGCGCGGCCCGCCGGCCTGATGGATAACCGAGAACCCCCCCTGAGATCAAAAGCAGGAAGGGGATCACCGGAACCAGAAAGCGAGGACCCCATGACCACCCTCCATCCCAGGCCCACCAGCGACCATACAGAGTGAGATATCCTACCAACAAAGCGGCTACCGCTGAAGCCATCGCCCGATCGCGTCGCCAGAACCGTATCCCTCCCGGAAGGGCCAGCAGAACGGGAGGCGCGTAGAACAACAAGCCGCGACCGGGGCTGAGCAACAATCCGAGGACACCTTCGAGCGCAGGGGATGTGAAACTTTCCCCTCGATAGCCGTGAAGAAAGGGGCTGCCGAAGCGGTAGGTGTTATGCCAGAGCAGGATGGAGAGCGGGATCCCCAGACCAGCTCCCCACCACCCTAAAAAGGAGAAGCGCTCTCGCCAGGTCCGAGCGCGGAGGAGCAGGTAAAGCCCTGTAGCGGGCAAAGCGGCCACGGCACCCTCCCGGGTCAACACTGCCCAACCGATGGCCAGGCCGCCCAGGGCGATCCCCGACGATCGGCCCGAGGTCAGCAAGCGAAATCCGAGCAGCAGGCAGAAGGCAATCAGGGCCTCGGCGAAGAAGAGCCGGGCGTAGACAGGCGCAGGGGTTGCGAAAGCGAACAACCCGGCAAGCCACAATGCCTCCCGAGTGCCCCAGATCTGCCGGGCCCATTCGTATAGAAGCGCTCCCGCTCCCGCCATCGCCAGTGCCGGAAGCATATTCACGAACAGCCGGGTTATCGGGGATTCGGCCCCCCCGGTGATCCGGCCGATCCAGTAAAAGGGGAGGGCAGATAGCGGCTGCCCCAAATTGTAGCGGACAAACCATCGCCCATCCCAGCCAGCTTGAAGGAATCCATGCTCAATCAACGCTGGGATATAAGGCGAATGCGGAGGATGAACCGCAGCACTTCCCCTCTCTGCCAGTGCGATCGTTGCCCAGTAAGCCATCTCCCCATCGATGGCTCCGAAATCCGTCCCGGGGGTCAGCGCGAGGAACATCGCACATAGGAGCAAACCAATGGACCATGCTGGAGGATTCCGCTTCAGCATGCCCCTCGTACCCCAAAGTTCTTCCTAATCACCGATCCGCAGGGAACCCTGCGGATTCGTCAGTGGGATGAATCCCCGAACCCGGGGAAGTTCGCAGGGGCTCCTGAGCTCCTTCCAGCTCCTGCGCCGTCCGAAGGGCGGCCAGGGCGACCTCTAACATCGCCTCGTCCGGCTCCCGGGTGGTCAGCCGCTGCAGCCAGAGGTTCGGCGCGGAGAGCGCAGCCACCAGCGGCACGTGCTGGTACCGCGCGCTGAGCCACAGCGCTTCGTAGGAGAGGGCCGCGAGGACAGGAAGCAGGGCCAGTCGAAGGACCAGCCGCTCGATCAGGGTGGAGGCGGGCAGGAAGGCAAAGAGGATGGCCGCAATCACAATCACGGTGAGGAGAAAGGCCGTCCCACAGCGGGGATGGGCCGTTGGGAACGGACGGGCTCCCGCGATCGTCAGCGGGGCTCCTGCTTCCAGCGCGTGCACCACTTTGTGTTCCGCGCCATGATAAGCGAATACCCGGCGGATCTCCGGATGGCGCCCCACCGCGATGAGGTAGCCGAGAACCAGCCCCAGACGAAAGATCCCCTCCAGCGCGGTCCGGATCCAGGCCGAGAGCCCCAGTGCCCGCTCGATCCCCTCCGCCAGGAGCGCAGGCAGCAGCAGGAAGATCCCCAGAGCCAGGGCAAAAGAGGCGGCGAGCGTGAGCAGGGCGAGGGGGCTTTCGCGGACCTCCTGGGCTTCATTTTCCCCTGCTACAACCGTGGCGGAGAACCAGAGGGCCTCCATGCCCCAGCGAAGGGTCTCCCACAGGATGAACACGCCCCTGAGGAAAGGCCAGCGCTGCCACCTCCGCCGGGGCGGAAGGGGGATGGAGCGGAGGACGATCTGCCCATCGGGAGCCCGCACGGCGACCGCGATGCCGGCCGGCCCGCGGATCATCACCCCCTCCAGAACGGCCTGCCCGCCGTATCGAAGGGTTGCACAGGAGATCGGCCAGCGGATTCCCATATGGTTCATGATCGGTGATCCTCACGCCATGAGGGCCAGCCCCGGAGCCCCTTCACATCACAACCTGGAGCTGGGATCCGTTCGCTGTTTTGCGCACCTCGATTCGCACCGGGAAGGCGTCCTGGAAATCTTCCAGGTGGGAGATGATCAGAACCGTTGAGAACTCATCCTTCACGGCGTTCAGCGCCTCGATCAGCCGTTCCCGCCCGGCCTGATCCTGAGAGCCGAACCCCTCATCCACCACCAGCAACCGCAACGGGGTCCCCGAACGGCGAGCCAGGACCCGGGAGAGGGCCAGGCGGATCGCGAAATCCACCCGGAACTTCTCGCCGCCGGAGAAATTTTCATAGGGACGTTCCTCCCCCTCATCGGAGATCAGGATGTCCAGGGTCTCCTGCACCGTGCCGCTCTTTGTCTCCCGCTGGGATCGGAAACGCACGGTGAGCCGCCCATCGGTCAGCCGATGGAGGATCCGGTTGGCTTCTTCCTCGATCTCCGGAAGGACCGCCTCAATGATCATCGCCGGGATCCCGTTCCGGCCGAAGGCGGCCTGCAAATCGCGGTAAAGGCTCTTTTCCTCCTCCAGACGGATTTTCTCCCGCCGCAGATGAACCAGCTCCTCCTCCAGACGATCGCAATTCTCCAGCCACTGCTTCGCGGCGATCATTCGATCCCGGGCCTCGCGCTCTGCCCGGCGCGCCGTCTCCACCCTTCGCAGCGCCTCTGGAAGGGCCTTCAACCGCTCCTCCAGGTCTTTCTGTTCCAGCTCCAGCTGCCTTTGCTCCTCCTGCAAACGATCCCGGCGCTCGCTCTCCGCGCGGCAGATCTCCTCCAGACGGCGAAGTGTTTCTTCCTCCTGGGGGATCCGTTGCTCCGCTTCCTGGAGCCGATGCCAGTCCTGCGCGGCTTCCTCCAGCTCACGGACCCGACGCAGGAGGGCGTGATGCGTTTCAACATCGTAACCCAGAGCTTTCAGGGCGGCATCGATCTCCTGAAGGGCTGCCTGCTCTTCCGGAGCCACCTGATCTTCCTGAAGCCGTCGCTCGATCTCCTGCAGCGCCCGCCGCTGTTCCTCCAGACGACCCAGCTTCTCCTGAATCTCAGCGAGCTCCTGATGGATCTGCTCCAGGCGGAGCTCCAGGCGGGAGAGCTTCTCCAGGGCGCGCTGTCGATCCTCGAGTCGGGCCTCCAGCTGGCTCTGCTCCTGATCGATGGCTTGAAGGCGAGCCTGATTCTCCCGGTAACGATCGCCCCGGCGACGGCCCTCCAGCGTCCACTCCTGCTGGAGTCGAATCCGCTCCTCCTCCGGGAGCGGGCGCCGACAGGTCGGGCATTCCGCGCCGATCTGCGAGATCGCCTGGATCCGGGCTTCCAGATCCTTCATCTCCTGATGAAGCCGCCGGTTTTCGTTCTGACGCTCGCCCCGCTCGGCCTGCAAGGCCTGCCATTGTTCCCTCAGGGCGCGGATCTCCTCTTCCAGCGCGGCCCGCTCGTTTAACTGCCTTCGGATATCTGTCGCTTCCACCTCGAGCTCAGACCGACGCGCGGCCCGGGCGGTGATGGCCTCGATCTCCGCCTGAAGCCGCCGTCGCTCTCCCTCCAGCCGCTCCCGGGCCACCGCGATCCGCTTCTCCAGCTCCGCGCGTCGTTCCCGCAGGACGCTGGCCTCCCGGGAGGCCTCCTCCATCTGCGTCAGAGCCTCCCGCGCCTGTTGCCATTCCTTCCACGCTGCGATGATGGCCTCCCGACGACTCGTCAGCTCACGCCAGCGGCCCAGGGATTCCTGAAGCCGGGCGATCTGCTCCGCCAGGTGGGCCAGATTCCGTTCGATCTCCGCCTGCTGTCCCTCCAGATCCCGGAGCCGCTCCCGCACGACACGCGCCCGCTCCTCATCCCGTCGCAACGCTTCCCACTCCCGCTCCGCCGCCTCCCGCTCCTCCTGTCGGGCCAGATGCTCCGTCGAAGCCTGCCGGAAGGCTGCCTCATATTCCGGCCGCCGCTGGAGCTCACGCTCGTGCTCCTGGATCCGCCAGTTCAGGTTGTCCAGCTCGGTATCGATCTCCCGGATCTTCCCCTTGGCTCTTTCCTCCAGCTCCGCCCATCGATCCAGCCGCAGGATGTCGGCCAGGACCTCCTTGCGCTCCGCTGCCGTCTTGGTGGTGAACTCATCGGCGCGCCCCTGACGGATGAAAGCGGAGTTTACAAACGTATCGAAATCGATCTGAAGGATCCTGCTGATCTCCTTCTGGGTTTCACGGATTCCAGAACCGGAGAGGCTGCGATGGCGGGGCGCCAGCATCTGGAAGTCCAGCATAATATTCCCTTTCCCACGTCGTCGAACCCGGGTGACCTGATAAACATTCTCCCCCAACCGAAACGTCAGGCGCACCCGAGCCTCTTTCTCTCCGCGATGGATCAGGTGGTCCTGATCCTGATCCAGGCGGGACGTTCTGCCCCACAGCGCCCAGGTGATGGCGTCCAGGAGGCTGCTCTTGCCCGCGCCGTTCGGCCCCACCAGGGCCGCCATATGCAGGCCGGTGAAATCCAGTTCTCCCTCCCGGTAACTCAGGAAGTTCTTCAGCTCCAACCGCACCAGCTCCATCACACCCTCCCCTATAGATCCAGGAAATCCTTTTACGCGTGAGACGTCGCGTCGGAAGGTGCGCCGCTCCCCGAGTCCACATCTTCTTTCATTAACTGCTCCGCCATACGCAACAATCGGCGGCGCCGCTCCGGATCCGGCGGGGGATCCCGGGACTCCAGGTAACGTTCCAGCAGCTCCAGCGGGGTGAGGCGCTCAACCTCGCCCAGAGGGATCCGGGTACGACTGATCTCCTCTCGTTCGATCCGAAGTCCGGATACGTAGAACGCGCCCGCCTTCTCCAGTTCCTCCCGCAGGCGCGCTTCCCGCAACCCCTCTATCTGCTCCGGGCGGATGCGGATATGCACCCGCACCACCGCCTCACGGATCGAAGGAACGGCGCGGCGGATCTGGGCGATCGCGGCCATCTCCGGATCGGAGGCGTTCCGGAGATCGATGGACAGCGTGGTGAACCGGCGAGCGGGCAACTCCACGAAACGCCATTGCGTCCCTCCCCGCCGCACTTCGACCCAGCAGAACCCCTTGGGCTCCCCCTCCTCCGTGAAATCCACCCGCTCCACGCTCCCACTATATACAATCGGAGGATACCCATCGCCCACGGTCATGGCCTGATGCTTGTGGATATGGCCCAGGGCCACATAATCGATCGCCGGGTGCTGGAACATCGATGGGGGCAGGACCACATCGTAGCCTATCATCACCTGACGTTCGGAACCATAAGTGGCCCCCTCGACGGAGAAGTGGCCCGCCACAACCGTCGGCAGGGCGGGGTCAATCTCGGTCTCCAGCATGCGTTGCAACAACAGGCGAAGGGCCTCACGGAGTTTATGATCCAGCTCCTCGAGGGGGAGGTTCCTCCACGCTTCAGCCTTCAGGAGCCGCGCCCGCACCGGGAAGGGCATCGCGATCAGCTGGAGGAGGCCCCGGCGGGTCCGAATCCGGTGCACCCTCTCCTGCCGCCCGACCATCAGACGATCCCCTTCCCGCATTAACGGCCGGAACTCCCCGAAGACGTCCAGGGGGGTAGCTCGCTTTTCCATCCCAGGCAGATCGTGATTGCCGACCAGCAGAAACACCGGGATCCCGGCCTCTAACAGGCGGCGGAGACGGGCTGCGAACTCTCTCAGATAAGTAGGGGAAGGATCTCGATTCTTGAAGGCATCGCCACAAAAGAGAACCAGGTCCGCTTCCTCGCGGATCGCGTGCTCCACCACGGCATCGAAGGCGCCCAGGAAATCAACCACCCGCCGGTTCAGGCCGGTCTGGGGATCGATCTGACCGTAGGCCTCCATACCGATGTGCAGATCCGCGAAGTGAAGCACCCGGATAGGTTCTCCGGCCATAATGGGTTTCCTCCAGCGGAGCGGATGGGAAGGCTGATCCGAAAGAGGAGCAATCCCCCTCGGCCCTCAGCGATGACGCCACTGACGCCATCCCCAGCGGAGGATCAGGATGCTTCCCCAGATCCCGAAGAGAATGAACGTCCATCGGACACCCGCAAGAAAGGCCGCTATGAGAGCCTCGAGCCCGAGGCGGCCCCTTGCAGAGGTTAGCCCAGCCCCCGGAATCGGCGTAGCGGTTGGACCTGGGGTGGCTGTGGGGGGGAGCTCGATCTGAACGGTCGGTGTGATCATGAACGAGCCGGTCGGCTCCGGCTCAATAGTCGGAGCCACAACTTCCGTAGGGGTGGGCGTCGGCTGGGCGTTGGCGACCCGATACCCCGGAAAGAGAAAATCCCGATGGCCCCCGCCCTGATCCCACACGCGAATCAGGATCACATATTCTCCATCGGGGAAAAGGCGGGTGTCCCATGTGGCCAGCACCGTGGGGACATCCGCGCGGACCGGGCGGCCCTGAACCAGCCAGCGCCATTCTTTTGTGAAATCGGAGGCATCCAGGATGGCCACATCGTATTTGGCGAAATTCGGATGGGTGGCGATCCCAACGATATCCACGGTGCCCCAGATAGGCTGATCTCGCGATGGCGAGATCACCTGGGCCTGAAAGTCGCCCTGCGCTATGACGGAATTGGGCCACAACAGCCCGAGGAGGGCGATCAGCACAAGCCCGATCCCCTGCCATGCTGCCTTCCGAGGACCCAGGAGACCGCCTGGAGCGATCCGCCTTTTCCAACCGGCTATACGCTCGAGCTTCCCCCGCATGGGGTCGATCTCCATCATCCGTGAAGCCCGCAGGAGGCGCAGCGATGGGAGGAACAGGCCGCACAGCCCGTGGAGCTGGCCATCATCTTTCCATCGCTGATGGCAGCGAAAAGGGAAATCAGCCGGCCGGTCCGGGGGCTGCCGCACTCCGTGCATGGAGCCGGATCATCCGCCTGGGCGATCCCTCGCAGGAGCTCAAACTTCGCGCCGCAATCCCGACAGAGATATTCATAAAGCGGCATGCCAGATGCCTCCGGAGCAGGTTTGCCCGGTTCCGTCATCGGCTCAAACGGCTGGCCTGTATGGAGGGAGATCATGAACCCGTGGAAGGCGCGGGCTCTTCCACATGAGCGGTTGAAGGGTTAATGAGCCCCAGCGCCCGCCCAACCCGCTCGAAGATCTCCAGGCCGCGCTCCAGCTGCTCATCGGTGTGCGTGGCCATATAGGACGTGCGCAGGAGCTGCTTCCCGGGGGGCACCGCGGGTCCCACGACACAGTTCACGTAGACGCCTTCCTCAAACAGGGCCTTCCACGCCAGGGCGGTCCGGATATCATCGCCGATGATGATCGGCACGATAGGGGTCTGACTGGGACCGATGTCGAAGCCCAGACGCCTGAGTTCATAGCGCATTTTAGCGCCGATCTCGTTCACCCGTCGGATCCGCTCGGGCTCCTCCAGCATGACCTCGAGAGCGGCCAGCACGGCGGCCACGTTCGGGGCGGGGAGACTGGCGCTGAAGATCAGGGAGCGGGCGTGATGCTGAATGTAATGGATCACCGGCTCATCCCCGGCGATGAAGCCGCCGATCGAGGCGAAGGACTTGCTGAAAGTGCCCATGATGAGATCCACCTGCTCCGTAAGCCCGAAATGCGCGGCTGTCCCCCGGCCGTTGGGGCCGAGCACCCCCAGCGAATGGGCATCGTCGACCATCAGCCGCGCGCCGTATTTGCGGCAGGTCTCCACCAGCTGCGGCAACGGCGCGATGTCGCCGCCCATCGAATAAACGCCGTCCACCACCACCAGTTTGCCGGCCTCCGGCGGCAGGGCGGTTAGCAGCCGCTCCAGGGCGGCGATATCATTGTGCGAGAACCGCTTGGTGATCCCCATAGACATGCGGGCGCCATCCACGATGCTGGCGTGATCCTCCTTATCCAGGATCACATAATCCCCCCGCCCGACCACCGCGGAGATCGTCCCCAGATTGGTCTGGTAACCGGTTGAGAACACCAGCGCCGCCTCTTTGCCCACAAAGGCCGCCAGGCGCTCCTCCAGCTCCCGATGCAGACGCAGGGTTCCATTCAGGAAACGGGAGCCGGTGCATGAGGTTCCGTATCGCTTCAATGCCTCGATGGCTGCCTCTTTGACTTTCGGGTGGGTGGTCAACCCCAGGTAATTGTTGGATCCGAACATCAGGATGCGACGTCCCTGGTAGACCACCTCTGTTCCCTCGGTGTCGTCGAGGGGGATGAAATACGGGTAAAAGCCGGCCGCCATCGCCTCTTTCGCCGTGGTGAATCCATAGCACTTCGCAAAGATATCCATCGTTCCCTCCATCCTGGATCGATCGGGCCGTGACTCCGCCCGCCCCCCCCCAGCTCCTGATAGAGCCTTTGAGGGCTGGTCAGGCGACCTGAATCTCCCTATATGGCAGTTTCAAAGGCCTGCACCCTTTCTATTGTAGAAAGAGCGCCCCCGAAGTCAATTCCATGGAGCCACCACACAGGGTTTTCCCTCATTCATACCGTTGGGGTCCAGCGGATGACCCCATCCCCCGGATCCTCCCTCCCTATGGCCGTGGGAAGAGAGGATAAAAAGGATGTTTGAGGACGAGCCGGGCGCCTTTGACGCCTGGCTCACCCCCAAACCCTCAAAGCCCTGGCCACCACCGGCGGGGGAAGCTCATTGGGTCATTGACGTGGCGCCATTGCGGGTCCCGGGGATGGATTTGCCTCCCGGCCGATCTCTCGATTAGGATGAACCTGCACGGTTACGTGGGAACCTCCCTCCCCATATAGCGAAGCCATAAGGGGAGGGGAAGCTGCTTTCTTTAAAGTAAAGTAAGGAGAGGGAGGGACCACTCGCCCTGGAGCTCCCGCTGGAGATTTCGGGGCCGGGCAGGCGGTGAAAGCGGCCTGCCCCACCTCCTCGATTCCCAATCTGGAGATACACAGTAGGAGTTACGCAGTTAAAAGCTCTAAAGGTGGGACGGGATGGCCCCACCCCCCTGGAGATACACAGCAGGAGTTACGCAGTTAAAAGCTCTAAAGGTGGGACGGGATGGCCCCACCCTCCCCTTCTCCCCCCTCCCCACGGCCCAAAGGGCCGTGGGGAGGGGGGAGAAAAATCCTTTTTTGGGGCGGAGCGGGGCGCCTTCGGCGCCCCGCTCCGCCCCAAAGCCCCCAGGGAAACGAACTGCGTAAGTACTAACACAGGATATCGAAATGCGCGGATTACTGGATCTGTCCCTGGAAGAGCTAACCGAGATCCTGGCGAGCTGGGGAGAGCCGCCCTATCGGGCCCGCCAGATCTGGAGCTGGGTCTATCGGCGCGGCGCCACCACCTTCGAGGCGATGACCGACCTGCCCAAAACCCTGCGGGCCCGGCTTGCGGAGGCCTTCGCTCTGTCGACCCTCCGACCCATGGCCGAACGGGTCTCTCAGGACGGATGGACCCGGAAGTGGCTCTTCGCATTGCCGGATGGGACCGAGGTAGAAGCGGTCCTGATGGAATATACCGACCGGCGCACCGCCTGTGTTTCGACTCAGGCCGGTTGTGCGATGGGCTGCCTCTTCTGCGCTACCGGGCAGATGGGCCTGTTGCGCAACCTCACCGCCGGCGAGATCGTGGAGCAGGTCCTCTGGATCGCCCGCTGGCTGGCCGCCCACGGTGAACGGTTGACCCATGTGGTGTTCATGGGAATGGGCGAGCCTTTTGCCAATTACGCCAGCACAGCCAAAGCGTTGCGCCTGCTCATCCATCCGGATGGCCTTCATCTGGGCCAGCGCCGGATCACCGTTTCCACGGTAGGGATCGTCCCGGGCATCCGTCGGTTCGCCCGGGAAGGATGGCAGATTAATCTGGCCATCTCTCTGCATGCCGCTACGGATGAACTGCGCGATCGGCTGGTTCCCATCAACCGCGTCTATCCCCTCCGCGTATTGATGGAAGCGGTCCGCGATTACATCGAGCAGACCCATCGGCGGGTCACCTTCGAATGGGTGATGATCCGTGGGGTCAACGACACGCCGGAACAGGCCGAAGCCCTGGTGGAACGGATCCGGGGGATGCTGGCCCACGTGAATCTGATCCCCCTGAACCCTACCCCGGGCTTTCCGGGAGAAGCCTCTCCGCCGGAGCGCGTGGAGGCTTTCCGGCGGATCCTGGAAAAGGCGGGGATCCCCTGCACCGTTCGCGTGCGGCGGGGGATTGATGTGGCGGCGGGCTGCGGCCAGCTGCGGGCGGAGATCACCGGGCGTCGTCCGCGGATCGCGGGCGTTCCCCTCCGGGAGATGCCGGCATGAAAGGGGTCCGGATCGCGCCCTCCATTCTCTCAGCGGATCTGACATGCCTGTCCCAGGTGGTGGCAGAGGTCGCCGGGGCCGGGGCGGACTGGATCCACGTGGATGTCATGGATGGCCACTTCGTCCCGAACCTGACCTTCGGGATGCCCATCGTGGCCGCGCTGCGCCGGATCACCCGGCTTCCTCTGGATGTTCATTTAATGATCGAGGCGCCGGAGCGCTATCTGGAAGCATTCGCCCGCGCTGGCGCGGATCGCCTGATCGTGCACGTGGAGGCCTGTCCTCACCTGCACCGCGTGATCCATGAGATCCGAAGGATGGGCCTGCGAGCCGGCGTGGCCCTGAACCCGGCCACGCCCCTGAGCGCGCTCGAGGAAATCCTGCCCGATGTCGATCAGGTGCTGATCATGACCGTCAACCCGGGGTTTGGAGGCCAGGCCTTCATCGAACGGATGCTGGAAAAGGTGCGCCGGGCCCGAGGGATGATCGACGCCCTCGGCCGGCCAATCGAACTGGAGGTGGATGGCGGGGTGGGGCCAGGGAACGCCCCGGCCCTGGTGGCAGCGGGCGCCACGGTGCTGGTCGCCGGGGCCTCCATCTTCGAAGCCCCGGAAGGCCCTGCGGAAGCCCTCCGGCGTCTTCGAAGGGCCATTGAGAGCGTCCACATCGAATAGAGGAAAGGCGAAAGCTCTTTGCTCTTTCCGGGATTGGGCTGGGAGGCCAAAGTCCCTGGCCCAACCCCGGAAAACCCCCTTTGATGTTGCAACCCGAGACGGGAAGGCGCTATGGAGCTTTATGGCGCGATCGAAGCGGGCGGCACAAAATTCCTCTGTGCGGTGGGGACCGGGCCGGAGGATCTGCAGGCGGTTACCCGCATTCCCACCACGACCCCGGAAGAGACCCTGGGGCGTGTGGTGGAGTTCTTCCAGGCTTTTCGGCATCAACTTCGAGCGATTGGGGTCGGCGCTTTTGGTCCCCTTGATCTAAACCCCCGCTCCCCCACCTTCGGAACCATTCTCACCACCCCAAAGCCAGGATGGTCCGGCGTGAATTTTCTGAAGCCTCTTCAGGAAGCGTTTCGGATCCCTGTGTATCTGGAAACGGATGTGAATGCAGCCGCTGTTGGAGAGGGGCGATGGGGCGCAGCCCGGGGCCTGCAAACCTTTGTTTATTTGACGGTGGGGACCGGCATCGGAGGCGGCGCGGTGATCCACGGGCGGCTCCTCCATGGCGCGCTCCATCCCGAGATGGGGCACATTCGGATCCCCCATGACTGGGGACGAGATCCCTTCCCGGGGATCTGCCCGTTCCATGGGGATTGTCTGGAAGGGCTGGCCTCCGGGCCGGCGCTGGAGGCCCGCTGGGGGCAACCCCCGGAATCCCTTCCCCCGGATCATCCCGCATGGGATCTGGAGGCAGAGTACCTGGCCCTGGGCCTGCAGAGCCTTCTCTGTATCCTGGCTCCGGAACGGGTCATCCTGGGAGGCGGCGTGATGGAGAACCGGAGCCTGTTCCCCCGCATCCGGCGGCGGGTCAGGGAGCTCTTGAATCGCTATCTCCCGATCCCGGCGCTGCAAGGGGACCTGGAGGATTACCTTGTGCCTCCCGCGCTGGGAGAACGAGCAGGGCTGCTCGGAGCGCTTGCCCTTGCGATGAGTGGAAAGGATTTGTATACCGTGAGCTCTGAGGGCTGATTCCTTAAGGGAAAGGGCCTTCGATGGACCGCAAGGTCTTTCGAAAAGCCATCGAGCGGTTCTGGGAGATCGCGGGCGGGGTCAGCGTTCGAACCAAGATCCTGGGCATCGTTCTGGGGGGCACCATCCTTTTCGGCCTGACGACTGTGCTGCAGGTCCGCTATGCGCTTCATCAGGTTCTGGTCGCCCGAACCCAGGATTGGGGGATCGCCATGGCCAGCGACCTGGCGGCGCGGAGCACGGACCTGGTTCTCATCAATGATCTCCTCGGCCTTTATCGGCTTCTGCAGGACGCGATCGCTCATAATCCCGAGCTTCGCTATCTCTTCGTCGTCTCCTCACAAGGAGAAGTTCTGGCCCATACGTTCGGAACCGGGCCGGAGTTCCCGGCGGGGCTGCTCGAGGCCAACCCGCTGCCCTCCGGCGCGCCATACCGCCTGCAACCGCTGCGCACCCCCGAAGGGATCATCTGGGATATTGCGGTGCCGATCTTTCGAGGGCGGGCAGGGGTGCTGCGGCTGGGCCTGCGGGATACGGCCGTGCGGGCGGCGATGAACACGGTCACCGTGCGGCTGTTGCTGACCACCATCGTTGTCTCCGCCCTCAGCCTCGGCATCGCCCTGATCCTCACCCACCTGATCGTCCGGCCGATCCGGGGTCTGGTGGCGATGACCGAGCGGGTCGCTCGACGGGATTTCACTGCCCGGGCGACGATCTGGGCCAACGATGAGATCGGAGCGCTGGCGCATGCGTTTAATACCATGGTGGAAGAGCTGGCCCAGCAGGAGCAGATGCGAGCGTTCTACCTCCAGCGGATTATCGAAGCCCAGGAGGAGGAGCGCCGTCGCATCGCCCGGGAGCTTCACGATGAGACCGGCCAGGCCCTGGCCTCGCTGCGGGTCGGATTGCGCAACCTGGAGCAGACCATGGACCCGGATACTCTGAGGTCCCGCCTGGAGGATCTCTACCAGCTGGTAGACCAGACCCTGAACCGGGTGCGGCGTCTGGCCTTTGAACTGCGACCTTCGGTGCTCGATGATCTGGGGCTGGTTGCCGCGCTGGAGCGCTACATTCGGGATTACCGGGAGCGGTTCGGCATTGAGGTGGAAATGCAGGTCGTGGGCCTCGATGAACGTCGAATCCCGCCGACGATTGAGACAGCGGTTTACCGGATCGTGCAGGAGGCTCTGACCAACGCCGCCAAGCATGCCAAATGTCAACGGATCAGCGTGCTGCTTCAGGCATCGCTGCGCATGCTCTCCGTGATCGTGGAAGATGATGGCTGTGGATTCGACGTGGAGCAGACGCTTCGGGCAGGTCGGGAGAGCCGGCTGGGGCTTTATGGGATGCGAGAACGGGCCCAGCTGGTGGGCGGCACGCTCACGATCGAATCCGCTCCCGGGCAGGGGACCACCATCTACCTTCGGGTTCCACTGGAGGGCGCATGATCCGGGTGCTGATCGCCGATGACCACGCCGTGTTTCGGGCCGGGCTCCGGTTGCTCCTCAGCGCCCAGCCAGATATCGCGGTGGTTGGAGAGGCGGGGGATGGCTGGCAGACCCTGAAGCAGGCGGAAGCCCTCCAACCCGATGTGATCCTGCTGGATCTCACCATGCCGGGCATGCCCGGGCTACAGACCCTGGCGCTTTTGCGCCAGCAGGTCCCCCAGGCCAGGGTGCTGATCCTGACCATGCACGAAGATGAGGCCTACCTGCGACAGGCCCTGGCGGAGGGCGCGGCCGGTTACATCATCAAGCGGGCGACCGATGAGGAGCTGGTGGCGGCGATCCGCGCGGTGGCCCGAGGGGAGATCTACATCCATCCGGCGATGACCCGGGCGCTCCTGGAGGATCTGATCCCCGCGCCGAAGATCCCGGAGACCCCAGAGCCCTGGGAGAACCTGAGCGAGCGGGAGCAGCAGGTGCTCCGGCTGGTGGCGGTGGGACACACCAATCAGGAGATCGCGGACCGCCTGGGGCTAAGCGTCAAAACAGTGGAAACCTACCGGGCCCGCGGGATGGAAAAGCTGGGCCTTCGCACCCGGGCTCAGTTGGTTCGTTATATGATCCAGAAAGGACTGCTAAAGGAGTAATTTCAGGGAACAGGCTGGCTACCGAAGGCAGTCTCCCTGGCCCCCAAAAGCCCCTTCACCGTAATTCGGGCCTTTGGACCAATTCGCTGGTCCCCTCTACGGGGCTTTGGGGATGGGCGGTGCCTGCCCCATCCGAGGAAGCCCTCAGCCCTATGCCTGTCCCTTCAACGAACAGCCCCAGATCGAGATCTCCTGACCCGTGGGGTGGAAGCCGAAGCGCCGGTAGAGGGCCTGGGAAACCCGATTTTCGATCTGGGTGTTCAGGGTGATGGGGTAAGCTCCCAGATCGATGAGGTAGCGCAGGCTCTCCGCCAGCAACCGTGCCCCGATGGCCCGTCCCTGGTGCGCCGGATGAACCGCCAGGCGAACGATATGGCCGTGTATGCCATAGAGGTCCGTGAAGGCATATCCAACGATCTCGCCTTCCTCCTCCGCCACAATGAAATAGGGCACCTGGTGCCACGCGCGGGTCAGGATCGTCGGGCCATACCACCACATCGGCTCAAAGGCCAGCCGGTCCACTTCCGCAACGCGGGGGATGTCCGCCAGCGTGGCCCGCCGGATGTGAACCGGGATCGCGGGGATCTCGGGAATCCGCCAGTCATTCTTCCGCATGGTGATGACCACGGTCTGCCGGGTGAAGCCCGCTGCCTGATAGACGGACTCCAGCCATTCCCCATACGCCATTCCAACCACCTGTTCTGCGCCCTGATGAGCCAGCGCGCGCGCGAAATGCGGCCATAACTGCTGGAACAGGGCTATGGCTTCCTCCCCATCGGCTACAGCAGCTCCTCGCAGCCAGGCCACCGGACTATCCACCTGAACGCCCAGCCAGAAAGCGACAATCTGCCCCATTCGCTCCACGACCCACGCCGTGGGCGTATCCAGCCACTCCTCCAGGGACCACCAGTCCAGGACCAGCTGGGCCCGCCGATGTCCTCGGATCAGCTGAAGGATGGCCGTTCGATCGGCCCGGGTGGCCGGGCGAGCAAGGGCCAGCAAGGATTGCCTCCCTTCATTTATGCCGTTGATCTTCTCTCCTGAGTCCTGGGGCCGGGCGCCCTGTCCATTTTCATGACCTCGTGGCTCTTAGCAGCGTAAATCCTACTCCTGTTCGATCTCGGCCACGAATTCACAGATCGAACCTTCAACCGCTGCGCAGGTCCGTTCGCGAACCCGCACGGGGCGTTGAAGAGCGATCTCCAGGAACCCCGCGATGTAGCCGGCCAGGGGATGGCAGATCGGTTTCTTTTGGGGTTTCAGGCCCTCCGCGAGGATCGAGCCCTCTACCTCAATCGAGAGCGCAGACCCCTCCCGTCGCCATCGGGCCTGCCCCCAGTTGGCCGCCTCGAAGGCGATACGGGCGGCGTCCAGCAGCTCCTCCCCGTGGAGCCCCAGGCGCTCCTGGAGGAGCTGTGCGCCCCGCAACCCGGCCTGCCGCCCAGCCTGATATAGAACGCCTCCGACCCCGAGCCCGGCCAGCCGGAGCACTGCGCCATACAGCGAGATCAGCCCGGCCCGATCGATGAGCACGGATTCCCGACGGATGGTTTCAATGACCTGTGCTTCGTTCATGGATCGGCCTCCCTGCCGCCCGGTCGGATTTGCCACCTCCTCGCCCGCTCTCTGGTATACTTAGGTTACCGACGTGATGCAACTGGCCTCGTTGCCAGCCAAGGGGCCGCATCAGGCCCCCATGAGTTTTCAACAGGCGTTCCCAATTGTTAGGAATTGTGTTTTCATCTATGAGCACCCGACATCCTCCGGCAGGCTCCCATGAAGACGAACGAAGGCTGGTGGAACGAGCCCGGCGGGATCCAGAGGCCTTCGGGGAGCTGTATCTTCGCTACGTCCGTTCGATTTACAACTACATCTTTTATCGAACCGGCGATCCCGAGGAAGCAGAGGATCTGACCAGCCGGGTCTTCCTGCAGGCGCTGCAGCATCTACCGAGGTTCCAGGAAAGAGGCCTCCCCTTCGCCGCATGGCTGTTCCGCATCGCCCACAACCTGGTGGCCAACTGGCATCGGGATCGCCAGCGCCATCCCACGGTCCCGCTCTCGGAGAACGGGCACAATCGGGGCCCCGAACGTGTGGAGGCGGCCCTGGAACGCCGGGAGGAGCGAGAGCGGTTGCTGGAGGCCATTCGGCGTCTGCCGCCAGACCGGCAGCAGTTGCTGATCCTGAAGTTCGTGGAGGGGCTTTCCAACGCCGAAATCGCCCGGATCATGGGACGAACCGAGGGTGCGATCCGGGTGCTCTATCATCGCACGCTGGAAGCGCTCCGAAAGGAGTTGACGCGGGAATATTCCGGTTAACGCATCCGTGATCCGGGCCTCGTCTTCCTGCAGGCCCAGAGCCCTGATCTCTCTCCGGATGGCCCGAGGGGAAAGGAACAGGCGCTCTGCTCGGCGGGCAGGACTGGGCCGTCAGAATCCCTCAAATATACATCGCACGGTTCGGAGGACTGCATGCCCGATCTGGCCTACTGGTTGGAGCTTCATGCCGCGCGGCTGCAGCAGGGCCTTCGAGGGGATGCTGCCTATCCGCTTCCTCCGCTGGCTTTTTCCCCGGAGGAGCGAGCGCTTTTCCAGCTCGCCGAACGCGTAGCAGAGGTCCTTCGCCCGGTGGAACCCCGACCGCTCTGGGTGGCCTCTCTATATGAGCGCCTGGTGGGAGAGGCTGATCGGCAGCGCTGCCTCGCGGTTCCCTCCCCGTTGCACTCGAGGTGGTGGCTGGGCGTGATCCTGGGGACGGCGGCCGTAGGGGTATGGGCATATCGCCGGCTTCACACCACACGGCGTTAAGGTGATAGGAGGCAGCAGGACGGATGACTCTGCGGCCTGCTCTGCTTCACAAACGCTTTCTCCTCCTGCTATGCTGGAGGGTCATAGGGAGAGGAGATTCCAGACTCGAAAGGAGGATGAAATGCCATGGTATAGCCGGATCGCTGGATGGGGGATGGCGGTTCCCCGGCGGGTGCTCACCAGCCGGGAACTGGCTCAACAGCTACGCACCACGGAGGAATGGATCCTTACGCGAACGGGGATCCGGGAGCGGCGGATCGCGGAGCCGGGCGAGACCATGTCGGATCTATCGGTGGCCGCGGCGCGGGAGGCGATGGCCCGCGCAGGCATCCTTCCTCAAGACCTCGATCTGATTATTGTGGCGACTTCCACTCCTGATTATGTGATCCCTCCGGTCTCATCCATTATTCAGCATAAACTGAACGCCCGCTGTGGGGCCTTCACCCTGGGCGCCGGGTGCACCGGCTTCATGTATGGCATGGCCGTCGCCCACGCCTTCATCGCCGCCGGCCTGATGCGCAACATCCTCGTCATCGGGGCCGAGATCATCAGCCGCAACATCGACTGGACCGATCGCAACACCGCGGTATTGTTCGGCGACGGGGCTGGGGCGATGGTCCTCCAGGCCAGCGAGCTGCCCACCGGGCTCCTCTCGTTCGTGCTGGGATCGGACGGCTCGGGGGCGGAGCACCTCATCGTGCCCGGGATTTCCACCAACGCCGTCATCACTGAGGAAACCATCCGACGGAAGGGCCATCTGCTGCGGATGAACGGGCGGGAGGTGTTCAAGTTCGCCACCCGCGTGCTGGGCAAGGTCGCCATCGAGGCCATCGCCCGCAGCGGCCTGGCTCCTGATGAGATCGACCTGATGATCCCCCACCAGGCCAACGAGCGCATCATCGAGGCCGCCTGCCGCGAACTGGGATTCCCGATGGAGAAGGTCTTCCTGAACCTCGACCGCTATGGGAACACGTCGGCGGCCTCGATCCCGATCGCCTTCGCCGAGGCCATGGAACAGGGGCGGATCCGGGAGGGAGACAACCTGCTTCTCATCGGCTTCGGGGCCGGGCTGACATGGGCAGGGGCGGTGGTCCGCTACGGCGTGCGACCGGAGGACCGGCCGATCGCGGTGGAGAACTGGCCGGTGCGGCTGCCGGTGTCGCTCCCCGATCTCAATCGGCTCGAGCCGGTGCGTCAGGCCAAGGTCATGGCCCTGCGGGCCCGCCGCCAGCTCCTGCAGACCGCGATGAGCCTGCTGCTCCCCTTCTACGCCCGAACAAGGCGGCGACGGTGAACTCTGGAAGACCGCTGCTGATGGTCTCCGCGCCTGAACACCGGGGGCAAGC
>JAEVEY010000003.1 GCA_016842045.1 Candidatus Thermoflexus sinensis | reverse complement strand
GGAACGTCTCGATGAGCGAGCTTCCGCCCCAGGAGGAAGCACACCGGATCGCCGATCTCTTCCGGGAGCGGGAGATCCCGTGTGTGGTGATCAACATGGAGCACGCCGCCTTTGATCAGGGTCTGGCTCAGGCCCTGGCAGATCACCTGGGGGCTCCCTGCTATACCCTCCAGGAGCTGAAGGCCGAATCCCTGTATTCCACCGTGCGCGCCGCCATGCGCTGATAGATGTGTTGGGTTCGGGTCGCGCTGTTGCAAACTGGGGGCAAGCGCCGAATCCGAGCGGGCACCGCCCGGATCACAACCGGGGAGGTTCGGATTCTTGGCCCTGGTACTTCTTCCATTTTCCATTTGATTTTTCGTTTGGGCTCCTTAAGGGCGAGCCGGGCGCCGAAGGTGCCCGGCTCGCCCTTAAGATACTTGTTATCTCTTTCCTCCCGGCCCTTAAGGGCCGGGAGGAAAGAGGATCAAGGGGGGTGGGGCCATTGGCCTTCACCATCCTGTATCCCCAAACAAAAATGATAAATGAAGCGCTGGATCCTTTCCCTACCATGCCCTCGAGCAGAGAGGGAGGAGAGCCGCGCGGCCCCAGAATGCCCGGACATCCGTTTCATCTCTTCCGAAGGATCTGGCCATCGATGCCCCGTTCACTCTGGATAGGGATCCTGTTGCTTGGAGCGGCATGGGCCCTTCGAGTGCCGTTTTTAACGTTCCACAGCATGTGGCTGGATGAAGCGGTGGCTGTCTGGATCGCCCGGCTGCCGCTGTTTGTGCTGCTGGAACGGACAATGGCTTTTAAAGAGGAGGCAAGCCCTCCGCTCTATTTTCTGCTCTTAAAGGGATGGATGACCATCGCGGGGGATGAAGAGTTTGCCGTCCGTTTCTTCTCCGCATTTTGGATGGTGCTTGGCCTGGCCTGGCTCTGGCGTTTGGGGGGACATGTAGGCCGCGGGTCTACCCGGATCATCGCGCTGGCGCTGGGGGCTTCCCAACCCTACCTGATCTGGTTTGCGCAGGAAGCCCGGGTTCATGGATTGCTGTTCGCCCTCAGCACGATGAGCACCGTCTGGCTTCTGGAGGCGCTCCATGGGGAGCGTCCCTACAGATGGCTTCTCTACGTTCTCACGCTCGCGGCCGCATATTACGTCCATCTAACAGCAATTTTCCTGACAGTCGCCCATCTCGGTCTTGCCCTAACGGTCAGGCGCCCCCTCTGGGCCTCCCGTGGAGGACGGGGTGCCCTCGCTTTTCTGATACTGGCCGGGCTTCCCCTGGCCTGGCAGGCATGGAATGGGCAGCGGGAAGCGATCCTGTGGTGGAATCCGCCCCTTTCCCTCCTGGAAGCCCTTCGACAGATCTTAACCGCGTGGACCGTTTATCAAACGCCGGATTCATTTATCGCCCTCTTAGGGGTGCTGTATGGGGGTGTGGTTCTGATCCTGGGAGCATGGAGTGAGCATCGTATTCGACCCGGTCTGATTGGCCTCGTGCTGGGTCTGACCTTCTGGTATCTGGCGAGCCAGCGTTTCCCCCTGACCTCCCCACGTTACTGGATGTCCCTAACTCCCCTGGCCCTTGTCGGGATCGCCGTTGGAATCGATACAGTCCGAATCGGAGGCTTAACCTGGCGTGCATGGGCTCTGATCGGATGGATCGGGTTGACAGCAGTAGGGTTCCGGTATCTCTGGAGTCCCCTGAGCGCGAAAGAGGACTGGCGAGGCGCTGCGGGCTGGGTCGCTGCCCATGCAGGATCTCATAACGTCGCACTGTTCTTCGCCGAATATATTCGCTTCCCATTTTTCTAATTAAGAAACCTCTGGATCATAGTGCCTTCGCCCATCCGATCCCGGATCAGGCGGCAGCAGAGGAAGCCCTGCGCCGCCTCCCGCTGGAGGGCCATGATACCCTGTGGTATATCCGCGCCCATGCGGATTGGGCGGATCCGTTTGATCGATCGACCAGGTGTTGCGTACACGCTACCCGGTGCGGATGGAGACCTTTCCGGAGAAGATCCGGATTCGCGCCTATGCGCTGCATTGGACAAGGCCAGCGCTCCCTCCGGAGGCCCGCCCGGTGGCGTATCGCTTCGCCTCCGGCTGGATGCTTGCCGGCTTTCACCACGCCGGGGAGGGTGTTATTGCCCCTCGGCGATGGGGGGTCTTCCCGCCGACGCGGCAGCTGCACCTGACGCTCTACTGGCATCGCCTGCCGGAGGCGGGTGGGAACGTACGATTTCAGGCTACCCTTGTCCATTCGAATGGGACCGTTCGGGTCGAGGGGGCCCCGCCGCCGGGAAGTGTGCTGGAGCGCTACCCGCCCTCAAGCTGGCCCTTCGACATGGTAGTCGTGGATATCGGGATTTCCTCCTGCCCTCCGATACGCCTTTGGGGCGTTATCGCCTGATCGTCATGGTGAGTCGTTCGATGGGGTCCGCAGAGTTCCTGACGCTGGATACCATCGAGGTCCGACCATGAACGCATGCGATATATGGCTTGAGCTCCAACGAGGGAGGAGCCGTCTGGTCCGCTCCGGGGTTGCAGCAGAGGAGAAATCCTCTGGGCTCGGCTTCCTTCCGGCCATCCTGGTGGTGATGGGCCTGGGGTTCGCCCTGCGGATGTTCCGGCTCTCGGCACCGTCGCTGCGTGGCGATGAGGCCTTCTCCTGGATGATTGCCCGCCAGGACCCAGTGGCCATTCTCCGGTTCATCTGGGAGGCCCGGGAGCCTCATTCCCCACTGCATTTTCTCTGGATGAAGGTCTGGATGGAGCTGGCGGGTGATTCTGAGTTTGTGTTGCGGTTCCACGCGCTTTTCCTGACCTTCCTGATCATCCCGCTGGTCGGGCGGTGGCTCCAGGTTCTTGGTCAGCCCCGGAGGACTGTATGGCTGGGGATCGTGCTCGCGAGTCTGCATCCTTATTTGATCTGGCAGAGTCAGGATGCGCGTCAGTATGGAACACTGGCTTTCTTCGGCATTTCAGAATCGCTGGCTCTGATGCATGCCTTGCGCACGGATCAGCTGCGGAATTGGGCTCTTTTCGTCCTGATCGGAGCTCTGGGAGCCTATTATCACTATAATTTAGCGATCCTGTTCGCTCTGCAGGCCGCGCTGGTCGGAATCCTGTGGCGCCATCGCCTTCGTTCATGGGGGATCGCCCAGGGGGCGATCCTGCTCCTCAACCTGCCAGGCATGGTGCTGGCTGCGTATGCCCTCGCACCCTATACGGGGACAGCCCAACGCGCCCCCACCCTCCTTGAGGGCTTAAGTCAGGTACTGCGGGTATTTACAGTAGGAACCACCGGTGATGGATGGCCCGCCATCGCCGCTACCGCCTTCTGGGCTCTGACCGCGCTGATCGGAGGGCTCTGGTTGCTCCGGATCTCGCGGGCCGATGGCATGTGGGCGATTGGGCACCTCGTTGCCCCTGTCCTCGTTGCCTTCCTCGCCGCTCAAAGTCGGGCTGTCTTCGCGCCCCACTATATGATCACTGCCCTTCCGTTCTGGATTCTCCTGGCCTCCGTGGGGCTGGGACGGCTCATGGCTGGAGGATGGTGGCACCGGGGTCTCCCTTTCCTTTGCCTCCTGGGGATCGGGATCGGGGTTGCTCAGAGCCTGTGGCATCACTACGCGGATCCCCGGTATGCGAAAAGCCCTCCCATCCGGGAGCTGGCAGCCTTGCTTGCTCGGGAGGCGGGCCCTGGGGATTATGTGCTGATCACTTTCCCGGACCCTGCCTTCACATATTACCACCGGGACGGGGTTCCGTGGGGGATGCTGCCAGCTTCCCAGCCATTTCAACGGGAGGAAACCCTCGCCGCGCTGAATCGCCTCGCCGGACAATATAACCGGATCTGGCTAATCCCGATCCATTTACCTATGTGGCCGGGTTCCGAGGAAGTGGAGCGATGGTTAACCCTTCACGCGGAATTGTTGAAGGAGCAAACTTTCGGCCCATTACGGTTGCTGGCATTTCGACCGGCTAGGCGTGCTCTAACTGAGATGCGTTGGATCGAAGCGCGCTGGGCGGATGGGGTGGAGCTGGTCGCTTTCCGCATCGAACCGGAAGGTATAATTCCCTCAGGAGGGGTACTGCGGCTTTCGACCGCGTGGCGGCGATGGCAGGAGGTTTCAGAGGAACACAGCGTGTTTGTGCATCTTCTGGACCCACAAGGTCGGTTGATTGCTCAGGACGATCACCCGGTGGGTCGTGGGCATTATCCATCCACAGCCTGGGCCGGTGAAGAGATCATCTTTGAGCGTTTCGAGGTGCGGTTGCCAGCAGGGATTCCCCCAGGGCGCTATCGGCTGGCGATCGGTCGGTATAATTGGGAAACGTTGATTCGTGTCCCCGTCGACGGATCGGACCGTTTAGAGCTTGAAATCATTGAGGTTCAGCCATGAGCACGCGGCAGGATATGGGATGGGCAATCGGCCTCTGGATGCTGGCGTTTGGAGTCTACTTTCTGACCTATGCCGGCTACCCGATCAGCGATGACGAGCGGGCGCTGTTTGCCTCCGCTTCCAGTTTTCAAAAAATCGGCCGTTTCACGATCCATCCTCTTTACTATCTGGATGTGAAGCCCGGCAGCGCCAATGTGGGGATGTATACCGTTTCTGGAGAGATGGTTCCCAATTATGAGCCAGCCCAGATTATAGCCATGGTGCCGCTGCTCTGGCTAAGCGATCGCCTGGGAACCGGCCGCTTCCAGACCGCGATGCTGCTCGGCCCGGTGATCGCGGCAGCTACGGTCAGCCTCCTTTATCTGATCCTGAGAGGGATGGCTTTCTCCCGTGCGGCTGCTACGGGGACAGCCCTCTTTTTCGCATTGGGCACGCTGGCGTGGCCTTACAGCCAGCGGCTATTTCGCGAACCCTTAACCGGATTCTGGTTGCTGCTGGCTTTCGGGGCACCATTCCTGATTCGAAGATCGAAAGAGGCTGCCTTTTTCCTCTCCGGCCTGGCCTTTGGAGGAGCGGTGGCCACCAAGCAATCGGCTCTGATCGCTCTGCCCGGGCTCCTGATAGCCACCGGGCTGCCCTTGCGTTTTGCCTCCCGGGCTGTTATCCTGCGGGCCCTCGGAGCCGCCCTGCTCGGTTTTATGCTGGTGATGCTTCCGACTCACTTGTATTACCGCTCCACGCTGGCAGGCATCCCAGCCTTTGCCCGCAATGTGATTGAATACTCTCGTTCGCCCGAGCTGGCGCTTTCCAAACCCGAGCTGATGATCCGGCGGGCTCTGGCGTTGACCGTAAGCCCGGGTAAAGGTCTGCTGATTTATTCGCCGGCCCTGCTGCTGGCTCTGGCGGGGATCGGGCCGCTGTTCCGCGCTCATCCCTCTACGGCCGGAGGTCTGCTCATCTTTGCAATCCTGCACGTAGCTGGTTACAGCCGCCAGATCATCTGGTGGGGAGGCCTGAGCTGGGGGCCACGGTATATGATTCCGTTAATCCCGATCGCGATGCTCGCGGCAGCCCCTACTGTGGAAGCTCTTCTCCGATGGCCTCACCGTCGAGGTCTCCCCCTGATGACCGCCCTGGCGCTGCTGGCCATCTTCCCCCAGCTGGCTGGCGTTCTGGTGGACCCTCGGGTGTTTGAGGGGGAGCTGGATCGTTCGCTGTATCAGGCGCTTCAGGATTACCCCAGGGCGATGGAGCAGGTGGCCTGGAATCCTGCCTATAACCCAATCCTGGGCCAGTGGCGAGCGCTCACCACTGCAGCACCGGCGCTGGCATGGGTTCGATCCGCATCGGGCTTTCAACCTATCTGGCCTCCTCTTGTCGTCGGGATGGGAATCGGACTGGGCGCCTTGGGAATCCTCTGGGCGCTCCGGCGGATGTCTGAATCCCCTTCGGCGTGGGGGCTGGCTCTGATCGGGGCGCTGGCCGGAGGGTCTTTCCTGGCAGCGACCATGGCTTTACACGCTGTTGCCGATGACCCCCGTTACGATTTCCATGAAAATGCCCGGTTCCTCCGCCCGATGATTGAGGATCTCAACCGCGAGGCCCGGTTGGGGGATGTGTTGTTGATGACTTATCCTTATTTCAGCGATTATTTTTTGAACTGGCTGCGAGCGCCTATCGACTGGTATGGGATTTTCTCCTCTTCCTCCTCGATACCACAACCTCAGCGGACGTTGATCGATCGCCTGCTCGCCCGGCATTTCCGGATCTGGTTAATGCGGCCATGGAATCGCTGGCATGAACAGGAACCATGGATCGAGCGTTACCTGGTCGAACACGCTTACAAAGTGAAGGAGCAGGATTATGAAGACTGGATGCGGTTGATGCTGTATCTGAGTCCTCGCGGCGGCTGGCACATCGTGGGCGGTGGGATCCGCTGGGCGAATGGCATGGAACTGGTCCAGTTAGCGATCCAGGGGAATGCAGCACCGACGCAACATAATGGGAAATTGATCTTACACGCTCGATCCGGGGAGGCCCTGCGGGTAACTCTGATCTGGCAGATAACTCGCCTTCCGGTCCAGCCCCGCAAGGTGTTTGTGCACATTGGCTATCCGGACCAACCGCCGCTGTTGCAGCAGGATCGCCTCCCTCAGGATGGGTGGAGGCATATAGCGGAGTGGCATCCTGGGGAGCCGGTTCTCGATCGTTATGGATTCCTGCTGGATCTACCGCCCGGTCGTTACCTCCTGCGGGTGGGCCTTTACGATGAGCAAACTGGAAGGCGAGAGCATTCTGATTATGGTGAGGCGGCAAATCTCCTGGAAATCGATATTCGCTGAACGGCTAAGCGGCCATGGGCCCGCGTTAGCCCTTTTTGTTGCGCTTTCCATCCTGCTGACCTGGCCGGTGGCCCTCACGGCCACCTCCCATCTGGAAAACGAGGGGGATGCCGTTCTAAACGCGTGGACCCTGGGCTGGGATGTCACCCATTTGCTGCATCCGGGGCAGCTTCCCCATGCCCCGAACTTCTATCCCTACCCATATACCCTCTATTTCTCCGAGCATCTGCTGGGAGCCGCCCTCCTGATCGCGCCGGTGATCGGGCTGGGCGGCAACCCAATTCTGGCCTACAACCTTCTATTCATCTTCGCCTTTGCTCTCTCTGCCCTTGCGACTTATGCCCTTGTTTTCTGGCTGACCGGCGATCGGGCGGCCGCTCTGCTCAGCGGCCTGCTGTTTGCCTCGATGACCCTGCGGTTTGGCCCCTCGCCACAACTCCAGATATTGTTGAACTTCGGCATTCCGCTAACGCTTCTGTTTTTCCTTCGCTCATTACACACGGGTCGTGCTCGGGATGCCATCGGGATGACCCTGGCCTTCGTCGGACAGTTCCTGATCTCCATCTACCATGGGCTATTTCTATGCGTGGGCCTGATCACCCTGGGCGTGGAACAGGTCCTGCGTAATCCTTCCGTCCGGCACCTCACCCGGTGGGTCGGGGTGGTCCTGGCGGGGGTTGCGGCGGCAGCGCTTACCCTTCCCATCACCTGGCCCTACCTCGAAGCCCGTCGCTGGGTGGGTGTACGTGGGCTGGACCAGCAGGGCCTCTTTGGCCTGCTCAGTTTCCTGCTGGTCCCTCATGGCCATCTCTATGCCGCGTTCCCACCCTTCTGGGAGATTCACCGCTACACCCACGTGGAGACGCTGTTCCCCGGCATAGTGACGCTGGTGCTGGCCGCTTACGGGCTCTGGCGCAGCCGCTCGCCGTGGCGAAGGCCGTTTGCTCTCCTGATGGTTCTGGGAACGATTTTCGCAGTCGGCCCAGCCCTCCGTTTACGTCTGGAGGATCCCCCGCTGCTCCCCGCCATGCCATACGTCCTGCTCTGGCGATTCTTCCCCGGGTTCCAGGCGATTCGCGTCCCTGCCCGTATGTTTGTGCTGGCACAGCTGGGCCTGGCCGTGCTGGCCGGGCTCGGATGGCATGTCTGGCGTCCACGACCCAGGCTTCGGCAATGGGTCTTCGCTCTTACGCTGGCGCTGGCGATCCTCGAGGCCTATCGGGGCCCTTTTCCCCGTTACCCGGCGCCCTCTCCGCTCCCCGAGCTCGATCAATATCTGGCGGGGGCCCATGAGCTACTGCCGTTTGTGGAATTTCCGACGATCCGGACGCTGGATATCCTTTCGGATCCCGAGACAATGCGGCGCCTGGTCTGGACCCAGTTTGCTACTCTCCATCGAGGGCAACCGACGCCGGTGGGTTATAGCGGCTTCTTCCCTCCACTGTTTTGGGATGTTGCGGATCGCCTCCTAACCTTCCCTTCCCGTGAGAGCATATTATTCTTCCAGGATTTGGGAATTAAAGCTTTTCTGGTGCGAAAGAGTGGCTGGACCTCAGGGGAACAGGAGGCCTTCGAGGCACGCTGGGCGTTGTTTCAAACCCGCTTTCAGAAGGTGGCAGAAACCCCCGAGGGCACTCTTTACCTCCTCGAAAGAAATCCTCGCCCCGAATCCGGAGCGGTGGGGGTCCTGGGTGTGCCGGAAGGGGATCGGATCTGGCTCTTCCTGACGCTGCCCCGGTCGGCATGGCCATGGCGGATCTCCATTACCCCGGGCCGCTATACCATGCGTATTGCGATCCTGGAGGCCGCCGGGGTTTCTTCCACCGAGATCCTCCAGGGAACCCTTCCTCTGGCCCTGCCTGCCTACCTGGAGGATCTGCCTGTGGGCTGGATCCCCCGGCCATCGGGCGCTTCCCTCTTAATGGTCGAAGGGGAGTTGGAACCGGGCGATAATGGACGGATGGAGCTGCCCCCTCCTCAACGGATCCGTTTTCAGAGCCGGATCGCGCTGGGGAGCCCTCCATTAGATCTTCCCGGGATCTTTCGAATGCCGCTGGTCGAGTTCGGGAACGGGGTGATGCTGGGAGCGATAGCCTTGAGCAGCGAGGCCTTCTGCCCCGGTGAGGCGCTGGAGCTCTCTCTGTTCTGGACTGTCTCAGATGCGGGCGCATTTCGGGCTCAGATCCAGACGCCGGTGATGTTCCTGCACCTGCACGATCGAACGGGGCGGATGGTTGGGGGTCGGGATCTCCCGATTGATTGGGGAAACCGACCCTTCCGGGAATGGGGGATAGGGGAGCTTATTCTTCAATCGTATCGCATCATGCTCCCCGCCGATCTGCCGTCGGGGCCCATGTCCCTGGTGATTGGACTTTATCCCGCCGGGCAGCCTGATCCGGGGGCTCGCTGGCCTGTTCGTTCCTCGCGGGCACCGATGTGGGAACACGCCGCGGTCACGGTGGCCACCATCGAGATCCTGCCCGTGCCATGCCGGATTCCGGGGGGATAGGGTTGATGCTGCGGGAACGCGGCTTCTGGTTAATGGTTCTGTGGCTTCTGCTTATCGGAGAGCCCATGACCCGTCCCGGTCTGCCGCCCACTGAAGATGGGGTCATCCATGCCTATCGCGTCCTGGAGATGCATCGCCTCTGGAAGGCGGGGATTTTTTACCCTCGCTGGACCCCCGATCTGGTCTTCGGCCTCGGTGTCCCCCTTTTCCACTTTAACGGACCGCTCTTCCCCTGGCTGGGAGCGGCGGGGATATGGCTGGGGTTTCCTCTGGAGCTCGGCGTGAAAATCCCGCTGGCCGGGCTGCTGATCCTGGGCAGCGCGGGGGTTTATGGGCTGGCCCGCCTCTGGGGTCTATCCGAGCGGGCAGCCCTCATTGCGGGTCTTGCCTTCGCCAGCGCCCCTTTCCGGATCCGCGAGCTCTACTGGCAGGGGGATTTCCCTCAATATCTGGCCCTCAGTCTGCTGCCATGGGCTATGTTCGCGCTTCATCGGGCGCTCCGGGGATCCCGGTGGAGCTGGCGCTTCGCCGCTGCCGGAGCGATCGCGTTGCTTCCCCTCAGTCATAACATCAGTGCCATGCTGAGCGCTCCCCTGCTGGCTGGATACACTATAGGCGTGCTCGGAGTGGAGGGACTATCCATGCGCCGCCTCCGCATGGGGTTGCAAATCGCAGCCCTGGGGATCGGCATGGCGGCGTTCTTCGTGGTTCCCGCTATTGCAGACCGTCCGCTGGTTCATCTGGATCGCTTGCTTCAGGGCGAATATGACTTCCGGAAGCATTTCCTGGACCCGGGTTCATTGTTCTCTCTTCCTCCGCTTTATGACGATCGCCTGGGGAATCGGCGGCTGATCCTGACCCTCGGACTGCATCAGATCCTGCTGGCCCTTCCAGCGGCTGGATGGCTGGTTCGCCGGAGGTGTCATGGGAGCGAAGGCCATCGCCAGCGGGTTCTGGTAATCGGATGCGGAGGAGCTCTGGCCGGGATGATCTGGATGATGTTGCCAGCTTCCCAGCCGGTCTGGGAGCGGATCCCTCTTCTGGCATATGCCGAGTTCCCATGGCGCTGGCTGGGTCTCGCCGCGCTTCCCATAGCGATGATGATCGGCCTTGCAGTTGACTGTGTGCCGCATCGCTGGCATGGTCCATGGACCCTGCTCACAGCCGGGGTCCTGATTGGGGGAAGCCTCGGATTGCTGTATAACGGGGGCACACCCGTCCGGCTGCTTTATCCGACTCTGGCGGATCTGCACACCTACGAGCGTCGGCATCGGTATCCGGGCCTGATCAGCGTTGGGGAATTGTTACCTCGATGGGTAAGTGGGGAGATAGAGGGCTCGCCGCTGGAAGAGGCTTACCGCGCAGGCGAGGAGCCGATGCGGCTGGATCCGGGTAGCCTGCCGCCTGGCTCAACGGTTCAAACGATCAGCCGGAGGGCACTGGATCAGCAATATCTCATCTATCTCCCCGTGAGTGGGGATTTGCGCTTCTACGTTCTGGCTTTCCCGGGGTGGACCGTGCGGGTAGATGGGCGGCCGGTTCCCACATGGGTAGAGGCTCAGGCCGGATGGCTGCGAGCGGAGGTCCCCGCGGGGCTTCACGAGGTCCAGCTTCGTTTCGAGCCTCTTCTCATATGGAGACTCCTGGAGTTCTTCTCAGCCGGACTGGCGATCTCTGGCGCGTGGCGCCTCGCATTTGGTATCCGTTTTCGATCGATCCGGATTTCTTCGGTCAGGGTCGGTCTCCTGCGGTTGATCCCCAGCCTCGTCTCTCGTGGATGGATAGCCTGGCGCGCATGGCCAGTCAGTGAACGAGCCGTCCTCCTGCTTGGGAGCGTGGCCCTTCTCAGCCAGGCCCCATATCGGCTTTGGGCTTGGACCCGGGTGCCCCTGGACCGGCCATTGGGGGCGCAAGCTCATTTGCGCGTCGATTATGCCGGGCAGGTTCGACTGGTGGGCTATCGGATGGAGCCCCTCGGTGTGGCGCCGGGGGAGCAGGCTCGTCTGATCCTCTGGTGGCGGCCGCTGCGAATGATGGAAACCCAATATAGCGTGTATGTCCACGTTTATCCACTGATCGGAGAGCCACACCCAACTTTCCAGAGCGATCATATGCATCCGGCGGATGTCCCGACGAACGCCTGGGATCCGGAACGGATGTATCAGGATGTCCATTTCCTGCGCGTGCCTGAAGGTGCCGAGCCAGGGCTCTACCGAATCCGGGTGGGTCTGTATGAACGATTGAACCCGGGGCGCCGTCTGCAGCTCGATGGTTCTGGAGACGATGGTTTCGAACTTCCATTGGCGCTGGTGATCACCCGGCCGGTTGCCCCCCTCGCCCGGCCGGTTACTTTCGGAGAGAAAATTCACCTGGTGGGCCTGGAAGCACCTCTTGAGGTGCGGGCTGGGGTGCCGTGGTCCATCTGGCTGGCGTTCGAGGCTCTGAACCGTCTGGAAACCGATTATACGGTGTTCGTGCACGTGGTCGATGAAGAAGGGCGAGTGGGAAGCCAGCGGGATCTCTGGCAACCAACTTCACGCTGGCCCACGCGGGTTGTGGTTCCCGTCAGCGTGCAGCTGGATGGACTTCCCCGCCCGGGCCGCTACACCTTGCGGATTGGATGGTATGCCTGGCCGGAGATGACTCATCTACTGCCCGACTCTTCAGCTGTCTCCGGACCATTTTATACTCATCCGGTTGTCATCATCGCGCGGTGAGCGAACAAAACGATGTCATTTGATGCTTGGCTTCTTTCACGGACAGGAGGCAAGCCATGCCCTCTGGATAGGGAGATCCGAAGTTTGTCCAGGAAGCGTGGTCGCAAAGCGCGGGGAATCAGAAGAGTAGGCGAGCAAAAGATAGATGGTTCGATTCGGATCGTCCAGGATCATCTGGGCGGAGCTTGTGAGGATCTCTTTCATCAATGAGAGCTGGCGACAACTATCTTGATTCGTGAATCTCGAGGGGGCCCATGAGGCGCGAATGGGGCTTCTGGTTATTCCTCATTGGAGCAGCTCTGGCGGGTGGACCGTTATTATGGGCGGGGTTCCCCCCCTCTCATGACGGGGTCCTGCATGTCTATCGAGTGTTAGAGATGGATCGGATGTGGCGGGTCGGCGTTTTCTATCCGCGATGGGCACCTGACCTGGTTTTCGGTCTGGGTTATCCTCTTTTCCACTTCCTTGGGCCTTTATTCCCCTGGCTGGGCGCGCTGGGGATGCAACTGGGGCTGGATCTGGAAAGCAGTGTGAAGGTGGTCCTGGCCTTTCTGATTGCATTCGGAGGGGCTGGGGTTTACCGGATGGCACGCCGATGGGGGATCGGTGAGCTGGGAGCGATGACTGCCGGCTTGGCCTATGTCTACACCCCTTTCCGGATCCGCGAACTTTACTGGCAGGGCGACTTCCCTCAATATCTGGGCCTGTGCTTGCTCCCCTGGGTGATGGATGGACTTCACGCCTATCTGCAAAGAGGGGGTTGGGTTCGTCGATGGATGGTTGGGGTCCTCTATGGGCTTCTCCTTTTAAGCCACAATATCACCGCCATGCTGGGCACTATCACGCTCATCGGATACGGCGTGGTCGTCTGGATGGCTGAGCGTCCCCCCCGTCGCAGTCTATGGGGGTTGCTATGGTCGCTGGGGGTGGGGATCGGGCTGGCAGCGTTTTTCGTGATCCCGGCCCTGATCGATCGCTCGCTGGTGCACCTGGATCGCCTGTTGCAGGGCCACTTCGATTTCCGGAAGCACTTCCTGGATCTAGGCCGTTTGCTGTCCTTTGTTCCGGTGCAGGATCAGAGCATGGGCAACCCCCAGGAGGTGCTGACCCTGGGAGCCCATCAGATCCTGATAGCAACGGCTTCCTTCCTGGGTTGGAGGCGATGGAGCGCTCATCAGCGGATCCTGGCCATTGGGGCCGGGTTGGGAGTTGTGGGGATGATCGGGATGATGACCCAACCCTCCCGTCCGCTCTGGGAGCATTTGCCGCTGCTGGCCTACTCCGAGTTTCCGTGGCGGTGGCTGGGGATCGCCGGGATTCCGATCGCTATTCTCATTGGGCTGGGCGTTGATAGCATCCGGAGGCCGGGATGGCGGGTGCTGGGAGCAGGGCTGGCCGGGCTCGCGTTATTGCTGGGCGTCGCCCCGCTTCTCTATCCCTTTGGTCGATTCACGGTGTTGCAGCGGGCGACACTGGCGGATCTCCAGGCTTTCGATCGGTCCGCCGGCCTCATCGGCCTCACCAGCGTTGGCGAACTGCTCCCCCGCACAGTGACGGCGCGGGAGATCACCGGCTCGCCTCTTGAGGAGGCTTACCACCAGGGCATGGAACCGGTCCGTCTGGACTATACGGTTCTCCCACCGGGGACAGAGGTGACCCCGCTTTCCCTCCACCCTTTAGATCAGCGCTTCCGGATTGTGCTTCCGGATGAGACCTCCCTGCGGTTTTGGGTGTTTGCTTTCCCGGGCTGGCAGGTGATGGTGGACAGGCGTCGGGTTCCTGTGAAGGCGGAGGGGGAATGGGGACTGCTGCGCGCCCAGGTCTCCGGCGGGCCCCACGAGCTTCGCCTCTGTTTCTGTGGGCGATGGGATTGGCGGTTGCTGGAGCTGTTTTCTCTGGGGCTCTGGCTGGCCGGCTCGACTCGCTGGTTTTTACACCAAATACGAAGGTCGCCTCGACGGATAAAACCGGCGCTGATCTCCGGGCCTGCTTCACTGTTATGGGAAGAGCGAGCCGGTCTGTTTGCCTTCTGGGCATTGATCCTGGGCTTGAAATTTCTATATGTGGATCCTCACACAACTTGGTTCCGTCCCCGATCCGATCCGAATGCTCCGCCTGGGATGGCAGCGCGAGCCGATGTGGATTTCGGTGGGCAGGTTCGTCTGCTTGGCTACACCATTTCCCCATCGAACTGGATAGCCCGGCCTGGGGGTGTTATCCTCCTGACCCTGTGGTGGCGGGGCCTTCGGGAGATGCAGACTCAATATAGCGTTTATGTGCATGTCCTGGAGGCGTTGCCTCCGCATCGCTTACGATTTCAGAGCGATCACATGCATCCCGGAGAGATGCCCACAACCGCGTCTCCGTGGCAGGAGGAACGGTATATCCGGGATGTTCACCGGATTCAGATCCCGAAAGATCTCCCCCCAGGCCCTTATCGGATCAAGATAGGGCTCTATAAGCTGGGGAAGCCCTGGGAAGTTCTTCTCACGGATCACGGTGAGAATGGTTATTTTCTGCCTTTCACCCTGCTGGTTAACCGCCCGATGCCCGATCATGCCCGCCTCCAACAGCCGATACGCTTCGGAGACTTTATCGAGCTGGTTGGAGTAGAGGTTCCAGCTTCCGTTGCACCTGGTTCCCCGTGGTCGCTCTGGTTTTACTGGCGGGCTGTCGCACCGATGCGGGAATCCTATGTGCTGTTTGTGCATCGTCTGGATGCGCAGGGTCAACTCCGGGGGCAGCGCGATGGCCCGCCTTTGGAAGCGTGGGGGACCGAGCACTGGCCTGTTGGGGAGATCATCGCTGTGCCGATCACCCTGGAGGGAATTCAGGAACCCGGCGCTTATCGCTTACGGATCGGCTGGTATATCTGGCCCTCTATGGAGCATCTGTTCCTCCCATCCGGTGAGCCATTCTACGTGCTTCCTGAGGAGATCCAGGTACGATGATGGGGTGTGCCCGCGGATTTGGTCGGAATGCTGGAATCGCTGTTGCTTATCTGCTCTGGGCCGTCGTGCTTACCGCTCCACTGATCTTTCGGATGGCGGACGGGCTCCCCAAAGACCGTGGGGATCCGTTGCTGAACACGTGGATCCTGGCCTGGGAGACCCGGGCGCTGACAGAGCAACCCTGGGCGCTTTTTGATGCGCCGATCTTTCACCCCCACACCGGAACGCTGGCATACTCGGAGCTCCTGCTGGGAATCTTGCCCTTTGCTTTTCCTTTCCTCCTGGCCTCGGGGATCCCTGCCCTCGGTTACAATATTGCTTTCCTTGTTTCTTTTTGGACGGCGGCGATCGGGATGAATCGTCTGGTGCGGGCGGCAGGAGGTGGGCATCGGGCATCTTTCATCGCCGGGCTCCTCTTCGCCGCCCTTCCATATCGTTTCGCCCACCTGATGCATCTACAGTTGCTTTATATGGGCTGGATCCCAATGGCTATGGCCGCGCTCATTCGCTACGCCCACCGTCCAGGATGGTGGAGAGCATGGAATCTGATCGTGAGCATTTTGCTGATGGCCCTTTCATCATGGCATGTGGCAGTCTTTGGCGGCATTGCGCTGGGCTTTCTGTTTCTTTTTATGGCGCGAGAAGGTCGGGTTAACCATCGGGCATGGCCCGGGCTGGTCGGAGTGCTCGTGGGCTGTGGACTGGTGATCGGTCTGTTCGCTCTTCCCTATCTCCGGATTGCCCCGGAACTGGCACAGGTTCGAGATCTCGCGCTGGCCCGGGAGTTCGCCGCCTGGCCGGTGGATGTGCTGGCTGCGTCCCCCGAGCTCCGGATTCTTAAACCCCTCACTGCCCCCTTCAGGATCCCAGGCCACACAACCCATGAGGTGCAGCTCTATCCCGGCTTGGCGATTCTGTCGGCCGCGATCCTGGGGGTCCGATCTTCTCAGGCTTCCTTCCTGCGCTGGGCTTCGCTTGCCCTGATCGGAATAGGGGCGATGATGGCTCTGGGACCTTCATGGCATATAGGGCCCTGGCAGATCCGTGGCCCTTATGGGCTGGTGGTCACTCTAATGCCATGGCTCACTCTCATCCGGGCCACTGCACGCTGGTTTATCCTCGCCTTGATCGGCCTTTCGGCGCTGTCCGGCCTGGGTTTAAATCGCGTCCTGCGGGGTCCCCGATGGAAGCTGGGGCTCCTGTGGGTCGGGATTGGGATCCTGGAGGGATGGGCTGTTCCTATCCCTGTTGCACCGCTTCCTCGCCCAGCTGATCTTCCCCCGGCCTATCGCTGGCTGGCCGATCAACCGGGCAACTTCGCCGTGCTGGAGCTGCCCGTGTTTCTGCCTTTGGATGCTGATGAGACCATGCGAATGTATGGCGCACTGGTTCATCGGAAACCCCTGGTGATTGCCTACAGCGGCTACATCCCATCAGATATCCGGGAGATCCGGGAGCGCCTGCGTGCCTTTCCACGGCCCGAGGCTCTGGAGGAGATCATGCGGCTCAGTGCGCTGGGGGTGCGCTATGTGCTGGTGGATCGCTCGCAGAAAGAATTTCATTCCTTTTACCCCCATGGTTTATGCGAGGTCTCTCGGATGCCACGCTTCCGCTATGTGGCTTATATGGATCCCTATGATGTGTTTGAGGTTCTTCCAGCCCCCGAGGCTCCTCCTCCATTTCTGATACGCCCCGTCGAAGCGAGATTCGCGGATGTGGCCATCCTGCGGGGATACGGTGTGCGCCGCCTTTCCCCGAATCAAATAGAGGTCTGGCTGGTCTGGGAGGCTGGTCCGCGGGCTCAGGGAAGTTATTCCATCACGGTGCAGGGATTGGATGAGAAGGGGGAAAAGCGTGTCCAGCAGGATGGGGCTCCGCGAAACAACAGCTATCCATTTGATTGCTGGCAACCCGGGGAGCAGATCCTGGATCATCGGATCCTGGAAGCGCCTGTCGAGGAGCTGGCCCAGGTCACTCAATTGGGGATCGCAGTCTATGAATGGCCTTCCCTGGTCCGTCTGGATGTTCAAAGCGCCCCTCCGATTGTAGACCGAATGCTGCGACTTCCCCTATACATTCTGGAAGACCCGTCTGCTCCGTGAGGGGATCCGTCGATTCCTGCCTAAGGGCGGGCGCAGCCATGCGGAGCGCCGGAGGGCGTGATGCATCGGCGAGTGGCGTTACTGGGGATTCTCGCTTTCGGCTTCGCGATCCGGATGGCCGGGCTCTCGGCGATCCGGCATAACTACGATCATGCGTTTCCCATTGCTCAGGCCGCCATGCTGATCGATCGGGGGATCCGGCCTGTGGAGGGCCAACGAACTACCATTGGCCTTCCCGCTTCGCCGATGGTGAGCTATGCACTGGCCCCCGCTGTGTTCCTTCTCCGCCACCCGTGGGCCCTCCACAGCCTCGCGGGGATGCTGGACGTTCTGGGCCTCGCTCTCCTGGCCCGTCTCCTGCGCACCCGGGCCGAACTGGACATCATCGGATTCACCGTTCTGCTGGCGGCCGCTTCTCCCTGGCGAGTGTATTTTGCTCGGGGGACGTGGCTACCTGCCTGGTTCCCCCTCCTGGTCACGGCGTGGCTGGCATGCCTCAGGCCGTATCTTATGGATGGCCAGAGGCTGTCCAGAGGGCGTGTCCTCCTGGGATGGGTGCTTGCCGCGGGGGTCAGCCAGGTTCATCCTGTAGGCGGGCTACTGCTGATCCCATGGGCCCTCACCGTCTGGCTAACCTTCAAGTCGTGGCGGATCCACGGGATCGGCTTCGCCATGTTCGCTCTGCTGATGCTCCCGGCCCTCCTCGGGATCTGGCAGCATCGCGCGCAGGCAGGAGAGCTTCGCCATCCAGAAGGGTTCTGGCCGCAGACCCCCGTTGCCTTCGCCCATGCGCTTCGGATGGTCTCCGGCCGCCATTTCGCTGAAGTCTGGGCCAGCCCTCTTCCGAGCCCTCTTGTTTTCCTGGCCAACGTCAACGCTACCGCGCTTGAGCTCATGGTGACCCTGGGCGCGTTCGGCGCGATGGCTGAGGGGATCCTCCGCCGGCGCCCAGAACGCGCGCTCCTGGTCATCTGGTGGGGATTCCCCGCTGTGGTGTTCTCGCTGCCCTGGCCCTATCCGATCCACATCCACTATCTCGTGCCGACCATCCCCGCAGGTTCGCTGCTGGTCGCAGAGGGTTTGCGATGGTGTATCCCCGGGACACAACGGCGGTGGTGGCTTCAGGGGGTGGGGATTGGCATTGCCATGCTCTGGACGATACTGATTGTCCGGATGGATCGAAATGCCCTTCAACATCCGTGGACCGGGAACCTTGAGGAGCTGCCGTTGCAGGCTTCTATCCGCCTCGCTCATGGTTTGTCCAGCTGGCTGGCACAGGACCTGCAGGTTCAGGTGCTTCTGCCGGCAGGTTGCGCGGAAACCACCCCGGTCTGGATCATTGGGACAGTGGGGCATACACTGGACATCCGTTGTGGATTCCATCCGGAGCGGCTGGCCTTCGCCCATGCTGAACATCCGGTTATACACGTTCTGGCCGGGCCATCGGGTGCCCCCCCGATCCTGGCGCCGCTGGGCCGCTCTCCCACAATTACCCTTACTCTAATGGACGGAAGCTGGTTGGCGCTTTATGTGATCCGCCCTGGTGAGGCGCAGCCATCGGTTCGATATGAGCTTCCCACCGATATCGGATGGAGGCTAATCGGATACACTCTTCGGGAGGAGGCGGAATCCCTTGAGGTAATTACCTTCTGGTCTGTGGATGAAGTGCCGAAAGATCCGATGCGATGGTCATGGCACATGCAACCTTTTCACCATCTTCTGGATCCTCAGGGCCGGCAGGTAGAGAACCCCAGCGGGTTCGGCGTGCCAGGTTTTCTCTGGCGTGAAGGGGATCTTTACATCGATCGGACCGCAATGCTGTTCCCGAAAGGGAAAACGCTGCGCCTGGAGATCGGCCTCTTCGATCCGAACCGCGGGGTGCGGGCCCGCTTTATGAGGCCGGATGGGACAGTCGATACGCTCCTGCTGCGAGCATGGGCCGGATATTCTTCAGACGAAGGCGCAGGCGAACGATGATCCGAAAGGAACACATACACATGCTGGCTCTCATCCTTCTCTGGATGGCCAGTGGGCTGACCATGCTGACCATCACCCGGCGAGCCCTCTGGTTCGACGAGAGCTGGACTTGGCACGTCGCGTGGATGTCCCTCGGGGAAGGGCTTCAGGCGACTGCTCGAGATCGTCATCCCCCTCTCCACACGCTTCTTTACCATCTGTGGGTCCGTGTGGCTGGAGATAGTGAGCTCTCCCTGCGCTGGCCTTCCATGGCCTTCGGGCTGCTGGCTATGGCAACGGCTGGTCAGCTTCATCGCCGGGTTTGGGGGACATCCTGGGCAGGGAATCTTGCTATCGCCCTCACTTTCCTTTCCCCTCTCTGGCTAGAGCAGATGCGCCAGGCCCGAATGTATACCCAGCTGGCTTTCTGCGTTCTGATCTCTTGGTGGTTAATGGAATGCTTCCTGGAACGCCCCGCTTTGTCCCGATGGTTTGTATGGACGCTGGCTGGTGTTGCCCTCCTGTTCACCCATTACTATGGCGTGTTTCCATTAGCTGTGGAATCTGCCTTGCTCCTTGCTATGCGCCCGAATTGGCGGAGCCTTGGATGGACCGCCGGCCGTCTCGCAATCATCGGTCTCGGGATGGCGATGTGGATGTCCATAGGTGGGATTCGACCGGGTCTCTTCCTGCCGGAGACCTCCCCTCCGGGCCTCTCCCGGATCCTTTCGATAACCGTGCTGGCTCTCCAATCCTGGGTGGATGCCCATTGGGGGAAATGGTCTTTCATAGGTTTCACGATGCTCGTTGTCTCGTTTCTGACCAGCCTCCTGCCACCTATCCGGCCAGTCCAAAGGCGGTGGCTTCTCTTTACCGCCGGTGCCATTGCTTTGCCTCTCCTCATTATGACCGGGGCGCGAGGAAACCTTCTGAACTTCGCCCCGCGGCACATCCTGTATGCCCATCCTCTGGTGAGCATGGGGATTGCTGGAGGCTTAGTGCAGCTCCACCAGTGGGTCGCGCAGCGAGCTCCGGAGCGAATCCGGGCTGCTGCGCTGCTGGCCATATGGATGACCGGCTCCGCGGCAGCTGGGGGAGCTTTCCATAACGTGCTGGCGTTGCTGCAATCGGAAGCCCGCGCTGGCAGGCCCGAGGAGGAGATCGTGCGGGATCTAAGGAAACGTTCCGCTCCTGGCGATCTGGTGCTGTCCATCCGGGCCCACTGGGGCATTCGATACTACTGGCGGCGATGGCAGCCCCCGGCCGAATTGCTGGAAGGCCCACAGGCTCCGATCTTCTCCCTGACCGATCCAGAGCGCTATCTGCGGATTTCCCTCCGGTCATGCCCCGCGTTCCGTCGTGTCTGGATCGTTGGATGGCAGGAAGAGTTCGTAGATCCTATGGGATTGTTCCCGATGTGGTTGCTCTGGAACGGGTTTGAGGAGAGCTCGCAAGATATCCATGGATTATCTGTTCGAGGATACCTCGTCCCGTGCGCTCTGGAGCCACCGTCAGCGCCATGGCGCATCTCTCCTGTTATTTTCCAGAATGGAGTAAATCTCCTTGGGGCTCAATTCCGCCCGCCTCATCCGAGCGACCGCCTCCTGGGCGTGGCGCTCACATGGAGTAGAGAGCGCCCGATACAAGGCCCCGTTAAGGTCTTCATTCATGTTCACCGTGCCACTGGAGAGCTGATCGCTCAGGAGGATTTCTTCCTGGCGCGGGGATTTACTGATATCGCCCGCTGGCCCCAGGGGCAGCCCATGACCGTATTTGCAGCGGTTCGGTTACCCGAACGCTTAAAGCCCGGCATATATAGTGTGCGGATAGGCCTGTATGATCCAGAGACGTTGATGCGCATCTCCATCCAGCAACCCATCCCGGGCCTGGACGCGTGGCTCTTAGCCACGTTCCCAATGGAGGCCCTCACGCCGATGAGGCCATGGAAGCCTCTCCCGGTTCGGGCGGCGGTGTGGCAGGATGGAATTACCCTGAACGCGGTCTGGATTCAGCCGGATCAGACGGCGTGCCCGGGTGAAACCGTGGAAGCCCTCACGCTTTGGGGTTACCATGAGGGATCCGGGTGGGTTGCCCCCTACGTGGCTTTTGTGCATCTATGGGACAGGGCGGGGAGATTGATCGCCCAGGAGGACCACCCCATCCTGGAGCCCTCCGACCTGACAGCATACAGGTCAGGAGGGGGGACGACCGTCATAAGCCGCTTCCGTTTCGTGATTCCGCATGATATCTCTCCAGGTTCTTATCGGCTGGTAATCGGCCGCTATCACTGGCCATCCCTTCGGCGCATCCCGATTGGAGTCGAGGACCACGTGGAGCTCGGCTCGATAGAGGTGAGGCGCTGTCCGTAGAAGGAAGAACATCAGGACGGCGGCGAAACAGATGATCTTTTCTTCGAGACTGCTCGAAAGGTTGCTGGACGCGGCTGAGTGGGGTCTTTCCAGTTCGGAGTCGGGCATGTCAGTGCCCGTTCTTTTTGAGGAACGCCTGGACGGGCGCTCCGCTTCGCTCCGCGCCTTACTACGGTTTGAAGGCTCCCAGCATGGTCCTCGAAAGCTTGAAATTGAAGGCGAACAGGCGCTATTGCCATTGATCATCAAGGGATCGGAGGTATCGCGAATGACTTGCAAAAGGAAAACCCGAGCGGGTGATGGCGAACCTTCTCCCTGGGCTATTGGAGCCCTCGCTTTGGGATTGCTCATGGCCGTCACCGGAGCCACGGGGGAAGAGATATTTTACAGCGTTGACGCCGCGGCGATGTTTCACACCGCCCGAGCGCTGTTGGAGACCGAGGAGCCGGATGTGACCAGCATTGTGCGAGTCCCTGTGATATGGGGTTCGAGCCGTGCGAGATTTCTTCACGCAAGCCCTCATGGGCTACTATATATGAAATACAACCTTGGACAGCCCTTGCTGGCCTTGCCCTTGCTCGGGTTGGGGAAGGCAGCAGCCTCTCTGATCTCCCCCCACGCAGAAGCCTCCTACAGACTCATGGTTTTCATGTATTTCATGCTCCCGGTCCTGGCAATGGCAGCGACCTGCGCATTGCTTTATGTCTTCGCCCGGGAGCTCTGGGGTTCTCGCGCGGCTCTCTGGATCAGCGGGTTGTTACTGCTGACCACCCCCGCCGGGCCTTACGGGAAATACCCGTTCGCCGAGGCCAGCCTGGCCCTGTGTTACCTCTCTGCCTATCTTCTGATCTTTCGCGGTGGAAGAGATCATGGTCTTGCGGGATGGTATGGATTCCTGAGCGGGGTCTTCAGTGGCTGGAGCGTCTTCATTCAGGAAGGGGCCATAGCGGGGTTGCCAGCCATTCTGCTCTACATAAGACTACGAGGGCCTGAGGGGACAGCGGGCTGGCGGATGCTGAGGGGATGGGGGATTGGGACAGCTCTTCCCATCCTGGCCGCCGCCGGTTACAACTTCCTGCGGTTTGGAAATCCCTTCCAGACCGGCTACTTTCACGAGATGGACAGATTGGCTCATCCGCTGGGCATTGGATGGTTCGGGCTGCTGCTCAGCCCGGGGAAGGGGTTGTTTCTCTACGCTCCTTCCGTTCTTGTCTCTCTTCTGAGCTGGCCTGCGTTTTGGAAGGTCCGACGATCGGAGGCCGCGGCCATCGGGCTCCACGCCCTCGGCTATCTGGTTCTTTACGGAACCTGGTGGGCATGGCACGGAGGCTGGGCCTGGGGCCCTCGATTCCTGGTGCCCCTGCTTCCCTTGTTGTTGCTGGGGTTGGAAACGGCCCTGAGGTGCCCGGCGGGACGATGGGCTGTTCGGATCTCAGGCTTGCTCGGGTTAGCAGTTCAGATCCCTGGATTCGCCGTTGATTTCCAGAAATATTATGCCGCCCTTTACATCGAGCGCGGAACATTGTTCGAGGAGGATTTGATTTTCAGGCCGGCCTTTTCACCGATTGTCGGTCAGTGGAAGATGCTGTTGCGAGGAGAGGGGCTGGCGCTTACCCTCTTCTCCTTTGAGTCAACGGGGATTCCCATCCCGATCTCCATGGGATATCGAGCGCTCGTTGTTGGCTTGCTGCTCGGCGGCCTGCGGGGGCTCTGCCTGCCGGCGAAGGCATCGGCAGCCGCGACGTCCCCAGAGAAGCCGAGCGGGAGTCCATCTGGCTTTCCGCTTTGGATGAGGAAATGGATCGCGGGATGGTTGCTGTTGGTTTTGTTGGGGCTCAACATCCGCATATGGCTGACAGGGATTTCCCAGGTCCTGCAGCCTTTCTGTCACGAGCCTTCATGTCAACCCCTGCATGTTCGTTTCTCGAACGGGCTTGAGTTATTGGCTTGGTCTCCGCCTTCGCCTGTGGCGCAACCGGGCGGGACCCTCCGGATGCGCTTGTGGTGGCGGGCGGCGGAGCCGATTCGTGAGCCTCTCAGCGTATATGTCCATTTCCAGCGCAGGGACCAGCTGATATTTCAGGGCGATCACGAGCACCCCGCTTTCCTCCCTCTGCCAGAGTGGATTCCTGGATGGATCTATCCAGATCCTTATGAGATCCAGGTCCCGATGGGAATTCCATCTGGCGAATATCGGATCCGGTTAGGCTTATATCGGCGCCACCCTCCGGGTGGACGGATTCCGACGCAAAGCGGGGAGGATGGCATATGGCTGCCGCAGCCCGTTTGGGTGCTGTCTGAACCTTGAATTTAATATTAAGGAAAGCGGCTTTCTCTGGTTGCTGTATAACCTTCGATATGCTTGATTCTATTAGGACTTACGCAGTTCGTTTCCCATGGGGGCAAGGATTTTTCTCCCCCCTCCCCACGGCCCAAAGGGCCGTGGGGAGGGGGGAGAAAGGGGGGTGGGGCCATTCCGTTCCACTCTTTAGAGCTCTCAACTGCGTAACTCCTATTAGGAAGAAGTCAGGGATTCCGCTGTCCAGCACCCTTGTTTTGGGTGCCGTCATAATAATCGATGACAGGCGGCCTCTTTACTTTACTGATAAGCCCGGAGGAGATAAAGCTGTGATCAAAAAGATCCCCGGTGTTCAGTGGCGCACGATTGGCGTGGCTCTGCTTACGCTCACAGCAATCTGGTGGCTCTTTACCTGGCGGTATTTCACGCCTATCCTCTCTGATCGCCTGATGCTGGCGACAGGGGATTTCACTTATCATTACTTCGTCTTTCGGGACATCTTTCTTCATGGTCTGCAACACGGCACACTTCCGGTGTGGGTTCGCTGCCTGTTCAGCGGATTTCCCTTCCAGGCCTATGCCCAATCTGCCTTTTTCTATCCGGGCACATGGCTCACGGTCCTGCCCGCCCTTATGATCGGCAGCCCTCATGTCTCTCTGGATCTCTTCCACCTGGAGTCGCTTTTACATCTATGGATCGCTGCCGTATTGACTTACATCTTTCTTAAGGAGGAGACAGGGAGCCACTGGGGGGCGCTGTTAGGTGCTATCGTCTTTGGGTTCGGTGGCTATTTAACGGGATACCCTATCCTGCAGGTGGCGATCATTGAGGGATCCGCCTGGCTTCCCCTGTTCCTGCTGGGACTGAATCAATTAACAAAAGGCCTGCATCCCCGCGCCTTAACCCTGGCCGCCCTGGGAGGGATCCTTCCGATCTTTGCCGGTCAACCGCAGATCTATGCCCTCGTCTGGTCGCTGGGAACGATTTTCTATATCGTGCGAAGCTGGCAGGTCCGCCTTCCATGGGTGGAGGCGGTGAAACGGTTCGGTCTGTTGGGACTGATCGCTTTTGGGGTGACTGCTATTCAATTCGTGCCTGCTCTTGAATTTGCGCGTCACTCCACTCGTGCGCGCCTGTCCTTCGCTGAGTCCGGGAGCGGATTCCCCGTTCAGGACATAATCCAGCTGATCCAGCCTGGTCTGGTCAGCCACTGGCATCCTCTTTATGTGGGTTTTCTGCCTTTAACGCTTGCCATCGCGGGTGCGACCTTGCGCTGGCGCACCGCACGCCTCTGGGTCGGAATCGGATTGCTGGGGCTGTTGCTCTCCTTCGGCGCCAACTTCCCTTTATATGAAATCGCTTTCCAGATTTTCCCTTTTTATCCCACCACCCGTAGCCAGGAGCGACACGCCCTGTGGGTATCTTTCGCCCTGGCCGCGCTGGCAGCCCACGGGTTGGCTGCGCTCATGCAGGGGATCCCCCGCTCCCGACGAAGGGTCGCGTTCCGCCTGCGACGTGCCTCAGGCCTTCTCGCCCTGGGTTTGGGCCTGGCGTTGCCCATCGTCACCTTCCTGGCCCGCCAGGGAATCGATCCCAGCGATCACCGTCGGCTCCCTCAAGAGGTGGGGTTGAGCTTATTGATGGCTCTGGGGGCCTGGGCGTGGTGGGCAGCGCGGACCTCCGGATGGCGGGATCGTCGGGGATTGAGCCTGGGTGGGGTTGTTCTCACCGCCATCAACCTTGCCGCTTTCAACCGCTGGCTCGATGCGATGCCTCCCTCGCCCATCTACCCGGAGCACCCTGCCATTCAGCGGATGCTGGTGGAAGCGGAGCGGCCCTTCCGTTTCTATGATGAGTGGCGCATGCCGGATCACATCGGATGCTGGTTCGGCCTGGAGGACATCGATGGGTCAACCTCAATTCAGCCAGAGCCCTATTTTCGTTTTTTGAAAGTAACCCCTGAACCCCTCCAGTGGTGGCTGCTGGGGGTCCGTTATGTGGTGACCTGGGGGCGAGATCTTCCCGATATGTCCGCCCTGGGACGGACAGCCGTGCTGCTGGATCGGATTCCCCAGGGCCAGGAGGAGACCCGCGTCTTCCGTCTGGATCCCCCCTTGCCCTGGGCCTGGGTTGTCCGTAAGGTGCGTCCGGTCGCCACGCTTGAGGAGGCCCTGACTGCGCTTCGGGATCCGGCCTTCCGGCCACTGGAAGAGGCGATCACCATGGATCCGGTGATATGGCCGGGCGGTGAACAGCTTCCCCTGACTGATCAGATACAGCTTCTCGCCCGGACCGCTATGGAGAGCCGCTATCGGGTCCGCCTGGAACAGCCCGGGCTCCTGATCACCCGGGATCCCTGGTATCCGGGGTGGGAGGTTTCCGTCAACGGCCGGGCGGCTCCGCTGGTGCGAGCGAATGTCATCCTGATGGCTGTGCCGTTGCCAGCTGGGGAGAGCGAGGTGGTTTTCCGTTATCGACCGTGGAGCTTCTATGTGGGAGCGCTTATCAGTGGGATCACCCTTTTCATTCTCTGTTCGCTGGGAATCATGGCCCTCCGAGGATTCCGGGGATCGACCAGATAGGAGGATCCGCAGGAGATGAATCGCTCTAAATGGCTCGCCGTGGGATCGCTCCTGATCGCCTGGATGCTGGCCCTGGCCCTCTGGCGGCCCTCATTGGCGCATAACGATGAGGCGTATGTGGTCTGGGCGATTCGCACCCACGATCTCCCTGGGTTGGTCGCTACGGAGATCCGCC
>JAEVEY010000038.1 GCA_016842045.1 Candidatus Thermoflexus sinensis | reverse complement strand
GTGGCCGGGCAGGCGGCGCGGGCGACGGAGAATGGGCTCAGTGGCCGAGAAATCACAGCAGGGCTGGGCGATCCGGCGCAGATTGCAGCCGATGCGGCTCTCGGCGGCGCGTTCGCCGAGGTTGGGTATGGTATTGGACCCCTGGCACAGCCGGAGGTGGCCGAAGCGGCTGGAAGCGCCGGGCCACCCCCGTTGCGAATCGGACGGTTAAACCATCAACGCCCGAGACGAGCGTATCCGGAAAGCCTTCCGATTGAGCAGCAGCCCTGCGTGGATGTGGATCAAACGTTCACTGATCTCGCAGGACATTGAAGAAGGAGCAGGAGACGTAACGCTTCGAGCGAACAGTTCCTTCTCAGCGCCACCGTCGTCACGGCCGATGCGAGCGGCGGGAAGTGCGGCGAGCTGCGCTACAGGGCCTGGGGTGAGACGCGCTCCACCTGGGGCACGCCGTTGACGACGCGCTGCTTTACAGGCCAGCGGGAAGAGCAGGCCATTGCGCTATGCTTTTACAACGTGAGACGGTATGACCCCATGCTGGGCCGCTTGATCCAGCCGGAGAGGATCCTGCCCAAGCCGGGCCACCCCCCAGGGGCTGAACCTGCTACGCCTGCGCCCTGGACCACCCGATCCACGGATCGAGGGCCTGGGAACGATGATGAGAGGGAGCATGGAGGCGGATGCCAGGGGATCTGATGGCGACTCCGTTCTCATCGTCCGGTCGTCCCTCTTCCTGAGCTATAGAGCCGTCAGACGGCTCAGGAAGAGGGACGACCGCAGGATCGCCCGGGCGCTATTCGACCAGTAAGAGCAGGGGGTTCTCCAGATATCGGCGGAACGCCTGAAGGAAGCGGGCGACTTCCGCTCCGTCGGTCACCCGATGATCCGCGGAGACGGTCACCTTCATCCGCTGCCCCACGGTGAGCTGGCCGTTCTTCACCACCGGCACCTCGCGGACGCTGCCCACGGCCATGATGGCGGCCTCCGGCGGGTTGATGATGGCGATGAAGTGATCCACCTCATACATCCCCAGGTTGCTCACGGTGAACACGCTCCCCTCGATATCCTCAGGGCGGACCTTGCCGCTCCGGGCCCGCTCCACCAGTTCCTTGCTCTCCCGCGCGATCTGGGCCAGCGGCTTTTTATCCGCATCCCGCAGCACGACGGTGATCAGCCCTTCCTCCAGCGCCACGGCGATGCCGATGTGGATCGCCTCGTGGCGCACGATCCCCCCTTCCTGATACGAGGAGCGCAGCGCCGGGAACTCCCGCAGGGCCAGGGCGGCCGCCCTCACCACGAGGTCGTTCACCGAGATCTTCCCCCGCTCCCCCAGGGCCTCGTTGATCCGCGCCCGCCAGGCCATGGCTTCGTCCATGTCCACCTCGACGGTGACGTAGAAATGCGGCGCGGTCTGCTTGCTGGCCGTCATCCGCCGGGCGATGGCCTGGCGCAACGGGCTGACCGGGATGGCGGCCGGCGGCGGGGCCGGGGGAGGCGGGGGGGCCGCGGCCGGAGCAGGCGCCGGAGCCGGGGCGACCGCCGGCGATGGCCTCGGGATCCGGGCCTGCAGATAGCGATCGATGTCCCGCTTGACCACCCGGCCTCCGGGTCCGGTCCCTGGGATCTCCCGGAGGTCGATCCCTGCCTCCCGGGCCAGTCGCCGGGCGAGGGGCGAGGCCTTCACCCGTCCGCCGGGAGCCGGTGCTGGAGCCGCGGCGGGCGCTGGGGCAGGCGCCGGTGAGGGGGGAGAGGCGGCTGGGGTCGGGGCAGGTGGAGGGGCTGCCGGCGCGGCAGCCGGGACCGCACCCGGGACCTCCACCGGCTCCTCCGGAGCGCCGATGATGGCGATCGGCGTGCCCACCGGCACGGTTGTCCCTTCCTCGATCAGCACGGCCTTCAGCACGCCGGAGGCCGGGGCCTCGAATTCGATGTTGACCTTCTCCGTCTCGATCTCCGCCAGCGGTTCTCCCGCTTTCACCGGATCGCCCACTTTCTTCAACCAGCGGAGGAGTTTCCCCTCCACCATATCGAAGCCCATCTTCGGCATGGTCACCGTCGTCGCCATCCTTCGCCTCCCCAAGCGTTTCACCGCAGCAACCGCTTCACCGCCTTCACCACGTCCTCCGGCCAGGGGAGGACGGCCCGTTCATGATGCTTGTTGTATGGCATGGGCACCTCCCGGCTCCCCAGGCGCATCACCGGGGCGTCCAGTTCGTCGAAGGCGTGCTCCTGGATACGGGCCGCGACCTCCGCCCCGACGCCGAAGGAGCGCCACTCCTCCGTGACCACCAGCGCCCGATGGGTTTTGGCCACGGATTCATAAACAGGCTCCATATCCAGAGGGCGCAGGGTTCGCAGATCCACGATTTCCACCTCAATGCCTTCCCGGGCCAGCTGTTCCGCGGCCTGGAGGCTGGCCTGAAGCATCCGCCCATAGGTCACGATGGTGCAGTCCCGCCCCGTCCGCTTGATCTCGCTCCGGCCGATGGGGACCACGTAATCGCCCTCCGGCACCTCACCCCGCACCGGGTAGAGGGCCGTGTGCTCGATGTAAATCACCGGATCCTCATCCCGGAGGGCGGCCTTCAGCATCCCTTTGGCATCGTAGGGCGTGCCCGGATAGACCACTTTCAGGCCGGGCACGTAAGCGAAATAAACCTCGAAGGTCTGGGAGTGGGTGGCTGCGAGCTGGCCCCAGCCCGCCGGCACGCGGATGACCAGGGGGACCCTGAACTGGCCGCCGAACATGTAGGACATCTTGGCGGCGTGATTGACGATCTGATCCAGGGCCAGGAGGATGAAGTTGATGGTCATGATCTCGGCGACGGGGCGCAGGCCGCCCAGCGCCGCCCCCAGGGCCACGCCCACGATGGCGGACTCGGCAATAGGCGTGTCGCGCACCCGCTCCTCCCCGAACTCCTCGTAAAGGCCGCGGGTCACCGCGTAGGTTCCCCCATAGGCCCCCACATCCTCGCCCATAATGAAGACCCGACGGTCCCGTTGCATCTCCTCCCGCAGGGCCTGTCGGATCGCCTCGCGGATGGTCATAACGGGCATCGGCATGCTCCTCCGAAACAAGCTGCAAATGGAGAGTAGGAGTTACGCAGTTGAAAGCTCTAAAGGTGGGACGGAATGGCCCCACCCCCCTTTCTCCCCCCTCCCCACGGCCC
>JAEVEY010000151.1 GCA_016842045.1 Candidatus Thermoflexus sinensis | reverse complement strand
TTTTTGGGGGGAGTCGCGCGCCGAAGGCGCGCGACTCCCCCCAAACCCCCAGGAGAAAACCAACCGCGTAACTCCTCTTCCTTATTATGAGTGTTTGCTGGCCGGGGCTGGCGGGCGCGCCAGGAGCAGGCTGCCCAGGAACAGCAGGCCAGCCAGGCCGTAGATCACATCGTAACCCAGCAGACTGCCCGTCGTCCGGTTCAGCGCGTCAATGGCCGGGCCGCTCAGGCGGGCGATCGCGCTGCCGACGGCCGTGGCGATGTTCCCCAGCCCCAGATAGCGAGCTGCTTCATCGGATGGCACAATGCGGGTGATCCAGGCCCAGCTGGCCGCCACGAACAGAGCCACGCCCACGCCGATGATCAGCGAGGCGGCCACCAGCACGGGAAGCTCCGGCCGTCCATATAGCCGGGAGACACCGAGGAAGCCGAAGGTCCCCAGCCCGGCGAGGACGCCTGCGCCCTGCAGGAGCGGCCGCACGCCCCAGCGATCGGCCAGGGCACCGGAAGGCACGATCAGAAGCAGGATCATCGCCCCCAGGATCGCGGAGAGGGTCCCATTTAAAGCCTGGGCCTGTTCCATTGTCAGGCCCATCGTATCCCGGAAGAAGAAGATCAGGAAAGTGCGCAGGGTGAGCAGCGCCCACCAGAACATCAGGCGATGAGCCAGCCAGAAGGCGAACGTGGGGGCGCGGCCCCATTCGACCTGATAGATCCAGGTGGGGCGACGCACGGGCGGCTCGGCCAGGGCCTGGGAGGGAACCGCAACGGCTGTGATCAGGCCGACCAGGAGATAGACCGTCAACAAAACCGGATAGGGCCCCCAGATTTGTCCCCGGCCCAGGAAGTAACCGGCGACCAGTGGGCCGATCACCACAGCCGGGATTTCCAGAAACCCCTTGATCCCGGAGGCCCGGCCTCGCTGATCCTCCGGCACGTGATCGGGGATCAATCCCTGATAAGCGGCCTGTACCATGTTGGAGAACGTTTGCACCAGGAGCAGGGCCAGGATGAGCAGAGCTACAGAAGGCGCGGCAACCAGGAGGGCGAGGGCCAGGGCCAAGAGCAGGCTGCCCAGCCAGAGGAACGGCTTGCGGCGTCCCCACGGGCTGCGGATCCGATCGCTCCAGGCCCCGAAGATCGGCTGGACGATAGCGGCCCAGATCAGGCCGATGAAGGCCACGCTGCCCAGCAGGGTGTTCTGCCAGCCCGGGCCGGCCAGCTCGCTGGCTTTCTGGCTTAACCAGGGGGGATCAACGACATTCGAGGTCATGGTCAGGGCAAGCCCATACATGCTCAGGGCGATCCACTGGGGCCAGGTGGTGGCAGCGCCTCGCGCGGTCGTCATCATCGAGGCCTCCTGTAGATGGGGATGATGGTTGGAAAATGACCTCAGGGGATGCCTGGCTCGAACGTTGGAAAGGCTGGGATCCCTTAAGCGTTCCAGGCCATCGCCCTCCTCTCCTTTGGCACCTGCAGGTATGATTCTAACTCAGAGGGTGGACGGGGAGCAGCGCCTCGCCGGAATCTTGGGTGGGAGTTACGCGGTCGGTTTTCTCCTAAGGGTTTGGGGGGTGGGGCTCTTCCACCTCTTCTCGCGGGCCCCAAACGGCGGAACTCCTGTTTGGGGATTCGAGCGACGCTGCTAAGGGGGGAAGCGAGCCAGGGCGGGGGCCGAAGGCCCCCGCCCTGGCCTGAAAAGAAACGTCGTTCCCGATTCTCGTTCTGGGGTAGAGGTTCGCAATGAAAGATGTCACCCTGCTTGTGATGGTGGGCCCGATGGGGGCTCGTCCCGTGGAACGACAAATGGGACGGATCCTCCGGGTGGCAGCGCGGGAGACCATCCAGCGGATCATCGACACCGGACGGGTGGCCCGGGTGATCCTGGCCGCTCCGGATCGGGAGAGCCTGGAATCTCTGGAAGAGCTTCCTCTTCCTCTGGAGCTGGATCTTGATCCGGGCGATCGGCCCTTCGAATTCGGCGCCCGCCTGACAGGGCTGATCCGGCGCCATCAGGTCTCCCGCCTGCTTTATGTGGGGGCCGGGGCCGCGCCGTTGATGAGCACAGCAGGCTGGGAGGCGGTGCTGACGGCGTTTGCGGAAATCGAGGTGGGCCTTCTGACGAACAATCTGCATTCCAGCGACTGGATCGCGGTGGCTCCCGCGGAGGTGATCTCCGCTTATGCGCATCGGCTTCCCACCGACAATGCCATGGCATGGGTGCTCCATCGGGAGGCCGGGCTCCCGGCTCGGGTCTGGCCACGCTCCACCGCTTCTCTTCTGGATCTGGATACGCCGGTGGATGCCCTGATCGCGGCCCAGCATCCCCAGGCGCCTGCGGCCCTCCGGGAGGCGGTCGCGCGAACCGGATGGGATCCTTCCCGGGTACGTCGAATCCAGACCCTGTTGCGAACCCCAGGGAGCCGTCTGATTCTCGCGGGACGTGTTCCTTCGTGGGCCTGGGTGGCTCTGGAACGGCACGCCCAGATCTGGACCCGCGTGTTCAGTGAGGAACGAGGGATGCAGGCCAGCGCCCGGATGCACCGGGGCGAGGTGCGTTCTCTGGTGTATGCTTACTTGCAGACGGTGGGGCCCCGGCGTTTCTTTGAGACGCTGGCGGAACTGGCGGATGGAGCCCTGCTGGATATCCGGGTCTGGATGGCGGCCGCCGGCCGCTGGCCATCCCCTGCGGATCGCTACGCTGCGGATCTTTTTGCGATCTCCGAGATCCACGATCCGATGATCCGGGAGTGGATCGAGGCCGCTGCTCAGGCGCCCCTGACCCTCCTGGTGGGAGGCCATACGCTGGTCGCCGCGGGCCTGGTGGCGTTGCTGGAAGCCGCTTTCGATATCCCGCAAATCCCCCTGGAGTAAATGTCGGGCCCTGGAGGAACTCGTCCCTTGCAAACCCGGGCCATGAATCCGGGGTGTTCTACGTAACGATTCAGCCTGGCCCCAGTCGGTTCGGAGCTCTTGCAAAGGGGTGGAAGAGTCCCACCCCCGAAAAATATTTAAGCCTGCATGAGAAAACCTACGTGAAACATCCATTAGGACTTACGCAGTTCGTTTCCCATGGGGGCAAGGATTTTTCTCCCCCCTCCCCACGGCCCAAAGGGCCGTGGGGAGGGGGGAGAAAGGGGGGTGGGGCCATTCCGTTCCACCTTTAGAGCTTTCA
>JAEVEY010000165.1 GCA_016842045.1 Candidatus Thermoflexus sinensis | reverse complement strand
TCGCTTCGATGATGAAGGGCGGCGGCGCCATATCGGGGCTGCCGATATCCAGGCGGATGATATCGCGGCCCTGGGCCTGCAGTTCCGCGATCCGCCGCTCCAGGGCGGCGAAGGGGTAAGGCTTCAGGCGTCGCATGCGCTCCGAGGGGGCGGGCGGCATCTTCCTTCCACCTCCAGCAATTTCCCCCTATTTTAACGCAGCGCCTAACGCAGCGCTTTCCCGGCAAGAAGAAGCCGCCTCCCCCGCTTCGCCCGTGGCTGAAAGAGCGCAGGAATCATCCCTCCCCCCGCGCGGCAACGCCGCATCCGAGGGGAGTCGAAGCAGAGCCGAAAGCCCCACCCCAGCGCCCCAGAGCTCTGCTTTCCCCCCGCGGCCCAAAGGGCCACGGGGAGGAGGGATGAATATATTTTGGGGACGGAGTCGCGCGCTGAAGGTGCGCGACTCCGTCCCCAAAACTCTCAGGGAAAAAATATTCAAAAGCTCGGGCGCGGCCCAAAGCCCCAGGCCGCGCCCGAGCGCTCGATCCCTCAGGTTGAGGTTTACTTCGTGTGGATCACGATGCTGCCGCCTCCGATAGCGGTGGTGGGATCGGCGGTGTCGGAAGCCCCCATCTGGTTATCGTAGACCACGTTGCCGGATTGATCCCAGATCTTGATCCGGAACTTATCCATCCCTCCGCCACCGTTGATTTGACCGTCCCAGGCGGTGAGCATGAAACCGTAACCGGGGACCCCATTGATCGTGCCGGTGCCCTTATACTGAGCCTTGGGGCCGGAGATCACCAGCCACTCGTAGGAGGAGCTGTGGAAATTCAGGTTGCCGGCCTGGAACTGGAACTCCGTCTGGCCAGTGGGCACCTTGGCCCCTTTCTGATACTTCGAGACGAACCCGAAGTTGGCGCGACCCTCTGCATCCATGCACCACGACAACTGGCACGCTCCTTTCGGCGACCAGATCCAGCCCCCGCCCGTCACGAACCCGGCGTTCGGATCGTAGACCACCACATACTGGTAGAGGGCCTCGCCTTGGCCTCCGTCGTCATCCACAACCACCGCCCGGAGGGTGTAAACGCCAGGCTGGTTGTAGACATACGAGGCGGTGAAGGACCGCACCCCCTGGGTCAGGGTGAGGGTGGTGGAGGGACTGGTGGTGATGTTCGGATTGTAGGTGTCCCAATCCCAGTAGATCACAACCGTGTGCCGATCCAGGATCCCCGGATCCGTGAAGACCGCGGTGACCGTGATCCGCGTGCCCACCGGGATCGGATCCGTCGCCGTGACGCTCAGCGGCCCGACCACCGGCGGGACGTTGTTCACAGTGACGGTAATGTCACCCGTTCCGGAGCCCCCATCATCGTCAAGGGCAGTAACGGTGATGGTGTAAACATCCGAGGGCGTGCCGGTGGGGTCGTCATCGTAATAGATATGGGTGCGGGTGAAGAATCGGCTGAGCCCGAGCTCCACCACCTCGCTCGTTCCGTCGCCCCAAGCCACAGTCACGGTGATGAGATCCCGGACGCCCGGATCGTTGATCTGACCAGTCAGGGTGACAAGACCGCCCTCATCAATCACGCTGGGTGTGACCAAGAGGCTCTGGATCTTGGGCGGGACGTTGTTCACAGTGATCTGGAACTGCGCCTGGCCGGAGGCCCCAGCTCCATCAGTGACGGTGACCTTCACGGTGTAAACACCGTCGTCCGCGTAGGTATGGGACCCGGTGAGGGAGCCAGTGGAGGAGACCGGGAAGCTCTCGCTCTGGCCGTCCCCCCAGTCCACGGTCACCGTCCAGGGGCTTGGGCCATCGTCGGAGAAGGTGCCCAGGTTGAAGTCCTGAGGCGTGCCCTCATCGGCCGTCTGGCCCTCAGGAGGGATCACGGTGGGCGGCTGGTTCATGGGCACCAACACATTCACCCTCACCGAAGTCCCGTTTCCCTCTCCAGGGGTTTGCTGCCCGGGTCGGACCTTCTGTGGATCCGCCTTCACCTGCATGGAATAATAACCGGGAGTGGCGTTGGCGGGAACCTGAAGGGTGACCACCCAAGATCGGGCGGTTGGGGTGTTCCCGCCGGGGAACGAGAGCACCGCAGGGGAAGCCATCGCTGTCCACCCCGAGAGGAGATCAGCGACCTTGAGCGTGGCGGTGAACGCATCGTTCCCCGCGGGCGCAGTGACGATCTGAGTGAAGGAGATCGTCGTTCCGGGGGACACGTTAAAGGTTAAACTGGTGGGCGCGTAGTCCAAGTTCCCTATATCCCAGAAGACCCCGCTCTCCTGGACTCCAGAAGTCAGCCCCGTGGCTGTGTAGGTATACTCTCCAATGGCCCGCTCATCCGGCCATAGCGTGACCGGACACGACCAGGAACCGTCCTCCTGGACCACCGCCTCACAGGTGGCGTAGTAGCCGTTGGGCCCCCACACCTCCACCCGCACGGTCTCCCCCGGGAGGTACCCGGCGTTGTTACTGTTGTCGCCGGAGATCGTCACCACCTCCCCGGGGCTGTAATCCAGTTTGTCCGTCCACACCGCGGCCAGCGCCCGCTCCAGCCCGAAGAGCCCCAGCAGGCTGGCCACTGCCAGGATCAGCATTCGAATGGTTTTCCTACCCATCGCTCACCCCCTTGAGGAGAGTCCTTTTATTTTAAAAACCGTATATTCATTTATTTGGTTACGTATAAAAATTCTTACATTAGTTAGAAAATGGTAATAACTACGGAATCTTTCTGTATCGAAACTGAGGGAAGCCAGGTGGAAAGCAGGACTTTAGTTGGGGGGCCAGGGCCCACTGCTTCTTCTCCGCTCGGGTTGCGGGGAAGCGGGGAATTCATCCGGGTTGGGGGATAGGGGGCCGCCCGAAGGCGGCCCCGCTGCTTTTGGGGATTTGGAGGCTGGATCGCTGACCTTCGGTCCCAGCTCAGCACCCCAAAAGTTCCGTTCTTTATGGGATGACCTCAGGGGCGGAAAGCGGGAGGTCCGGAGACAGAGCGCTGAAAGGAGCTGGAAGCATCGCCGCCTCTCGCTCCTCTGGGGCGGCTATATCGCCCCGGCGTTCCGCATCGCCTGTAGATGAACCGGTTTCAGGACCGCATAGATGAAGGCGTGGGCCGGCGTGGGAAGGCCATGGCGCTGCCCGATCCGCACCACCGCCCCGCTCATAGCCTCCAGCTCCAGAAGGCGTCC
>JAEVEY010000060.1 GCA_016842045.1 Candidatus Thermoflexus sinensis | reverse complement strand
GCTGCCCGGCGCACGATCGCGTTTTTATCCCGCAGGGCGTGGAGGAGGGCGGGGAGGGCCTGGGGGTCCTTCAGCTCCCCGAGGGCCCAGGCGGCCGCCCGGCGCACGAACGCGTTTTTATCCCGCAGGGCGTGGAGGAGGGCGGGGAGGGCCTGGGGGTCCTTCAGCTCCCCGAAGGCCAGGGTGGCTGCTTCGCGCACGAACGCGTCTTTATCGTGCAAGGCCTGGGTGAGGGCGGGGAGGGCCTGGGGGTCCTTCAGCTCCCCGAGGGCCCAGGCGGCCGCCCGGCGCACGAACGCGTTTTTATCCCGCAAGGCGTGGAGGAGGGCGGGGAGGGCCTGGGGGTCCTGGAGCTTCCCCAGGGCTCGGAGGACAACCGCCCGGGTCTCCTTAGGTCCTTCTCGAGCATGCTGAAGGAGCTGTTCTCGTGTCCGCTCATCGATTCGGGCCCATCGCACCAGAAGATCTTCCGCCGCTTCCCGAAGCCGTCGGAAGGGCGCCTGGAAGGCTAGATCGAAGAGGGCCCGACGGATTTCCCGCGCGACCCGCGGCTCCACCCGCACGCCTTCGGCCAGACACCGGGCAGCCAGCCGCAAATCCCGCTTCATCAGATCCTCGTAAGGGCTCCCCGCCTGCAGAATCGCTTCGATCAACGCGGTGGACATCCGCTCGGAGGTTCGACCCAGCCAGGCCGTTAGCAGCAGGATGACCTCCTGCCAGGCCGGATGGTGCAGGAACGGGCGAAGGTCCGCCAGGGGATCGCGCGGGTTGAAACGATCGGCCAGATAACGGGCGGCCAGGTATTCCTCGAAGGTCCGATGGAGGAACCCGAACAGTCCCTGCCCCCGCTCGACCAGGAGCCCGGTCCCCTCCTGGATCAGGCGGAGGAAATCCTCCGCCAGAACCCCGGCGCGATCCGCCGGGACATCCTCCCGCTCCTGCAACAGGCGGGCGATGCGGTCGCGTATGGCCTCCCGGGGCAGCCAGCCTCCGGGTTGATCCCGGTGCATCTCAAAGGCCAGAGGGCTCAGGATCCGGACCGCGAAGGGCTCGTCCAGTCGCCGGGCCCCCAGGTAAAGATCGATCGGCCGCCCGGTGAGGCTGCGGGCGCGGTTCCAGGTCTCGACGAAGGCCTCCACGAGCAGCCGATACAGTTCGATGCGCTGTTCCGGGAGGCGGGTCCCTTGCTCGTAGATCAGCGCCATCGCGGTGAGCATCAGGGGATTGCGGGCCAGCTCCCGGATCCCGGGATGCGCCTCGAGGATCGCTGCGGCCATCTCCTGCGCCCGGCGGTCGATGTGCTCCTCCACAGCCGGCGGAAGGTCCTGACGGCCCTGCAGGGCCTGCTCCAGCGCCCGCGACCAGCGTTTCAGAAACAGGCGGATAGCCGGATCCTCCAGCGGAAGCAGACGAGCGGGAACGAAAGGGGCATCCAGGGGGGCCGCATGGTAGCCCGCGATGCGCGAGGTGACCAGGATGCGAATCCCAGGATGCCGACGCGTGAGGCGATGAAGGTGGGCGATCAACGCCCGGCGGGCCTCCAGGCTCAGGACTTCATCGAGGCCATCGATCAGCAGGAAGATCCGCCCGCGCTCGATGGCGTCCTCCACAAGCGGCCGCAGATCCCCCAGGCGGCGGGCCGGCCCATACTGGTCTCGCAGATAGTCCTCCAGGGAAAGGTTAGGGCGCTCCTGCCAGGCCAGGGCGAACTCCGCGGCGGGGAGGACCAGAGGAAGTCGATCCTCCGCCCGTCCCAGGGCCGCACGGACGGTCTCGGGTCCCCGGGCGTAGATCAGGGCCAGCCATCGCACCAGCGTGCTCTTTCCGGATCCGGGGTCCCCCAGGATGACCAGATGGGGATGAGCTTCCAGAGCCTGGGGGAGATCCATGGAAACGGGTTCAGGGGCCTCCAGGATCTCAAAGAAAGGGAGACTCTCTTCCCCCAGCTCAGGCTCCCGCTGACTCCTCCGTCGTCGCTTGGGGAGGATCCGGGGCGGAGGAGAGGGAGGCGCGAGCTCCAGGCGGGGCACAATGAACAAATCCTCCAGGCGGAAGCGAACCAGCTGGCGCACCTGAAGCAGGCCCCGGAATTCCATCCATCCCAGGGTGGCCTCCACATAATCCCGGTAAAGCCGCTCCAGCGCGAGGAGATCCGCGGGCGCCTTCGGGGCGGCGCGGAGGGCGAGGGCCATCGTGCGCAGCGCCCGCTCCCGCTCCACCGGATCCGAGGGGAGAGGGAAGCGGAAGAGTCCGCTCAGACGGGAATAGAGATCGCCCGCGTGCTCCATCAGCGGACGGATCAGCTCGGGCCGCAGCCAGAACACAAAGAGGGCCCCCCGCTCCCGCAGGCGTTCCCGCTGGTAGTTCAGCTGGCGGAACGCCTGAGCCTGCGCCTCCGGGGAGAGTTTCGGCAGTTCCGACGCGCCGAACACAAAAACGATCTCCCGGCGTTCGGGCAGGGCCGGCGCCGGCCTGGTCATCCACAGGAAGGGCCCTAACCCCTCGGGCAAAAGCGGGGTCTCTACGATCTCGCTTTCCGGCACCCAGAGGTCCCGGAAGAGGGCTGCCAGGCGGGTTTCCGCGTCCGCGTCCGGAACCACCACCGCGAGCAGGGCGGTGTGCCCCGGCGGCGTCAGGCGCACCGTCGTCAGCAGACGGCGGCCCTCCTCAATCCATTCCCCGATCTGATCCAGCGTGAGCATGGGCGCTCACCCCCTGGCCCATGAATGGAGGGATCAGCAGGCCGACTCTGAGCGACTCTGTCTACCCACCTCTATCCATTATCCCCTGTCTTGCCTTCGGGTCGTGAAGGTCGTGGAGCCTCTAATACCAATTATCTATTGAAAGACCGTGTTTTCTTGCCTTAAACTTGCAACAGAATGACGAATCCACTCCCAGCCGGCCAGACTTCTGACCTTCTCCGGATTTTCCACCAGCGCTTTCAACTCCGCCTCAATGACTGCTTGCTTAGCCGCAATCGTTCCGTATACCTTCCCTTCTACTTTGTCACGCAAGTATTCGAAAATCCGTTCGGCAGGATTTAGCTCCGGCGAGTACGCTGGTTGTTCAATTCGCTTGACTGTTGTCGCTTGATACGCTGAACCACGATGACCACGAGCTCGGTCCCAAACAATCACTTTGACCCCTTTCGCTTCCCACGCTTTCACCACCTCTGCAATGGCCTCGCTCTTCATACTTT
>JAEVEY010000179.1 GCA_016842045.1 Candidatus Thermoflexus sinensis | reverse complement strand
GCCTTCGGCGCCCCGCTCCGCCCCCAAAGCCCCCATGGGAAACGAACTGCGTAAGTCCTATTTTGAATTTTGGGGTCTGGTGGGCGCGCCTTCGGCGCGCCCACCAGACCCCAAATGCCCCATTTGAATTTTCGGACACTCTCTAAGAGCCGCACCGATCTTCATATGCGATGAGGGGATTCCATGCAACGATGGAAGGGCTTCCTTTCGGCGCTCGGGCCGATCCTGTGGTTCGCCGGGTTGCCGGTTTTGCTCCTGGGCCCGACGCTGACGGGGGCCAGAACCCTGATCCCGGCGGATAATCTCTACGAGTGGCAGCCGTGGCGAGCAGCGGCGGAAGCCTTCGGCATCACCCTTCCTCATAACGCCCTGCTCTCCGATCTGGTGCTGGAGAACTACGCCTGGAAGCGGTTCCTGGTGGCCGCCTTCCAGCGCAGGGAGCTTCCCCTGTGGAACCCCTATCTCTTCGCTGGGGCGCCCTTCCTGGCGAACGGCCAGCATTCCGCCCTGTATCCGTTCACCATCCTCTTCCTGATTTTCCCGATCCCCCAGGCCTATGGCCTTTTCAACGCGCTGCAGCTCTTTCTGGCCGGACTGGGGATGTATCTGCTGGCCCGGACATGGGGGCTGAGCCGGGCGGCGGCGACGCTGGCGGGGGTGGCCTATGAGCTGAGCGCCTTTATGGTGGTCAGCCTGGTGTTCCCGATGATCGTCGCCGGAGCGGCCTGGCTGCCTTACCTGCTCGCCGCGCTCCACGCGATGATCGAACGGCGTCCCCTGTTCGGTCGCCCGACGGCCCTGCCATGGGCGATAGCGGCCGCCCTCGCCCTGGGGATGAACATCCTGGCAGGACACGTGGAGATCACATATTACACGGTCCTGGTCGGGGCGGGGTATGGGCTGTGGGGAGCCTGGAAGGCCCTGCGTCGCCCACGGGGCTTGAGGGAAGCTCCGTCCTCCCCGCACCTCCCTTCCGCATCCAGCTCTCCCGAAGGATCCGACCGGAGCCCCACTCACCCGGCGGGGATTCAGGCACTGGCGACGCTGGGATGGGTCGGCCTGGCGCTGGGGCTGGGGTTCGCCATAGGCGCCGCGCAGTGGATCCCCCTCTATGAGGTTGTGCGGGAGAACTTCCGTGAGGGGACGGCCACGTTGCAGCAGGTGTTGGGGTGGGCCTATCCCTGGCGGCACCTCCTGGTGTTCCTGATCCCCGACTTCTACGGCAACCCCAGCCATCACGGGGTGCGGGATGTGTTCACCGGGGAGTGGAGGCCGTTCACGGTGAACGCGTATGGGCAGCCCAATCCCAATGGGGCCTTCACCAGCCACTGGGGGATCAAAAACTACGTGGAAGGGGGCGCCTATCTGGGATTGTTGCCCTGGGCTTTCGCCGTTCTGGCCCTGATCCGCTGGCGGTCGCTGCGCCGGTCCAGCGTCCCGCTGGGGTTTCTGATCCTCCTAACGGTCCTCTCGCTCTCCTTCGCTTTCGGGTTGCCCACTTATGCATTGCTGTATTACGGCCTGCCCGGCATCAACCAGCTACACTCCCCGTTCCGCTGGATCTGGCCCTTCACCCTGGCGATGGCCGGTCTGGCCGGGGTGGGGTTCGATCAGGCGTTGCAGGAAGAGGGGCGCGGACGCCGGTGGATCGCGGCCGGGCTGCTGGGGCTCGGGATCGGGACTCTAAGCGCGCTGGGCCTTGCCCGGTGGGGGATGCCGGACGAGGCGCTGGCCCTCGCCGACCGCGCCCTGTATGCGCTGGCGAAGGCACCCGAGGCCTTCCCGGATGGACGGATGTTTTTCTCCTATCAGTTCTGGAATCTGCTTCACTTTGGGATCGTTGCGACCGGGAGCGGCCTCGCCCTGCTGGCCCTCCGGAGGCGGCCATGGGGACCGTGGCTGGCCATTGGGATGCTGGCGGTGGATCTGCTTCAGGCGGGGGCTGGCTTTAACCCGGCAGCGGACCCCCGCTGGCTGGCCTATGAGCCGCCGGTGGTGCACTTCCTGAAGCAGGACGCCGGTCTGTGGCGGTTGACGACCTTCGATCCCCACGGGCGGAAAACATTCAACGCCAACGGACCCTGGCTCTATGATCTCCAGGATGTACGGGGATACGACTCCATCATCCTGAAACGCTATGTGGCGTATCTTTCGGCCATCCAGCCCCAGCATGAACTTCCATTCAACCGCATTGCCCCGCTGACGGATCCGGGTGCCCTTGACTCTCCGCTACTGGATGCCCTGAACGTCAAATATGTGATCACCGAGGAAACCATCGCCTCGCCGCGGTACACGCTGGTCTACGAAGGCGAGGTGCGGGTCTATCGGAACGAAGGGGCCATGCCCCGGGCATGGACGCTCCCGCTCACCGCCACGGTGTTCCACCGGGATCCCTTCGCCGCGTTGCGGCAGTTCGATCCCCGCTTCTACGTGATCGTGAATCGATCCATCCCCGAGGTGGGGCAGTTCGGAGCGCCCGGGACGCCTCGCCCGGCCACCGTTACCGCTTACGGGATCAACGAGGTGTGGATCGATGTGGCAGTGGAGGAGCCCTCGTGGCTGGTGCTGGCGGACACGTTCTTCCCGGGCTGGGTGGCCTACCGGCGGCCCATTGGGGGGAGCGAGCAGGAAGAGCAACGGCTGGAGATCTACGCCGCCAACGGTCTCTTCCGCGCGGTGATCCTTCCTCCCGGGCGCTGGACCGTGCGCTTTCGCTACAGTCCCATGTCGGTCAAGCTCGGGTTCTTCACCACCTTCATCGGAGGGATGGCGGCTCTTTTCATGCTCATCGTCTGGGCCTGGGGGCGCCTGTATCGGGCCGAGATGGAGCGATCCACGGCCCTTCGGGTTTTGAAGAACAGCCTGACCGCCATGGCCCTGAACCTGTTCACGCGTTCCATCGACTTCGCCTTCGCGGCCCTGATGCTGCGCATCCTGGGGCCGGAGGCGGCCGGGAAGTATTACTTCGCCATCGTCCTGGTGGGCTGGTATGAGATCCTCTCGAACTTCGGCCTCAACGTCTGGCTCACCCGCGAGGGGTCCAGGCGCCCGGAGGCTGTCAATCGTTATTTCGTCAACAGCTCTGCTCTGCGCCTGATCCTGCTGACGGCCTGGATGCCCCTGCTGTTAGCCGTCACGGGCGTCTGGATGGGTGTGCTCAGGCTGTCGGGCGATACCGCCATCGCCATCCTCCTCCTGGCCCTGGCCCAGGTCCCGGCCAGCCTTGCCACCGGGGTGACGGCGCTCTTTTACATCTATGAGAAAGCGGAGATCCCGGCGGCGCTTACCGTGGTGACCGTGTTGCTCAAGGTGGGCTTTGGGGTGCCCATCCTGCTGGCCGGTGGCGGTTTCGTGGGGCTGGCGGCCTCCTCCGTCGCGGTGAATCTCATCACCCTCGCGCTGTTAAGCGGGATCGCTTTCCGCCTGTTTTTCTATCCCCGCTGGGAGAACGACCCCGCCCTGCGCCGGGAGATGGTGAGGGAGTCCGGCCCGCTGATGCTCAACCATCTCCTGGCCACCCTGTTCTTTAAGATCGATGTGCCGATCCTCCAGGCGCTGAAGGGAGACACTCAGGTCGGGTGGTATAGCACCGCCTACAAGTGGCTGGATGCGCTGAACATCATCCCGGCTTACACCACCTTTGCGGTGTTCCCGGTGATCTCCCGCCAAGCGGCGGGATCACCGGAGGCCATGCGGCGTTCCGTGATCCTCACCCTCAAGGGGCTGGCGGCGGTGGCCGTTTTCATGGCCGCCCTCTTCACGTTCCTGGCGGAACCGCTCTCCTGGCTCCTGGGAGGTGCCCAGTATCTCCCCCACGCGGCCATCGCGTTGCGGATCATGATCTGGTCCATTCCCATCGGCTGGATGAACAGCCTGATCAATTATGTCCTGGTGGCCCTGGGGCGCCAGCGCTATCAGACCAAAGCGTTCCTCATCGCCCTGGGGTTTAACGTCATCGCCAACCTGCTCACCATCCCGATCTTCGGCTACCCGGCGGCGGCGGCGATCACCATCCTGTCAGAGATCGTGGAAGGGGCGGCGTTTTATGTTGATCTGCGTCGAACGATGGGTCCCCTTCCATGGGGAGAGATCCTGGGGCGCCCGCTGATCGCTGGGGGGGTGATGGTCGGGTTGACCGGAGCCTTATGGGGCGTTGCACCGCTTGCGGCGCTGGCGATAGGAGCGCTTGGTTTTGGGGCGGCGTGGTGGGGACTGCGGCCGTTCACTCCGGAGGAATGGGCCCGGATTCGGGAAGCGCTTCCGGTGGCCGGGATCCGGGGCGCCGGCCAGTAATGCTTCCCTGCGTATAGCCGGGCATTGGGAGACTATTGCTCCTTCCAGATTTGATTTTTGGTTTTGGTCCTCTGGGGTGGGGCCATTGGCCCACACCATCTCATATCCTCAAAACAAATCTGGACGAAGTACTGGACTTTGGACAAACTCCTCCCTTTCCTCAGGATGGGGGATTGGGGCGGGTGGGGCCGCCTTCGGCGGCCCCACCCGCCCCCAAATTCTTCAACTTCCCCCCTCCCCGTGGCCCAAAGGGCCGCGGGGAGGGGCCTGCCTCGCGCAAGGGAAGGGCCTGAACGAAAAATCAGACAGCCCGTTTGTCCAAAGTCCAATGAAGCACTATAGGGCGGGGTCCGGAGAAGCCCCTTCCCTGTTCGCAGAGCAATCTGCTCCCATTCAGGGAAGGGACGGACCTGATTGGGCCTACTCCTCGAAGGGATCCCAGGCCGGGTTCGTATAGGCCCACCGGCAGTGGATATGATCATCGGCGTTGCAGATCAGATCGTGGGAACAACGACGGGCGATCACCCGGTAGGCCATATCCGGGAGATGATCGCTTCGAGGGTAGATCCGCTGCTCGAACAAGCCCACTTCCTGCCGCAGGATCGGACAGTAGCGGGTTTCCACCAGATACCACATCGCCATAAAAGCCCCCCTTCTAAAGGATCAGCATCTCCATCTTAAATCGGGAAGAGTATTCGGAAGAGTGTGCTTTATCACGTAAGAAGATTGACATTTGGACTGCTGTGTCACGATCCTGGTGATGCCGCCCGGGTTCAACGTTTATCCCTCCCCACGCTGCTTTGACGGCGTGGGGAGGGATGAATAAAGCTCCGGTTTGCAACAGAGCAATTTTGAACGAACCGCGGAGCTCCCTCTGTCCGGTTGTCCGATGAGGGAGGTGTATTTCCGCTTAATGGCAAGGCATAGAGTTCGGATAACCATTCCGCCTGGCCCCATTCGGTTCGGAGCTCTTGCAAAGAGGCGGAAGGGCTCCCAAAGCCCCCAGGAGAAAACCCGCGTGACCCCCTTATCCGGATGGCGTGGTGGGAGAATGGCGGAATCGTTCCCCCAGCTCGTCATCAAACTGAAATACGCCTGGAAGGAGATGAAGGAAAAGCCCTGACAGAAGCCAGCCGTGGAAGTAAAATGGTTGGGGAGCGAGCCGGTGGTCTTCCTCTTCGGTGTGAATCGGGGTGGAATGGCCAGCCGGACAGCCCCCAGGGAGCCAAGGCTGACAATGTGGAAGAAGCACGACCAGCGAGCCCGCATTCCAGAAAGGGGGATCCACCCATGATCTGGCGCAGGATTCGAGAGCTTCTGGGAGGGGAAATCCCGGAGCGTGACCCCGATGCCATCTGGTTGTATGTGCAGTGCGGGCAATGCGGGGCCCCTGTGGCGGTCCGGGCGGACCGCCGGTATGATCTGAACCCTGACGAAACGGGGGCAGGTTATGTGCTGATCAAGGAGATCATGGACAATCGCTGTTTCCGGCTCATGCGGGCGGAAGTTCATCTGGATGCCCATTATCGTGTGCTTGAGCGGAGCATCGAAGGAGGGCGTTTCCTGAGCCCTGAGGAATATGACCAGCTGCGGGGCACGTCGGAGGGAAGGGACCCCTTGACCTCCCCTGGCTGAAGGCCAGGGGCACGGATTCTGCAGACCGGTTGCACGATGACGGTGAGTGGCTTTTCAGGGCCGGGAAGGCCGCCTTCGGCGGCTTTTCCAACCCTGAGTAGGAGTTACGCAGTTGGTTTTCTCCTGGGGGTTTGTAGGGAGTCGCGCGCCTTCGGCGCGCGACTCCCCCCCAAAAAATATATTTATCCCCCCTCCCCACGGCCCTTTGGGCCGTGGGGAGGGGGGATCAAGGGGGGTGGGGCCATTCTACCTCTTCTCGCGAGCCCCGAACTGCGTAACTCCTACCTGAGAAAATTGGGGGCTGGGCGAATAATGTGAGCCATCTTATAACAACGGGCTAGACACCGTCTCCAGGAGGATTTCGAACCGATGAAAGTCGTGCGCAATGAGCCATACATCCAGCGCCGGGCGACGATCGGCAACTGGGCTTTCCCCATCGGCTATATCATCCTGATCCTCGGGCTGGTGACCTCCCTCCTGTATCCCCAGCTCGCCCTTATCCCGGTCGTTGCCTTTTTCGTGGGTTTCGGGCTGACCCAGATTGGGATTTATTACATTCATCGCTTCGTTCGCCCGGATCGGCCGGAGGCGGCGCTGACCCAGGCTCTCAAAGGCCTGGACGATCGCTATGTCCTCTACCACTATATGCTCCCCGCGGATCACGTCCTGGTCGGCCCGGATGGGGTGCGGACCTTCGTCGTCAAATGGCAGCGCGGGGAGATCCGCTGCCGGAACGACCGGTGGTCGCAGCCGATGGGACCCCTCCGTCGCATCCTGCGCTGGATGGCTCAGGATACGCTGGGAAATCCGACGCGGGAGGCGCAGTTAGAGGCGGAAGCCCTCCGCCGTTATTTCGCCCGTCGTCTGGATGGGAAGGAGATCCCGATCCGGCCGGTCATCGTCTTCACGCATCCGGAAGCCCGCCTGGATGTGGAAGGTAGCAGCATCCCGGTCGTTCACGCGCGTAAACTCAAGGAGTGGCTCCGGAAGGAGGGGCGACAGGGCGCCCTCCCCCGGGATCTCCAGGAGGCGCTCTGGCGGATCCTCCCCGCGCCGGATTCGGAGGGGTGAGGAGGGACTTTCTTTTCTGCAACCCTTCGAGCCGCGGGGCGAGGGATAAAAGGCCGGGAGGGCCGCCGAAGGCGGCCCTCCCGGCTCAGAAAACCTCCTCGCGGAAATTCCGCAGCAGATGCGGAACGGGCTATCCGGCCGCGGGGGCCAGGGCCGGGTAGCCGCGATGCTCCAGCTCGGCCAGGAACTTCTCCGCCTCGATCGCGGCCATGGCCCCGAACCCGGCCGAGGTGATGGCCTGCCGGAACCACCGGTCATGCACTTCGCCGGCGGCGAAGATGCCGGGAACGCTGGTGTGCAACCGCTCGTTGACCTTGATGTAGCCGGCCTCGTCCATCTCCAGCTGTCCGCGGAACAGCGCCGTGTTGGGCTCGTAACCAATGAAGATGAACACGCCATCGGTGGGGAACTCCCACTCTTCCCCTGTCTTCACGTTCTTCAGCCGCACCGCCCGCACCTTGCCGTCGCCCAGGATGGCGGTGACGATCGTATTCGTGATGAAGGCGACCTTCGGATTGCTCCGTGCGCGCTCCTGAAGGATGGGCTGGGCGCGGAACTGATCCCGCCGGTGGACAATGGTGACCTTCCGGGCGTAGCGGGTGAGGAACAGCCCTTCCTGGAAGGCGCTGTCGCCCCCGCCCACCACCACCACTTCCTTATCGGTGAAGAAAAAGCCATCGCAGGTGGCACACACGGAGACGCCTCGCCCCCAGAACTCCTGCTCGCCGGGGACGTTCAGGCGACGAGGGGTTGCCCCGGTGGCGATGATGACGGCCTTCGCCTCGTATTCCTCGCCATACGTGCGCACCCGGAAGGGGTGGCGCCGGAAATCGACCTCGATCGCCTCATCGAACTCGAAACGGGCGCCGAAGCGCTCCGCCTGTTGCTTCATGCGCTCGGCCAGTTCAGCGCCGCCGATGGGCTCCGGAAAGCCGGGGAAGTTCTCCACCACATCCGTGGTGGCGATCTGACCGCCGACGCTGTTGCCGGTGATGACCAGCGGCGAGAGATTCGCCCGCGCGGCGTAGAGGGCCGCCGTCAACCCGGCCGGCCCGGCGCCCAGAATGATCAGGTTCTCCATGCGAGCTTCCCTCCGGAATAGACTGGATAACGTAGTGCTCCCTCCAGATTTGATTTTTGGTTTTGGTCCCCTGGGGGTTTGGGGTGGGGCCATTGGCCCACACCCTCTTATATCCTCAAAACAAATCTGGACGAAGCAGTAGTGCGCAGTGTTCACGAAGTAAAGCCGGGCACCGGGGAGTTGGAGGCGCGCCCCCAACTCCCCGGTTTCCTGATATCCTCGCCCTCCAAACGCTTCGAGCCATGAAAGGGGCGAACGAGCAAATCCTTTGCAATATCAACACCGCCACAAAACTTACTGGCGTGAGCCGGAAGAGCTGCTTGCCGGGGCGGGTTCCGGAACGGCCTCCCGGACTGGCTGGACGCGCCAGATGCGGGTGGGATCCGTGATCCGGTCCGGGAAGAGGACGCCATCCAGATGATCGATCTCATGCTGGAACACGCGGGCCACCAGCCCTTCCGCCCGGATCCGAACCCGTCGTCCGTCCCGGTTCAGGCCCCGGATGGTGACCGATCGGTGACGGGGAACCCAGCCATACCACCCCGGGATGGAGAGGCAGCCCTCCACTCCCTCCACGATCTCCGGGGAGACCTCCACGATCTCCGGGTTGATGACCACATACAGCACCCCGCTCCCGGGAACCTCCTCGTCCTCCGGGACCTCCACGACGATCACGCGAAGAGATTCCCCGACCTGCGGTGCGGCCAGGCCGATCCCCTCCGCCGCCCGCATGGTCTCCACCATGTCATCGATCAGGCGGCGGAGGGCCGGCGTGATCCGCGCAACGGGTTCCGCCTTCTGCCGCAGGATCGGTTGATCGGCCATGACAATCGGTCGCACCGCCATCGCTGGATCCCTCCTCCTTCACCCCTAAAAGTTGGATGCATCCGCCCCCAAATGGTGACATGGGGAGAAGTTGAGCCCCCTGACTTTTATTGATTAGGAGTTACGCAGTTCAGGGCTCGCGAGAAGAGGTAAACTGGCCCCACCCCCCTTGATCCCCCCTCCCCACGGCCCAAAGGGCCGTGGGGAGGGGGGATCAATATATTTTTTGTAGGGAGTCGCGCGCCTTCGGCACGCGACTCCCTACAAAACCCCCAGGAGAAAACCAACCGCGTAACTCCTATTGATTTTAGAGGGATCCTGCTGAACCGGCCACTATGGAGTTTCGGAGCAGGCTCAAGGCCCGAGGTGGGCACGAGGCATGCCTTACCAGACCCATCGGCCCATCAAACCGAAGGGGAACCTCTGCCTTCTGTCCGGCGTCTTCCCTTTGAGATCGGATGAAAGGAGGTTCCCATGCGTCCGCTGCTCATCGGGATGGCCCTTGGAATGCTCCTTGCCGCGTGTGCGCCGGCCGCGCGGCCAACCCCCGCCGGGGTCCCTCGAGCGCCCGCGGAGGTCCAGCAGTTCGGACGCGCAGGCGGACCAGAGGCAGAGGATGCACAGCGATTGAAAGGGGCGCCTGCCGCCGGTGCCCCTGCTGCCACGCCGGTGGCTGTCGCGGTGAATCCCCCGGGCGTGATCCCCAACCCCGCCGTCCGCATGATCATCAAAAACGCCGAGATGCGCCTGGTGGTCTCCAGCGTCGATGAAGCCCTCACCCGCATCGAGGGGCTGGTGGCCGATGTGGGCGGCTACATCCTGAACAGCCGCACCTGGTTCCAGAACGGGGAGAAATACGCCAGCCTGACGTTCGCGGTGCCCTCGGAGCGCTTTGAGGAAACCCTGGGTCGGTTGCGGCGCATCGGCGTGAAGGTCGCGGATGAAAGCACCTCCGGCCAGGATGTGAGCCAGGAATATGTGGACCTGGAGGCCCGTCTCGCCAACCTGGAGGCGGCGGCGGCCCGGCTTCGGGAGTTCCTGAAAGAGGCGAAGTCTGTGGAAGAGGCGCTTCAGGTGGAGGCGCGGTTGCGGGAGCTGGAAGGGGAGATCGCCCAGGTGAAAGGCCGCATGAACTTCCTGAAAGGGCGCTCCGCTTACTCGCTGATCACGGTCATTCTGGAGCCCCTGCGGCCTACGCCAACGCCGACCCCCACGCCGACTCCCATCGTATGGGATCCCGGGGAAACGTTCCGCGAGGCCACGGGGGTGCTGGGGCTCCTGTTGCGGACCCTGGTGGACCTCAGCATCTGGATGCTGGTGCTGGGCGGCCCCTTTATCCTTCCGGCCGGGGCCATCGCCTTCGTGGTTTACCGGCTCCGGAATCGCCATCGGCCAAAGAGCTCACCCTAAACATATCCGGCGATAGACCTGGAGGCCGGATCCCCCTGATCGAAGCGTTAGCCTTGCTCTATTGCAAACTGGGGACTTTCATGGGGTGGGGCGGCCCGATTCGCTGGCCGCCCCACCCGAACTTTAGGGGAAGGGCAAACGCTGAACTCGAGCGGACACCGCCAGGATCGCAACCGAGCACATTAGCCTCTTTACTTAACAGACAATCCGCCATTCCTCAGCAATCTCTTATGATGATTTTCACTGCTCTTCCCCCAAAGATGATTTAAATTTCAAAAAAGAAGATTTTCGAAAACTGGGGTCCGGTCGCTACGTTCTGGTTTTCCCTCCTTGCAATAAAAGCGGCCATCGGGAGACTGGGGGCGCGCTTTCGGCGTGCCCTCAGTCCCCTAACCTTCCCGGCTCAATAGCTCTCTGGGCCATCAGGGGGCGAAGGGGGGAAGGGGTGGTTCCCCTTCCTGGAACATATACGCTCGGAGATCCTGGAGTTTCCTGCGCGCGCGGATGACCCACTGTCATTCAGGGACCGTTCAGATCCCGGCAGATAAAAAAGAAGGACGGCCAGTGGTGCTGGTGGGGCCGCCCAATGTGGGGAAGTCGGCCCTCTTTTTCCAGCTGACCGGCCGCTACGCGACGGTCTCGAACTACCCGGGGACCACGGTGGATCTCCTGATAGGCCGCCTTCCCGACGGCGGTCCGATCTTCGATACGCCGGGGACCCGGAGCCTTTTCCCGCTTTCCGCGGAGGAGCAGGTCACCCAGTCCGTGCTCCTCACGGCCCGGCCACAGGCCGTCATCCAGGTGGCGGATGCCCGGCATCTCCGTCAGGCCCTCTTCCTCACCCTCCAGCTATCGGAGCTGGAAGTTCCGATGATTCTGGATCTGAACCTGATGGATGAGGCACAGGCGGAGGGGGTGGAGATCGATCTGGAGGGTCTGGCTGCTCGCCTGGGCGTTCCGGTCGTCGCCACCGTGGCGGTGTCCGGGCAGGGACTGGATCATCTGCGGGCCCTGATCCCGGAGGCCTGCGTTCCCCGGGTTCGGCCGACCTATGATCCGCCGCTGGAGGAGGCGCTTCAACGACTGGAAGCGCAACTGCCGCCCGGCCCGGGCCGCCGGTATCGGGCGCTGGGGATGCTCCTCCACGACCCCATGATCCTTCAGCAGATCCCCGACGAGGCGCTCCGCCAGGAGGCCGCGGCGCTGCGTCAGGCTCTGGAGGCCCATTACGGGCGTCCGCTCCCTTATATCCTGGCGCGCCAGCGGCACCGCTGGGCAGAGGAGCTGTTAAGGGATCTGGTGCGGCGGAAGCCTCGCGCGGCCGGCTCATGGGCATGGCTCCAGCGGCAGCTGGACGTCCTCACCCTTCATCCGGTAGTGGGCTGGCTGATCATCGCGCTGATCCTCTGGGCCACCTATCAGATCGTGGGCGTTTTCGGTGCCCAGGTGCTGGTGGGCTTCCTGGAGGAAACCTTCTTCGGCGCGTGGGTGATCCCCTGGTTGACCGCGCTGGCCGAGCGCTGGATCCCCTGGCCGCTGGTTCGGGATTTCCTGATCGGGCCTTATGGTCAGATTTCGATGGCTCTGACTTATGGCCTGGCCATCGTGCTGCCCATCGTGAGCACCTTCTTCCTGGTGTTCAGCCTGATGGAGGATTCCGGCTATCTCCCCCGGCTGGCCGCTATGCTGAACCGTCCCTTCAAAGCCCTGGGGCTGAACGGGCGTGCGGTCCTGCCCATGGTGCTGGGGCTGGGCTGTGTGACGATGGCCACCATGACCACCCGGGTGCTGCACACCCGAAAGGAGCGGGTGCTGGTGACGCTGCTGCTCGCGCTGGCGGTTCCGTGCTCCGCTCAGCTGGGGGTGGTCTTCGGGATGATCGCCATGGCCGGCCCTGCTGCGCTGGCGATCTGGCTGGGGATCGTGGCCGCGGTGCTGGGCCTGGTTGGCTATCTGGCCGCTCGGGTGATCCCTGGGGAGAGTTCGGATTTCATCCTGGAGCTGCCGCCGCTGCGAATGCCACGGGTGGACAATCTCCTTCTGAAGACGCTGGCCCGGCTGGAATGGTATCTCAAAGAGGTGGTGCCTCTGTTTATGTTGAGCACAGCGATCCTGTTCATGCTGGATCGTCTGGGCTTGTTGAGCCGGATCGAATCGCTGATGGCGCCCCTGGTGACCGGATGGCTGGGCCTTCCTCCCCAGACTGCGGGGATGTTCCTCCTGGGCTTCCTGCGCCGGGATTATGGGGCTGCCGGCCTGTTCGACCTGGCCCGTGAGGGCCTGCTTACCTCCCACCAGATCCTGGTGAGCCTGGTGGTGATTACCCTCTTCGTCCCGTGCATCGCCACCGTGATGATGATGATCAAGGAGCATGGCTGGCGGACGGCGGCGGCGATCTCCGCCTTCGTTTTTCCCTTCGCCTTCTTTGTCGGCGGGCTGGTCCATCAAGCGCTGCGATGGTTCGGAGGGGGTTGAGATCCTTCCCCGCGGCCTCAAAGATCGCAGCACGAGGCTCAATCGGAGCGCAAGGGATGCGCGTTCGCTGTCCGATGTGCGGATATGAATACGATCCCTCGGATCTCCGCTGCCACGTCGGATGTCCTGTGGGGGCACGCTGCACGCTGATCTGTTGTCCCCAGTGCGGCTATCAGATGCCGGACCTGGAGCGCTCGACCAGCGCTCGCTGGTTCCGAGGGTTGCTGGCCCGCCTTCGGCCGAGCGGGGAGCGTTCTCACGCCACGCTCGCCGACGTCCCGCCCGGGCGGTCCGTTGTCGTGATGGAAATCGAAGAGACGGAGGGAGATCGGCTGGCGCGCCTGGCGCATCTGGGCGTGTTGCCCGGGGCGGTGGTTCACGTCCTCCGGCGGCGCCCGGTATTGATCGTGGAAGTCGATGGGGCCACGCTCGCCCTGGATCCCGACGTGGCCGCTCGCATCCGGGTGGGCCTGGTGTAGGGAATCGATCGGCGCGCGCCCGGTTCATTTTTGATCCGGGGTTCTCACGGGGTTGGGCTGAAAGCTTCCGGCCCAACCCCGAAAGATATTCTTCCCCCTTTCCCTGCAGCCCCTGGAGCCCCGAAGCATCTGGACCCCGTCCACCCCCCCAAAATATTCATAGGAGTTACGCGGTTCGGGGCTCGCGAGAAGAGGTAAAATGGCCCCACCCCCCTTGATCCCCCCTCCCCACGGTCCTTTAGATCGTGAGGAGGGAGGATCCGGGGGTGGGGCTTACTCCATCTATGGAGCGCACCGGGATGGCAGGTTCTGGGGCACGCTTTGTCCGAAGTCCAGTATAATCAAATCGACCCGATGGGAAGGGGGATCCGGATGCAGGAGATCACGCTTTCCCAGTATTGTGCGGAGATCGAGCGCCTCCTCCAGGATGAAGCCTACGATGAGGCCATCGCCCATTGCTTCCACATCCTGAAACGCTACCCGAAGTATTACAGGGTCTACCGCCTGCTGGGCCAGGCGTATCTGGAGAAGGGCCAGAATGAGGCGGCGATGGATCTCTTCGCCCGGTCGCTCAGCGCGGACCCCGAGGATTTCCTCCCCCGCATCGGCCTCAGTGTGCTCTATGAGCGGCAGGGGAAGATCGCCGAGGCCGCCTGGCAGATGGAGCGAGCCTACGAGATTCTCCCCTACAATGAGTTCATTCGCGAGGAGCTGGTCAGGCTTTACGCCCGCCGGGATGGGGCGCCGCCGGAGTTCCTCCCCCTAACCCGGGGCGCGCTGGCTCGCCTCTACGCCCGGGGCCATCTTTACGCCGCGGCCATCGCGGAGCTGGAGAGCCTTCTCCAGGAAGCGCCTCGCCGCTATGATCTGCGGGTCCTCTACCTGGAGGTGCTGTGGCGAGATGGGCGTCGCCTGGAGGCCGCCCGGGCGGCTCAGAGCCTGCTGCAGGAGTTGCCCTACTGCCTGAAGGCCAACCTGATCCTCGGAGAGTTCTGGATGGCCAGCGGCCGTGAGGCCGATGCCCGGGAGCTGTTCCGACGCGCGGCGGCGGTGGACCCCGAGCTCGCGCTGGTCCCGGATCTCCTTGGCCCCACCGCCTCGATCCAGCCAGCCTCCGTGCGGATCGAACGGCTGATGTATGTGCCGCCCACGCCCGCCTACGCCCGGCCACCCGCTGAGGAAGGCGAGATCCCCGAGTGGCTGCAGGCCCTGGGCCTCCCCCTGGGCGAGGCTGTTCCCTCCGCAGAAGCCCCTGCCCCGGCCGAGCCGGAGGAGATCCGATGGTCGGTTTCGGAAACCCTTCCCACCACGGAGATCCCCGAGGAAGCGCCGCCGGAGACGATTGCCGAGCCGCTGGAATGGCTCCGATCGGTGGAGGTGGCGCCGCCTCCGGAAGAAGAAATAGCAGCGCCCGCAGCGGAGGAGGAGCCTGAGTGGCTCCGCGCGGCGGAAGCGCCAGCGCCTTCCGTGACGGAAGAAGCGGTCCCTGAGGTGCCGCTCGCCGAGGTGGAGTGGCCGGAATGGTTAAAAGAGGATTTCGTTCTCCCGTCGGAACCGCCTCCCTGGGCGCCGGAGGAGGAGCTTCCACCCTTGCCGGAGGTCCCATGGGAAGAGTGGAAGGAGGAAGGATTTCCGGGCCCGGAGCTCCCAGGATCTCCTCCGACGGAGGAGGCGGGTGTCGTCACGCCTCCAGAGGAGATCGGGCGCGTGGAGGAGGCGCCCTTCGAAATTCCCTTCGAAGTTCCGGAGGAAACGTTCCCTTCTGGAGCCGAACTTCCCCCCGAGGTCGAGGGTGAGCCTGCCGAAGGGCCGTCCGAAGGCCCGACCCCGGAGCTGGCCGGGCTTCCCCCGCTTCCTGAGTCCCTGAGCCCGGAGGAGGCCCTGGCCTGGCTCGCACGAATTGCGGAGGGGAAGGAGGAGATGTTGCGGGCCCAGGCCGAGCGCGAGGCGGAGGCCCGGATGGCGGAGATCCTCGGCCGCCGCCCGCCGGAAACGCGCGAGCCGGCTCCGCCGCCGGCACCCATGGAGGCCCCGCCTTCGCCGGAACTCCCCGAGATCCCGGCGGGCGAGGAAATGGAAGAGGCAGTCGCGGAAGCGGGAGAGGAAGCGGCGCTTCCGGAGTGGCTTCTGGCCCTCAAGCCGCCGGAGGAAGCGCTGGAGGCCGCTTCTGCGGAGGAAGCGCAGTTCCAGGCGTTGCTGGAGGAAGCGGCCGCACAGCCGCTGGAGATCCCCCCGGAGTGGATGGCGGAGATCGGGCTTTTCCCGGAGGAAGCGCCCGCGGAGGAGCCATCCATGGAGGCTGCGCCGATGGAGCTTCCGACGGAAGCCCCGCCGGCCGTGGAGGAGATCCGGGAAGAGGAAAGCGCCCTGGAAGCGGCGCCTGAAGCGAGGATCCCGGAGGTGGAAGTCGCGCCGATGGCGGAAACGCTGCCTCCTGCTCCCGCAGCGGCGCCGATCTGGGATCTCCTGGCGGTCGATGAGGGCGTTCCGCCGGCCGGGAAGGTGCCGGAGCCGCTTCCTCCGGTGGATCTCCGCTGGCTGGAGCGCCTGCAGGCCGTCCCCATCGCGGAAACGATGGCCGGGCCGCTGTTAGGGATTCTGGCGGAATACGAGGCCCGTCTGAAGGAGCAGCCGCGCGACCATGAGACCCGGCTGGCGATGGCGCGGTTGCTCTTCAACCTGGGCGACACAGCGCGGGCGCTCCGGGAGTATCAGCGCCTCCTGCGGGTCGCTTCGATGCGCGATGCGGTGATCGCCGACCTGGAGCAGGCGGTGCAATTGCGGCCCAACGAATCGCGGCTCTGGCAGGTTCTGGGGGATGCCTATCAGGAGACCGGGAAGCTCCAGAAGGCCCTGGAGGCTTATCGGCGGGCCCTTGCCGCTTTAAGTGCATAACGGTAGTGCTCCATCCTTGTGGTGGTGAGAACCAAACCCAAAATGGATGAAGCAGTAGTGCTCCTTCCAGCTTTGATTTTTGATTCTGGCCCCTGGGGGTTTGGGGGGAGCCGGGCGCCTTCGGTGCCCGGCTCCCCCCAAAATCTCTTTTATCCCCCCTCCCCACGGCCCCAGGGGCCATGGGGAGGGGGGATAGAGGGGGGTGGGGCCATTCGCCCACACCATCTCATATCCTCAAAACAAATCGGGGTAAAGCAGTAGTGGGCGGCCTGACGGTGATCCATGGTTTTGGGGATCGGCGAGGCTGTTTCCGGCAGCCTCGTCGGGCGAATACCGTCCCTGAAGAAAACCAGACCCGGAGGGGCATCGATGCGAATTGGGATCCTGAGCGACACCCACGATCATGTCGAAAACACCCGTCGGGCGCTGGAGATCCTCCGTCAGGAGCAGGTCGAGCGTCTCTTCCATTGCGGCGATGTGACCTCGCCGGAGGTCGTTTCCCTTTTCGAGGGCTGGGATGTGCTGTTCGTCCGCGGCAACCTGGATCGCCTGGATGCGCTGGAGCCGGCGGTGGTCGCTCTGGGCCGTCAGCCCTTCCTGGGCGATGAAATGACCACCACGGTGGCGGGCCGTCGGATCGCGATCCTCCACGGCGATGACACGGAGCGCCTGCGGCAGGTGATCGCATCGGGGGAATTCGATTATGTCTTTCACGGCCATACCCATCGGCGTCGCGATGAGCGGATCGGTCGGACCCGGGTGATCAACCCGGGCGCCCTGGGAGGGGTCCGGCATGAAAGCCGTTCCTTCTGCATCCTGGATCTGGAGACCGACGAACTCCGCTTCATCGAGGTTGAGCCATGAAGGAGGAGCTGTTCCCGCCGGATCTGCCGTTCCGCATGGCCGTGCCCATCGAGGTCCGTTTCCGGGATATGGACGCGATGGGCCATGTCAACAACGCGGTTTATTTCACTTACTTTGAGCAGGCGCGCCTCCATTACATCCGCCAGCTGGCCCAGCTTCCTCCCCCGCTGGAACCCTTCGGGATGATTGTGGCGGAGGCTACCTGTCAGTATCGGGCTCCGATCACGATGGGGATGCCGATCCGGGTCTGGATCCGGGTCGCCGAAGTGCGCCAGCGGAGCTTTATCTTTCTGTATAAGATCGAGCGATGCGACAGCGGCCAGGTGATGGCCCTGGGACGTTCGGTGCAGGTGGCTTACGACTATGGGCAGGGGACCCCTGTGCCGATCCCGGAGCCCTGGCGTGAGCGGTTCCTCCAATTCGAGGAGGGAAACATTTAACGCTCAGCGAGGCAGGATCGATCGGACATCCGGGAAGGGAGCGCCCAACGCCATGATCATCGTCGATGCCCATGAAGACCTGGCCTGGAACGCCCGATCCTTCGGACGGGATTATACCCAATCCGCTTATGTCACCCGGGAGCGGGAGGAAGGGACGGAGATCCCTCGTCTGAACGGACGCTGCATGCTGGGCCTTCCGGAGTGGCTGACGGGCCGGGTGGCGGTGATCTTCGGAACGGTGTTTGTGATGCCCGCGCGCCGGTCTCGTTCCCAGCTGGAGCGTGTCTATCGCACGCCAGAGGAGGCCTATGCTGAGGGGATGGCTCAACTGGACTACTATGAGCGTCTGGCCGATGAGCATCCCCGTTTTCACCTGATCCATACCCGGAGGGATCTGGAAGCGGTGCTGGAGACCTGGAAGGAGCCGCTTCCAGATCCGGATCCGCGGAAGATTGGGATCGTTCGGTTGATGGAGGGCGCAGATCCCATCCGCCGGCCGGAGGAAGTGGAAGTCTGGTATGAGCGAGGGGTGCGGATCCTCGGCCTCGCGTGGGGAGCCACGCGTTATGCGGGCGGGACGGGGGAGCCCGGCCCCCTGACCGACGAAGGACGTCGCCTCCTGAAGGCGATGCAGGAGTTCCCCTTCATTCTCGACCTCAGCCATATGGCGGAGCGCAGTTTCTTCGAGGCCCTGGACCGCTATGAGGGCCCGGTGATCGCCAGCCATTCGAACCCTCAGGCGCTGGTGCCGGGGGATCGGCAGCTTTCCGATGCGATGATCCGGGCTCTGGCCGAGCGGGATGGGGTGATCGGGGTGGTGATTTATAACCGAATGCTGAAGAAGGGATGGGCGCGAGGGGATCCGAAGGAAGCGGTGACCGTGTGGGATGTGGTGCGGGCCATTGATTACATCTGTCAGCGGGTGGGGGATGCGCGCCATGTCGGGATCGGCAGCGATTTCGACGGGGGGTTCGGAGCGGAGTCCGCGCCGGCAGAATTCGACACCGTGGCCGATCTCCCGAAAATCGCCCAGGCGCTGCGAGAAGCCGGCTTCACGGGGGCGGATATCGAAGCCGTAATGGGTGGAAACTGGTTGCGGATCCTGCGGCAGGGGCTTCCGGACTGATCGGAAAGAACTGCTCTGGGGCAAAGGGAGGTAAAAGATGTGGCATGCAGGGGAGGGGCCGGAGGACCGGCCGGTCCTGGTGATCGGAGCCGCCGGCCTGGATCTCAAGGGCTATGCGGCCGGGGCGCTCCGGCTGGGTGCCACCAACCCGGGCCAGGTGCGCCGGAGCGTGGGCGGCGTGGCTCGCAACATCGCGGAGAATCTGGCCCGCCTGGGCCATCCGGTCATCCTGATCTCCGCGGTCGGGGAGGATGAAGCGGGTCGCTGGGTGCTGGAGCGGACCCGGAGCGCGGGGGTGGATGTCACCCATGTGACGGTGGTTCCCGAGGGGCGAACCGGAGTTTATCTGGCGGTCCTGGATGAGCAGGGCAGCCTGGTGGTCGCTGTGGATGATATGGGGATCCTGGAGGCGATCACGCCACGCTATCTCCAGGCTCGTCGAGCCCTGTTTGAGCAAGCGGCTATGGTGGTGCTGGATGCGAATCTCTCCCCCGCCGCCTTGCGGATGGCGATTCGCCTCGCCCGCCGCTTCGGTGTCCCGGTAGCGGCGGATCCGACCTCGCCGACGCTGGCGATGCGCCTCCGGCCGGTCCTTCCCGAGCTCTATCTGGTGACCCCCAACACGGCGGAGGCCGAGGCGTTAACCGGGCTGCCGGTCTCCACCGTGGATGAGGCCCTCTTCGCCGCCCGGTATCTCGCTGCGCTGGGAGTGCAGATTGCCATTATCACGATGGCGGAACTGGGCCTGGTCTATGCCGCCGGGGATCTCAGCGGGCACATCCCGGCCCTGCGGACCGAGATTGTGGATTTCACCGGGGCCGGGGACGCCCTCACAGCAGCGGTGATCTTCGCTCTCCTTCACGGCATCCCGATTGAGGAAGCCGTCCGCCTGGGGGTGGCGGCGGCCGCGCTGACGCTTCGCTCCCGGGAGACGGTCTCCCCGGATCTCAGCCTGGAGCGGCTGTATGAGCAGCTGGTGATTTAACTTCCAGGGGGCTATGGAGGTATGGGATGGTGAAGCGGCTTGATTCACCCCTGCCCTAACTTCATGTGACTCATCGGGAGAACGATCATGACGTCGTTAACGACCTGGATGGAACGGTTCTTCCAGCTTCGGGAGGAGCTGGTGTCGCTACTGCGCGAGCTGGCCGTTCGTGAATCCCCCACCACGGAGAAGGCGGCGGTCGATCGGCTGGGGGAATTTGTGGCGGATCGCCTGCGGGATCTCGGAGCCCGGGTGGAGCGTATCCCCCAGGAGTCCGTGGGTGATCACTGGATCGCCACCTGGGGGGACCCCGAGGCCTCGACCCAGATCCTCACCCTCTGTCACCTGGATACCGTGTGGCCCCTGGGAACCCTGGCCCGGATGCCCATCCGGGAGGAGAATGGGCGGCTCTACGGCCCGGGAGTCTTCGATATGAAAGGCGGGATCGCGATCCTCCTGGGGGCCCTGCGGGGGCTCCAGGCCCTGAACGTTCACCCTCCCCATCGAATTCGCATGCTCTTCACCAGCGATGAGGAAACGGGAAGCGAGACCTCCCGCCCTCTGATCGAGGCGGAAGCCCGGCGCAGCCATCTGGTGCTCTGTCTGGAGCCTGCCCTTCCCGATGGAAGCTTGAAGACCTTCCGGAAAGGGGTGGGGGATTTTGTGGTGGTTGCCTATGGTCGATCCGCTCATGCCGGGGCAGATCCCCAGCGCGGGGTCAACGCCATTGAGGAGCTGGCGTATCAGATCATGCGCGTGCGGGGACTGGCGGATCTCCGACGGGGCACCACCGTGACTGTAGGGGTGATCCGGGGGGGCACCCGCCCGAATGTGGTGCCGGAATACGCGGAGATGGTGGTGGATGTGCGCGTGGCCACGCGAGGGGAGATGGATCGGATTGAGAGGGCCTTCCGGAACCTGCGGCCGGTCCTGGACGGAGCCCGTCTGGAGGTGCGGGGTGGATTCAACCGGCCTCCAATGGAGCGCAACGCCCTCATGGTCGCCACCTTCGAGCGGGCCCGGGCCATCGCGGCGGAATTGGGGCTGACGCTTACGGAAGGGGGAACCGGAGGGGGGAGCGATGCCAATTTCACGGCGGCGCTGGGCATCCCCACGCTGGACGGTCTGGGGGCTGTCGGCAACGGCGCCCATGCCCTGGACGAGCATGTGCAGATCGACTCCCTTCCCCAGCGGGCGGCCCTGGTCGCCGCTTTGCTGACCCGATGGACGGTATTATAGTTAGCATAACCTGTCCTTTGGGGGACTTTCCGAAGTGGACGGGGCTGCTTTGGGCAGCTCCGGCTCTTCCCAAAATCCGAGGGGCGGGTTGCCTCCTTCCGACGAGAGGCCTTTCAGGTCCGGGAGGGCCATTGAAGCGGAGCGTGGCCGCCTGAATCCCCTCCTCATACCGGAGCGAAGCGCTCGAGTCATCCGTTGCGCTATGATAAGGCTGGGGGATCGTGCCCGCCTCTCCTTCCCGCAATGCGAGGCGGCAGGGTATGATTTTGCCTGGGGGCTGGCGCGCCGCCCCATGCACCGAAGGGTTGGGGGCTGGGTAGGGCTGCCCCAACGCCTCGTCCGCCTTCAATGTTCTTTTGCCGTATAGTTCCCGAACCGAGGGGACATCTGGAATGCACGATGAGTTGATCCGTGCCGCTGAGCTGATCCGGCGCTCTCAGTATCTGGTTGCCCTGACCGGGGCAGGGATCAGCACGCCGTCCGGGATCCCGGATTTCCGGAGCGAGGGCTCGGGGTTGTGGACGATCTACGATCCGATGGAGGTGGCTTCGATCTGGGCCTTTTCCCGTCGTCCTGAAGCGTTCTTCGAGTGGGTGCGCCCGCTGGCCCGCATGATCCGGGAAGCTCGACCGAACCCTGCCCACTATGCCCTGGCCCGTCTGGAGGCGGCCGGCATCCTGAAGGTGCTGATCACCCAGAACATCGATGAGCTCCATCAGAAAGCCGGCTCCCGCAATGTGATCGAGGTGCACGGTCATCTCCGGGAGGCCACCTGTATCCGCTGCTATCGCAAGGTTCCTGCAGAGCCTCATCTGGAAGCCTTCCTGCGGGATGGGACGATCCCTCGCTGTGAGCAATGTGGAGGGGTGCTGAAGCCGGACATCGTCCTGTTCGGAGAGCAGTTGCCGGTCCGGGCGTTCCTGGCCGCCCAGCAGGAGGCCCGGCGGGCAGATGTGTTCCTGGTGGCCGGCTCCTCGCTGGAGGTTGCCCCCGCCGGGGATTTGCCGATCCTGGCGAAAGAGCATGGCGCCCGTCTGATCATCATCAACCTTTCCCCGACCGCTGCGGATCGCTATGCCGATCTCCGGATCCGCGGCGATGTCGCGGAGATTCTCCCGCGGCTGGCCGATCAGGTGCTCGGATCAGCAGAAACCCCGGCCTCAACAATCCATCGGGAGTAGTGTAAGGGGGTGGAATCCCGGGAGGCCGTTGAAGATGGCCTGCCCAGCCGCGAAAACCCGCAACCAGTCTGTATGCTGTTTCGACGTTCATCGGGGAGGATTCTGAATGGCGTTGAAGGGTAACCTCCGGGATTTCAATACCACCCAGCTGCTCAATCTGATCCACCTGGCCCGGAAGACCGGGACCCTGACCGTGGAGAGCCGGAACGGCACTGCCCGCCTCTGTTTTAAAGATGGCAAGCTGATCTATGCGGCGCTGGATCGCCAGGATGGACGCCTGGCGGATGTCCTGATCCGGGCCGGCAAGATCCGGCCGGAGCAGCTGAAGGCGTTCGACCTTACCCACCTCCAGGATGATAAAGTGCTGGGTCTCAAGCTGATCGAGGCGGGGTACGTGACCCAGCAGGATATCCTGAACAGCCTGCGGGCTCAGATGCTGGATGTGGTTTACCGGCTGTTTTCCTGGAACGAAGGGGTTTTCCGCTTCGAGCCGGATCTTCAGGCGCTACAAAATCGCATTCCGGTCCCCATGGATCTGGAGAACATCATCATGGAGGGAGCCCGGCGTCTCCGGGAGGTGGAGCGCTTGAAAGAGGAGCTCCCGGATCTTGATATCCCGGTTCGGCTGACCAGCCGCCCGGAGGCCATTCGCAAGGTGCAGTTGAGCACGGAGGAGTGGCGGGTGATCAGCCAGGTCAACGGCCGGAACACCATTGAGCAGATCATGCGCCGCCTGAACATGGATGAGATCCAGATCCGGCGCATCATTTATGGGCTCCTTCAGGCCGGGCTGATCGAGCTGGGAGCCCCGCCGCCGGCCACCCCGCCGCCCGGCGTGCCGGCCCGCGGGCCCGGGAGCGGGGTCTCGCGCTCCGTGGTCGAGAAGCTGATCAATTACTTCCGTCGGCTGTAGCATCCCGGATTTTTCGACCAGCTGAGCGATCTCCTTCGGTCCCTGAGAAGGAGGCGAAGAAAGCGGGGCGTGGGTGTCAGGACCTTTTCCGATAGATCTCTCAGGAGGACAGCCAACCCATGCAGGCGGTGAAAATCGTGGTGACCGGGCCCTTCGCCTCGGGGAAAACCCAGTTTATCCGCACCATCAGTGAGATCGAGGTGGTCTCCACGGAACGACGGATCTCCACGGCCGCGGAGCGGGCCATCAAGGATCAGACCACGGTGGCGATGGATTTCGGGCGGATCACGATTGATAAGGATCTGGTGCTGTATCTGTTCGGGACGCCGGGCCAGCGGCGGTTTGATTTCATGTGGGAGATCCTGGCAGAGGGGATGCTGGGATTCATCGTGATGGTTGACAGCACGAGACCCGAGACGTTCCGTGAGGCTCGCAACATCCTTGACACCTTCCGCCGCTACGCGCAAACCCCCTTTGTGGTCGCCGCCAACAAGCAGGACCTGGAGGACGCCTGGGACCCGGAGGATCTTCGGATTGCGTTGCGCCTGGATGGTCGGGTCAAGGTGCTGCCGTGCGTCGCCACCCGGCGCGACAGCGTGAAAACCGTGGTCCTGGAGCTGCTCTACTCGATCCTCGAGGAGCTTTCGGCTTCCCAGCGGTGATCCGAAAAGGGAGGGCGTCCTCCACCTCCGGGGCCTTCTCACAGGTTTTGCGATGGCGACGAAGCCGCTGTTTAAAACCCATTACGAACGCAAGCTACGAATCTAAGATTTTCTGTGTGGGGCGGGCCGCGTAAGCGTCCCCCATACAGAAATCCCGGAACGACCTCTGTTTGTAACGGATATGAGCTCAATTGTCACCGAGCAAGGCATCGTCCATTATGAGGCGATGGGGCGAGGGCGGCCCGTGATCTTCCTCCACGGGTGGCTGGGATCATGGGCTTACTGGATCGACACCATGAACGCCCTGGCCGCCCATTGTCGCTCTTACGCGGTGGATTTCTGGGGGTTCGGGGAGTCCGATCGCAAACGGGCCAGCTTTACCGTCCCTGACTTCATTGCCCTTGTGGTCCAGTTCATGGACCGCCTGGGGATCGCCTCAGCAGCGCTGGTGGGCCACTCCATGGGAGGGACGGTGGCCCTGGGGGTGGCCCTTGCGCATCCGGACCGGGTGACGCGGGTGGCGGTGGTGGGTTCCCCCATCGTGGGGACTTCTCTAAATTTCTTCCTTAAGATGGCGGGACAGCCTTTCTGGGCTTTCCTGGCGTATACGTTCCCGGCCGTGGTGAAAGCGGGAACGTATCTCGCCTCGCCAACCATCACCCGGGCCTGGCGGACGTGGTATCAGATGTGGGAGCGGGATCTCTCCCGCACCACGCTGCGCTCCTTCTTCCAGAGCATTGGCAGCCTCCACCGCACCGATCTCCGCCCGCTGCTCCCTCAGCTGCGCCCTCCCGTCCTGGGGATCTATGGCGCCCGCGATAATATCGTGAATCCGAACCAGGCCTCCCTCCTGGCGCGGGAGGCGCCCCGGGCAAGGATCTTCTGGATGCCGGAGGCGGGCCATTTCCCGATGCTGGACGAGCCGGAGCGCTTCCGGCAGGCCCTGGCGGAGTTTCTGCTGTCGGATGATTCGGAATGGTGATCAGGGATCCCTTCCACTTCGATCCGGATAGAGGGGAAGACCGGGATGGGCAGCAAGCTCCGGAAGGTCATCCTTCGGGATCGCCGTTTGATCCCGCCCTTCAATGAGCCGGCGCGGGACCTGATGGTCATGAACAAGCCGCTCTGGCTCCACCAGCGGGACCTTCTGGCTCCTTACTGCGACGAGGAGCTTGAGGTCGATTCCCTGGATGAGATCCCGGACGATCGGGTGCCGACCCTCGTCTATCGGGATAATCTGTTTTTCGATGAGCCGTTTCTCCGCACGTTTCTGGAACGGGCGCGGCGGTTGGGGAAAGCCTGCCGGGTGGCCTTCGCCCTGAACGATCCAGCGATCGTCCATCATGCGCTTCCCCTCCAGCGAGGGATCCGGAGAGAAGGGGATGTTTACGTTGCCGATATGTGGTATTTCCCCTATGGGAAAGAGCCTTACGCGCGCCCCCTGGTCATCGAAACCCTGGCCCGGGAGATCGGCTACTATCGGGTGCCCCGCTACATGGCGCCGAACCAGGGGGACCTCACGTTCTGGGTGCCTCTGCGGGCTTTCCTCTCGATCGAGCACTGGGTTCACATCTTCATGGCCAATTCCCCCTTCGGGATCTTCGCCGAGGGCGCGCGGATGGAGGCCCAGATCCAGCGTCTGGACGTCAAGCTCCGCATCCTCTGGCGGGCGATGCTGGAGCGGCGCCAGGTCCTTTCCTCCTCGGCCCTGATCCGCATCGGGCGCAACGTTCAGATCGATCCCACGGCGATCCTGCAGGGGCCGACGATCATTGGGGACAATGTGACCATCGGGGCCGGGGCCGTCATCGCGAACAGCATCATCGGCAGCAACGTCAACATCGGGCAGGGAGTTCAGGTGTTGCTGAGCGTGGTCGGCGATGGCTGTTTCCTCCCCTTCCGGGCGGCCCTCTTCATGACCACGATGATGGAGCATTCGATGGTGGCCCAGAACACCTGCCTGCAGCTGTGCGTGGTGGGCCGTGACACGTTCATCGGCGCGGGGACCACCTTCACGGATTTCAATCTGCTCCCCAAGCCCATCCGCACCCATTTCCGGGGCGAGCTGGTGGAGGCCGGGATGCCGGTCCTGGGGGGCTGCGTGGGACATCACTGCCGTCTGGGGTCCGGCCTGGTGATCTACCCCGCCCGCATGATCGAATCCGATGTGGTCCTCTTCGCCACCTCCGATCATCATGTGATTACCCGGAACGTGTATTACGAAGACAGCGATCATCTGCGGATCCCGGGCGGGGCGGCCCTGTACCCGCGGCTATATCCGCGGGAGGAAGTGGAAATTTCCTCCGGGATGGCCCTGTGAGCGCTGGGCAGGAACCGCGGGGCGGCTGCAGGATGGATAACTTTGCCTTCATCATTCATCCGATCGATCCGAAGCGGGATGTGCAGCGCAAATTCCCTCGCCTGGGCCGCCTGTTGCCCGTGGCGGCGATCCACTTCTTCTCCGCCTATTTTCCCCCGGTTTACATTTCCCATATCACGGGCGTCCGCTCCCGGGCGACCGGCAAAGAGATTGAGGGATGGCTGGTGGCCTGCCCGCTGACCCCGCAGCGGATGCTTTCGATGCCGCCCGAACGGGTGTATCGCAAGATTATCGAAACGGGGCGGCTGGCGGAGCGGCTGGGCGCCCGGATCCTGGGGCTGGGGGCCTTCACCTCCGTGGTGGGCGATGCCGGGGTCACGATCGCGAAGCATCTGCGCATCCCGGTGACGACCGGGGATAGCTATACGGTGGCCGTCGCGGTGCAGGCGCTCCGCGAAGCGGCCCGACGGATGGGGATCGCGCTGACGGAAGCCACGGGGGCAGTAGTGGGGGCGACCGGCGCCATCGGGCGGATCGCCGCCCGGCTGCTGGCCCGGGAGGTCCCGCGGGTGATTCTGGTGGGCCGCCGCCCGGAGCGCCTGCTTCGAGTCCGGGCGGAGGTGGAAGCGGAGGGCGCGGAGGTGAAGGTCGCCACGGATGTCGAAGCGATCCGGGATGCGGATCTCATCCTCGCGGTGAGCAGCGCCCTGGAGGCCATCATCCGGCCCGAGCATCTGAAACCGGGGGCAGTGGTTTACGATGTCGCCCTTCCCCGGGACGTCTCTCAGGCAGTGGCCGCGCAGCGGGATGATGTGCTGGTGATTGACGGGGGGATGGTGGAGGTTCCCGGCGAAGTGGATTTCGGGTTCGATTTCGGGTTCCCGCCCCGCATGGCCTACGCGTGCATGGCGGAGACCATGATCCTGGCCCTGGAGGGGCGGTATGAATCGTATACCCTGGGGCGGAAGCTCCGCATGGAGAAAGTGGAGGAGATCGCCCGGCTGGCGGAGAAGCATGGGTTCCGTCTCGGGGGCTTCC
>JAEVEY010000078.1:25766-26965 GCA_016842045.1 Candidatus Thermoflexus sinensis | reverse complement strand
TGATGCATAAGCCCGTGCGGGACCCAGACGACCCGGCGCGCCGTTTCAACCCACCTTTGCCCAAACGGTTGCGAGAGGCCCTGAAGGTGACGCCCGCGGCATGCTCGGTTCCGAGGTTTAAAATGGAAGTAGGAGTTACGCAGTTGAAAGCTCTAAAGGTGGGACGGAATGGCCCCACCCCCCTTTCTCCCCCCTCCCCACGGCCCCAAGGGCCGTGGGGAGGGGGGAGAAAAATCCTTGCCCCCATGGGAAACGAACTGCGTAAGTCCTAATGGAAGATGAATCAACCGCGACCGGGTGGAGGGTCACCATGTGGGATCTATACCGTGAGGTGCTCCGGGCCTGCGAAGAAAATCGTCCGGTGGCTTTATGCACCGTGATCCGGGCGCGGGGTTCGGTGCCCCGCCACGAGGCCGCCAAGATGCTGGTGTATCCGGATGGCCGGATCCGGGGAACGATCGGTGGTGGGGAGATGGAAGCCCGGGTGATCCGGGAGGCCCTCCAGGCGCTTCAGGAGGGCTATCCCCGTCTGGTCCGCTACACCCTCTCCGATCCCCAACAGGGCGACCCGGGTGTTTGTGGGGGAGAGATGGAGATCTTCATCGAACCCCTGCTTCCGCCTCCGACGATCCTGATCATCGGGGCGGGGCATGTCGGCCGGGCTCTGGCCCATCTCGCCAAATGGCTGGGCTTCCGGGTGCTGGTCAGCGATGACCGCCCGGAGTTCTGCACGCCGGAGTGGATCCCCGAGGCGGATGGCTTCCTGGCCGGCCCGCCGGAGGAAGTGCTCCCCGGAGCCCCTATCCACGCCCAGACCTACATCGTCCTTACCACCCGCAACCACCCCCTGGACGTGCGGATCCTCCCGCTGATCCTGGATACCCCGGCCCCCTACATCGGCGTGATCGGCTCGAGGCGCCGCTGGCTGCTCACGGCTAAGGTCCTGCACGAGAAGGGCATTCCGCTGGAGCGGCTGGCCCGGGTCCGATCGCCGGTGGGGCTCGAGCTCAACGCGGAGACGCCTGAGGAGATCGCCGTCTCAATCATGGCGGAGATCATCGCCATCCGCCGCGGGGGGAGCGGCGGGCCCATGACGGTGGATCTGCACCAGGCGCTCCGGGAGGTCGTGGCCTGATCCGTAACCCGTTGTGGGGGATTGCACGCAGGGACGCCCCCGTGGGGCAGGCACAGGGCCCGCC
>JAEVEY010000078.1:8249-25600 GCA_016842045.1 Candidatus Thermoflexus sinensis | reverse complement strand
GGGGACGCACCCTTCACTCCCGCAGGAACTCGCGCAGCCGACGCGCGTAAACTGGATGGCGCAGCCGGGCGAGCGCCTGGGCCTCGATCTGTCGCACCCGTTCCCGGGTTACCCCCAGTTTGCGCCCCACTTCCTCCAGAGTATAAGTCCGCCCATCCACCAGGCCATAACGCAGCTTCAGAATACGTATCTCTCGGGGAGAGAGGGTGGCCAGGGCTTCCTGCAGGATCTCGCGGAGCATCTGTTGACTGACCACCTCGGAAGGCGAGGCCATCCCTCGATCTTCAATGAAATCCCCCAGGACGCTCTCCTCTTCATCATCCGTAGGGGTCTCCAGCGATACCGGCTGTCGGGCCATCTGCAATAGCTGCTCGACCCGGAAGGGCGGAACCCCCATGGCCTCCGCCAGCTCCTCCGCGGTTGGGTCGCGGCCGAGCTCCTGAGTTAGCTGTTGTTGCAGGCGCAACAGCCTGTTGATCTGGTCCCCCATATGAACGGGGACCCGGATGGTGCGGGATTGATCGGCGATAGCCCGGGTGACGGCCTGGCGGATCCACCACGTCGCGTATGTGGAGAACTTATGCCCCCGACGCCAATCAAATTTCTTAACCGCCCGGATCAGGCCGATGTTCCCTTCCTGAATAAGGTCCGCGAGAGGGAGGCCCCGACCCATATATTTCTTCGCCACACTGATCACCAGCCGGGTGTTCGCCAGGATCAGGTGATCCTGAGCGGCCCGGCCGTCCGCAGCGATCTCCTCCAGGCGACGGCGCTCTTCGGGGGAGAGGTTCCCCTGGGCCAGGCGGCGCTCCGCCTGACGTCCCCGTTCGATCCGCTGGGCGAGGGCCACCTCCTCCTCCGGCGTGAGCAGAGGGATCCGCCCCACTTCCTTCAAGTAGAGGCTAAGGATGTCATCGGATTCCAGCGCCTCTTCCAGCCCCTCCTCGGCCCAGGCTTCTTCCTCTTCTTCCTCCTCCAGCTCCAGGCCCGGGCCCTCTTCCTCCGGGGCATCCGTGACGTCTATCCCCGCTTCCAGAAGCGCCGCGAAGATCTCATCCAGCCGGTCCAGATCGTTCTCCGCTTCCGGAAAAAACTGCAGGATCTCCTCAAAGGTCACATATCCTCGGGAGCGTCCCAGGGCGAGGAGCTGGTCCAGCGCTGAGATGTTCGAAATCTGGATCTCCTCCAGCATAAGAGGCACTCCTCCCTCTCCGGATCAGGATTTCGATAACCACAGGTTAGGGGGTGGGCGTTGCCATCGGCGCTGGCAACGGCCCGGGCGTGGGGGTGGGCGTCGCCGTCGGCGTCGGCGTGATGGTCGGGGTGGGCGTGGGCGTCGCCAGCGGCGGCTGGGTGATCAATTTCTTCGCCTCATCGATCGCGAAGGTTCCCACCACGTAAACCGCCGGGTCTCCCTCCCGACGCACGTAATACCCGCCCCCAATCGGCGTGGGGCTTCCAACCGTCAATGTAAAGACGCGATCCGTGGCACTGATCACAATGGTATACGTCGGTGTCACCAATCCATATGCAGAAAGATCGGTGACATCCGAGATCACCTGCTGCACAAATAGGGTGGCCAGTCCCCCAGCCAGGGTATCGAGGGCGTCCTGGCGGACCAGATGGTGGGTCGGCACCGTCAGGAACCATTGTCCGCTGGCATCCCGCTCCGCCTCCGCCTCGAGGCGGTTTGAATGATCGATCACCCGGATTCTCTGGATAGAGGCGCTGCTGATCTCCAACAGGTTTCGGGACGTCCCCTCCGGCGTGGGGGTCGAGCGGGCCGTGATCTTCGGCTCCAAGTATACAAAGAGCGCCAGGATCAGGAAAGCGATTACCAGGCCCAGCGTGCTCCATCGTTTCATGGACAGCTCCCTCCGCGCCATTGCTCGGATCCTAACGGCGTTGCCACCATATCATCGCGCCGATCGCCAGGACGGCCAGCGGCATCGCGATCACCGTCAGCGTAAAGACGGTGCGGGTTTGGGCCGGCGTGGCGCTCAGAGCGCGCACGGTGGAGGCGGGGGATTGGCGCAATCCGATGAGCGCTTCGGATTCCGATAACCAGTTGATGGAGTTCACGAAAAGATCCAGGTTAGCAAAGGGCAGATTGGCTCCCACATTTTGATTGGCCGCGAAATCCGCGTCCCCAAAGAGGACCACCCGCCCCTTCCCGTTCACCTGCTCCGCCGTGATGGCCAGGGCCAGCGGGCCCAGCTTCTTTCCTTCCGGCGAGGGCAGACGCCCCTGATTCAGGGCCTGCCGCAACCCCGGCAGATCCGTTTCGCTCCAGCTCTGACCGCTGGTCTCCACCAGCCGGACCACCCGGAACCGCTCGGGCTGGCTGCGGACTTCCTCGATCGATCGCGCGGCCGGGAAGGCGGTGGCGATCCCCCTCAATTTCTCCGTGATCGAACTGAACCCGTAACGGCTGGAAAGCGGCGTGAGCGGGTCCGTGAACATCGAGCTCACCGGATCGATGATCACATCGTCCCGAAAGGCAATCCCCCAATCCTCGAGGACGCGATTGATGGATTCCGTCACGCCTTCGCCGGTGATCTGCAGGGAAGGATCGAGGGCGACCAGCATCCGGCCTCCGGCGTTCAGATAACCCTTCAGCGCCTCGATCTCCCGATCCAGCAACGGCCGCGTGGGCCCGGCCAGGACGATCACCGCTGCATCCGCCGGGACCGTAGAGGTCACCGCCAGATTCAGGGCCTCGACCTGGTAGCCCTCCCGCTCCAGCGCCCGCCGGACCTGAGCGTAGCCGTTGTCTCCCTCTTCATGGATATCCCGCTCCCCATGGCCGGTGAGGAAATAGATCTTTGGCTGGGTGGTGCGAATCAGCTTCACCAGCGCCGAGGTGAACTCCTGCTCATTATAGAGCGTGACTTCCTGTCGGCGATCCTTCATAACGAAAAGGATCGTTCCATCCCGGGTCACGCCCCATTGCCGGGCCATGGAAGCCTGGGCCACCGGATCGATGAACCGGTAAGAGAACCTGCCGTTGCTGTAATGCCGATACTGATCCAGCAGGTCCTCCGCATCCTGGCGCGCGAACTGGAAATTCTGGGAAAAGAAAGCCAGGGCCTCTACCGGCTCAGGAAGGCTTTGCAGAATCTGCAACGTCTGAGGGGACAGGGAAAAGCGCTTTTCCGCTGTCAGATCCCAGCGCTGGGCATGGCGGGTCGCCAGGACGTTGAGCAGGACCATAATACCGATAAAGGCGGCGCTGGCCAGGATGGCGTTGGCCCCGAACGCAAAGGGACGCCCGCTGATCCATGTGCGGATCTGCTCCGGGGCAAGATAAATCGCGACACCGCCCAGAAGGACCGCCAGGATCAGGGCGATCACGCCGGGCGCTCCGAACCGCCCCTCGATCACCCACGCCACCCCGGCGGCGACGAGGGCCAGGAGGGCCAGCCCCCACAGCGCCCGGAGGATCGATTCGGACGGCCGGGCCAGGTTCATCGCCACCTCCGCGAGTTCAGGATCTGAACGGTGAGGAAAAGGAAGGACGCGATGACGCTGAGGTAATACACCACGTCCGTGGTGTCGATGAGGCCGCGGCGGAAGTTCATCAGGTGATTGCGCAGATCGATGTGGTTGAGGATCTGCTGCAGCGTGGGATTCGTGATCCCATCGGCAGGCAGGCTGGCCACCGCCAGCAGGATCACCAGGCCGATCCCCACCACGGCCGCTACCACCTGGTTCTGGGAAAGGGAAGAGGAGAACAGGCCGATGGAAAGAAGCGCGGCGCCGAACAGGAACATCCCCAGATAGCCCGAGAGGATGGGCCCGATGTCGGGGTTACCGCCCATCCAGAAGAGCAGGAGTGGATAGATGCCGGTAGCCGTTAGAAGCCCCAGGTAAAGCACCAGCGCCGCCAGATACTTCCCCAACACCACCTCCCAATCCTGAACCGGCGCCGTCAGCAGCAGCTCCAGGGTCCCCAGCCGCTGCTCCTCCGCCAGCAGGCGCATGGTCAGCACGGGGGCCACGAAAAGCAGGATGGTGGTCATCACCCCGAAGATATAGCGCATGGTCGGCTCAGAACGGCTGAGGACGGTGAAGATCACGTCGGTGTAAAAGAAGAAGCCCATCATGGCCAGGAACGCCGCCCCGACCAGATAAGCGATCGGGGAAACAAAATAGGCCCCCAGCTCGCGACGGGCGATCGCCCACAGGTTCCGCATGGGAATAACCTCCTCAATCCTGAGCAGTTACCTGGAGGAAGAGGTCTTCCAGCGTGAGGCCCACTGGACGAAGCTCTAATAGCCGCCAGCCCTGGCGCATTACCGTCTCAGCAATAGTTGGGCTGGGATCCTCTTTAGCGCTGTCGGCCACCTCGATCTCATAGACCCCGGACTCCAGCCGTTCCACACGACGCACCCCGGGCAGCGCGCTCAGGATTTCTGTAACCTGGCGGTCACCCCCCTCCACCCGCAGGAAGATACGATCCGGGCGCCGGCTGCGCAGGGCCTCGCCCAGGGTCATATCCGCCCGGATCCGCCCCCGGTGGATGATCAGAACCCGATCGCAGATCTGCTGGACCTCCGCCAGGATATGCGTGGAGAGAAGGATGGTGTGGGTTTTCCCCAGCTCCTGGATCAGATCACGGACCTCTCTCACCTGCCGGGGATCCAGACCAATGGTAGGCTCGTCCAGGATCAGGACGTCCGGGTTGTGCAGGATAGCCTGAGCCAGCCCGACCCGCTGGCGGTATCCCTTGGAGAGCTTCCCGATCAACGCGTCGGCCTGATCCTCCAGACCCGTGAGGGCCATGGCCCGTTCGACCGCTGCTTTCCGGTTCGGCACACCCCGGATCTCCGCCATGAAGCTCAGATACGCGCGCACGCTCATCTCCGGGTAGAGCGGCACGGTCTCCGGCAGGTAACCGATATGACGACGCGCTTCCAGAGATTGAAGAACGGTGTCATAACCGGCGATCCGGGCACGGCCCCGGGTGGGCGGCATATAGCCGGTGAGGATGCGCATCGTCGTGGTCTTCCCGGCGCCGTTCGGGCCCAGGAAACCCACAATCTGGCCCCGCTCGACCCGGAACGTCACGTCCTCAATGGCCACCACCTGGTTGCCATAGATCTTGGTCAATCCCTCCGCTTCGATCATAAGGCCTCACCCCAGCCCAGGATGACTCGTTCAGGATTTACGCCGTTGGCCTTGCTTTATCGCGAAAAGGAAGATTTTCTGCACGGGGTGGGCTGCTTACGCGGCCCACCCCACACAGAAATCCCAGAACTACTTCTGTTCACAACAGAGCGCGTTGGCCTTTATCGGGGGAAGATCGAGGCCCTTTCCCCCAGCCTGAAAAAAACCGAGCGAGAAGATCAACGGCGTAACCCCTCAGGGATCACGAACGCCGGCCCGATGGTATATCACCTGTCGAATGAGGTCAAGCAAACAGGCTGCCGGCGGCGGGCGGAACCCCGAAGGCGTGCTCCCGATTCTTCAGAGAGCCAGCCCTCCGGAGAGGAACCATCATAGAAAACCCCGCCGGTTCAGGCCAGCGGGGTTTTAGTTCCAGCATGATCAATATAGGCAACCCGAAGAAAGCTTGTCAAATCATCCAGGGAAGGAACTCAAACCTTGAGGTAGGGCCCCCAAATCTTCCCCGTCCTCTCCACCGCTCTCTGGACCGAAGGAGGATGGGGCGAAAGCGTCCGTCGGATCTTACCAGCCTTCGAGATCCTCCCCACGGATTTCTGTCTCCAGCCACTCGATGGCCTGGCGCATTCGGGCCAGACGGACTTCCGCCCATCGCCGTCCGGTCTCTGTCTGCATCCGCTCAGGCAGGAAGCGGATCTTGCGGAAGAACTCATGGGCGGCGGAGTCTGCGTCCGTCTCCTCTTCCCCAATCGCCCTCCAGAGCGGATATCGGTGGACACCGCTGTAGGCGAAGAGACGGGCCAGGCCGATGATCCCCATGGCATCCAGCTTATCGGCGTCGAAGAGCACACGGGCCTCCAGCGTGCGGGCGACGCGGGGCTCTCGGAACCGATGAACTTCGATGGCGTGAGCGACAGCCTCGATGAACTCGGGAGATGCCCCTCGGTCTGCCAGCCACCGACGGGCGAAGGCCGCGGAGGCGACGGCGTGATCTTCCTCACGACATACATCGTGAAGCAACGCGGCCGCCCGTACCACTGCTCGATCTGCCCCCTCGATACAGGCGATCCGTTCGGCCAGATGCATGACTCGCAGGATATGTTCGAAATCATGGACCGGATCGCGATCCGCATATAGCGGGCGGACATCTTCAGGGTCAAGCTCCATTGCGATCTCCTCAGGGGAATTGGGGGGTTAGCACGCCGGGTCACAGAACCCGCATGCCATCCCATCCGATCTCAACCGGACCCTCAAAGGCCTCCCGGGCGCGCGTCTTCCATTCCTCCTCATCGACCTCCGGCGGCACATGCACCAGAACCAGCCGCCGCACGCTCGCTTCCCTTGCAACCCATCCAGCCCTTTCTGGAGGAGTATGGCCTGGATATGAACCCGTTGCCTCGTGGATCAGGACATCTGCGCCGCGGGCCAGGCGAATCAGCTCCGGACAGGGCTCCGTGTCCGCGGAGTAGACCGCTACTCCCTCCAGGAGCTCGATCCGTATGGCCAGGGTGGGGACGCTATGGGAAACGGGGGCGGTGATCAAACGGATCCCTCCGGTCGTTTCCACCACTGCCCCGGGCTCCAGGGGGATCGGTCGCCAGTTCACCGGGAACATTCCGTTCCAGGACCGCCACTCGAACAGCTCCAGCAACGCGCGGGCCCGCTCCAGCGTATCCTCCGGGCCGGCGATCCAGAGCGGCCGGGCTCGCCGTTGCAGCCATAATCCCATCAGAAGCACCGGCAGCCCGCTGAGATGATCCGGATGACGATGGGAGAGGAAAACCCCCTCCAGACGCATGGGGTCCAGGCCCATACGACCCAGGCGATGGAACGGGGATCCGCCTGCCTCGATCAGAATCAGGCGGCCTGCGTCCTCCACGACCAGACTGACGTAGTCCCGCCGGGGATCTGGCACAGCGCCCGAGGTTCCCAGAAGCCAGAGACTCATCGATCATCGCTCCAGACACAAATCGCTATCCGGGCGCTTATGCGGTTGACCTTTAGCCAGGGGAGGCCGATAGGCGCCTATCCAGCTCTATCGGCTGTTCTTAGCCCGGCGCTCCTTTTGGCCGTTCCGCCCGCCCAACTTTTTTTCGTAGAGCGCCGGGGCGATCACACGGATCACCGTCTCGTTGTTCTTCAGACTGACCACAGCTGTCCCGGGCCGCGCCCGACCGACCCGAGGGAGATCCTTCACCTTCACGGCTTTCACCGTCCCCCGGCTGCCCACCACCCACAGGGTCTCATCCTCTTCCACCGCGGCGACCCCAACCACGGGCCCGGTCTTTGCCGAAATCGTCGCTGTCTGCACGCCCACGCCATACCGGCCTTGTCGTGGATATTCCTTCGCCGCCGTGCGCTTCATAAAGCCCTGGGCCGTCCCGATGACGATGGCCCCCTGGGGCTTCACCAGAGTCGCCCCGATCACCTGATCCTTCTCACCCAGTTTAATGCCCAGCACCCCGGCGGCGCTTAAACCCATTACCCGCACCTCTTCCTCTGCGAATCGAATGGCCTGGCCTGCCGCGGTGGCCAGAAGGATCTCCCCGTCCCCGTAGGTGGTGAAGGCCGCTACCAGCTCGTCCTCCTCTGCAACTCCCATCACTGAGAAGGCACCGGGGCGGTTCAGGTCTGCCCAGGCCACCCGCTTGCACATCGCATTCCGGGTCACGAGGAACACATAAGGGCCTGCCCCGTTCGCATCGATCCGTCCCGGCATGGGCAGCGCAGCCACTACGGTTTCATCCTCCGGGAGAGCGATCAGATCCGGAATCGGGATCCCTTCCTCGCCCTCCGGGATCCGATGCACGGCCACAACCGCCGCCGTCCCCCGGTTGGTGAAGAGGACCACTGCGCCACGGGTGCTCCCCCGCACCAGCGCCACCGGTCGGTCCCCATGAGGCCATGCCGGCCCGCCTCGCAACGGCGTTCGGACCATCCGGCCACCGGCCGTGATCGCCACCCAGACCGGCTGATCCGGCATAAGGTCCTCCACCGTGAGGGCACCGCGCGCCCGGTCCGCGATGAACGTCCGCCGCGCGTCTCCGTATTTCGCTTTGAGCTCCTGGAGCTCCTCCCGGATCACCGATAGGATCTTCTTCGGATGGGCCAGCAGGTCCTCCAGCTCCCGGATCCGGCGTTGCTTCTCCTTATATTCAGCCTCGATCTTCTCCCGTTCCAGCCGCGCCAGCCGCCGCAGGGGCATCTCCAGAATGGCCAGCGCCTGGACCTCCGTTAGTCGATAGCGCCGCATCAGGCCCGCCTTCGCTTCCTCCGCATCCTTCGATCGCCGGATCAGGGCGATCACCTCATCGAGATGGGCCAGGGCGGTCAGCAACCCTTCCAGGATATGGGCGCGCTCCCGGGCCCGGGCCAGCTCATATTCGCTGCGACGGCGGATCACCTGCTGGCGATGCTCCAGGAAGAGCTGGAGGACTTTCTTCAGAGGAAGCAAGCGCGGCTCCCCATCCACCAGGGCCAGCATCTGGACGCCGAAGGTGGTCTGCATCGGCGTGTGTTTGTAGAGGGCCGCCAGCACCTCCCGTGGATCGGCGGTTCGGGCCACCTCGATGACCAGCCGCATCCCCCGCCGGTCGGATTCATCGCGCAGATCCGTGATCCCCTCGATCCGTCCCTCGCGGACCAGTTCAGCGATCCGCTCGATGAGAGCCGCCTTGTTCACCTGATAGGGCAGCTCCGTCACCACGATGCGAACCTTTCCCCGTTCCGCCTCCTCAATGTGGGCACGCGCCTGGACGATAAACTGCCCCTTCCCGACTGCGTAAGCCGCTCGCACGGCGTCGGTCTCGCCATCATCCGCATAACGGAAAACCACCCCACCGGTTGGGAAATCCGGACCTTTAATGAAGGCCATCAAATCATCAACGGTAATGCGATCCAGGCGGCCCCAGTTGTCGATCATGTAGCACAGGGCGTCGCAGACTTCGGCGAGGTTGTGGGGGGGGATGCTGGTGGCCATCCCCACGGCGATCCCCGAGGCCCCGTTGATCAGCAGCTGCGGCGCCTTCGCCGGCAGCACCACCGGCTCCCGCAGCGAACCATCAAAGTTGTCCACCCAATCCACCGTCTCCTTCTCCAGATCGGCCAGCAGCTCCTCCGCCATCGCCGTCAGCCGCGCCTCCGTGTAGCGCATCGCCGCCGGCGGATCCCCATCCACCGACCCGAAATTCCCCTGCCCGTCCACCAGGGGGTAGCGCATGGTGAAATCCTGGGCCATCCGGGCCAGGGCCTCATACACCGCCATATCCCCGTGGGGGTGGAACTTCCCCAGCACCTCCCCCACAATCCGGGCCGACTTCTTGTAAGGGGCGTTGGGATGCAGCCCCATCTCGTGCATCACATACAGGATGCGGCGCTGCACCGGCTTCAGCCCATCCCGCACATCCGGCAGCGCCCGCGCCACAATCACACTCATGGCATAAGAGAGGTAGGCCTGCTGCACTTCCTCCTGGATCTCCACCTGTTGGACCCGCTCGATGGCCATCTCGCCTCCTGAGCCTATAGGTTGAATCCGTTGAGAGTTACGCAGTTGGCTCTCTTTCCCTCCTCCCCGCGGCCCTTCGGGCCGCGGGGAGGAGGGAAATTAAAGTTCGGATAGTGGGGCGGCGAGCAAAGCTGGCCGCCCCACCCCCTGAATTTTATAGGAGCTACGCAGTTGAAAGCTCTAAAGGTGGGACGGAATGGCCCCACCCCCCTTTCTCCCCCCTCCCCACGCTGAGAAGCGACGCGGGGAGGGGCAAAACGCTGAACCTGAACAGGCACCGCCAAAATCGCCACAGAGCAGAACTAAACCACATCCGGAGGGAGCAGCTCTGCTTTCACCATCCCCAAAATGTGACGGGCGATGACCAGGCGCTGGATCTCGCTGGTGCCCTCCCCGATGGTCATCAACCGGGCATCCCGGTAGAGGCGCTCCACCGGGAACTCCCGACTGTAACCGTAGCCCCCGTGGATCTGAATGGCATTACGGGTCACCCGCTCCGCCATCTCGCTGGCGAACAGCTTCGCCATGGCCGCCGCCTGGGTGTAAGGGAGCCCCTGATCCCGCAGCCATGCCGCCCGATACACCAGGAGCCGCGCTGCCTCGATCTCCATCGCCGCATCAGCCAGCATCCACTGAATCGCCTGGTAAGCCGCGATGGGCTGGCCGAAGGCGGTCCGTTCCTTCGCATATCGCACCGCTTCTTCGAAGGCCGCCTGAGCCAGCCCGACGGAGAGGGCCCCAATGCCGATGCGTCCGCCATCCAGTACCTGCAGGGCATACGGCAGGCCGCGGCCCGGTTCTCCCAGCAGGTGATCCATCGGCACGCGAACGTGATCGAACGTCACCGCATGGGTGGGAGATCCGTGGAGGCCCATCTTCTTCTCCGGGGGGGCAATGGAAACCCCTGGGGCATCCGTGGGCACGATGATCAGGCTGAGGCCCCGCTTTCCGGCCTCCGGATCCGTGCGGCAGAGGGTCACGATGATCTCCGCGATGCCCGCGTTCGTGCACCACATCTTCTGGCCCGTGATCACCCATTCGTCCCCATCGCGAACGGCCGTGGTGCGGATCGCCCCCAGGTCGCTGCCGCAATGAGGCTCGGTCAGGGCCAGAGCGGCCAGCCCGTTCCGGCCGCTGGTCAGGGCAGGCAGCCACCGCCGCTTCTGGGCCTCGCTGCCGAACAGGACGATCGGCGCAAGGCCCAGGCCGTTGTGAGCGGCCAGAGAGAGGGCCGTCGAGCCGCATCCCCGGGCGATCTCCTCAATGGCGATCGCCGCGCTCACATGGTCCAGGCCTGCTCCTCCATAACTCTCCGGGACCGTCAACCCCAGCAAGCCCAGCGATACGCCTTTGCGAACCGCCTCCCAATTGAACTCGCCGGTCTCATCCACATGGCGGGCGCGAGGCTTCAGTTCCTGCTCGACAAACTCCCGGAGGGCCTGACGGAACAGCCGCTGCTCCTCGCTCAGGCGGAAATCCATGGCGAGTCCTCCGATCCGTGAAATGTCTCAGGATGCCACAGGATACCGTTGGGGTTGATCTGAAAACCGGATTTGCCTGTTCGAGCAGACTCCAGGGCCTTTCCCCTTCCTCGTCTTTCACCCCATTGAGGACCTGAACATCATCCTCAACGCTCTGGAAAATCCGCCCCGAGGCGGATCAACAGATCGCAGGCACAACGGAGATCGGGGGCTTCCTGGACCGATGTCAGCGGTAGATCCAGCCACCCCGCCACCTGATGGCCGGCCTCCCGGGCCTCCGGGCGGATCAGGATCCGGGTCTCCGCATAATCGAAGCGATCCGCGTTCCCCACCTCCACAATCTCCACCCCCAGGGCCCGGAGAGATTCCGCAACGCGGGCCGCCAGCCCCGGTCGCATGGTGCCATTCTGGATGGCCACCCGGACTTCCAGGCGGGGCACCTGAGGTCCGAAGAGCTCAGCCAGGGCCTCCCGGACCTTCTCCGGGATCCGGACCAGCACCTCCGCCCCGTCCGGTGTGGTGTAAGGTCGGGTCATCGAAGGGCCAATCGTCACCATGTGGATCCGCTCCTCAGGGATCCGGGCAGATAGCCGTGCCAGTGCGATCATCTGCTCCAGCGTCAGATTCGTGCGCACGCCGTCCTTCACGGTCTCCCACAAAGCGGGGGCGCGGGCGATCAGGTTGGGCAGCATATTCAACCGCAACACTCGCTCCCGGATCGCCCGGATCACCTGCTGTTGCCGGCGCATCCGGTCGAAATCCCCCCCGCGAGTGGCTCGCGTCCGCGCGTATTTCAACGCCGTCCGGCCATCGAGATGCTGACATCCCGCATCGATATGGAACGGTTCATAGCCATAGCGCGCATCCGGGTACTTCGGGTCATCGATCGTCTCCGGGACGCACAGATCGATGCCTCCAAGGAGATCGATCGCCTTCTCAAAAGCGGTGAAATTAACCCGCACGTAATAGGTCGTGGGGATCCCGAAATTATACCGGATGGTCTCCTGGGCGAGCGCGATCCCCCCGCCAGGGTAGCCATAGGCGTCTCCCAGGAAATGGGCCGTGTTGATCCGATTCTCCCCAAAGCCCGGGATCGTCACCCAGAGGTCGCGGGGGATCGACAGCACCCCGGCGGAGAGCCCCACCGGATCAAGGGTCGCCACCATGATCGTATCCGTTCGCCACGGCCCCGGCTCCCCCTCCCGCTGATCAATCCCCAGGATCAGAATGTTCACCCGCTCTTTTCCGGTCCACTCTGGAAAGGCCAACGTGTTGTTCTCCGACAGAATGCCTGTAGAAGCAGTTGACTCCCCCCTCGAGAGGTCGGAAGACGAGGCGCGCAGCGCTTCCTGGAACGCGAGCCGATAAGCCAGCATGCTTGCCCCGAGCCCCAGCCCCAACGCGCTGAAGAGCCAGAGCAGCCAGAGCCAGCAAAGGGGAAAGCGCCTGGAGGGCCAACCCCGAATGCCCGACACCTTTCGGTCTCCTCTGAAAGTTCGCTCGAAACGCATCACGGCGATCTTTTTCGGGTACAGGTGGGGAGAGCAGTTAGTGCTCCCTCCAGATTTGATCTTTGGTTTTGGTCCCCTGGGGGTTTGGGGTGGGGCCATTAGCCTACACCCTCTTATATCCTCAAAACAAATCTGGACGAAGCATTAGAAGCAGCCTCCCCGTCCATATCCGGTTATCGTCCCTTCCCGCAGCTCAGCGTCACAAGCATCCATTTTTAAGTAGGCTGACGAACGACTTTCAGATCTGCCGGTCCAAAGGGCTCCGGGAGCAAAGCGCGCAACGAAGTTTCCCGCACCGCCCCCCGGGCGTCCACCAGCAGGATGCGCAGATCCGGCGCAAACTCGGAGAGCACCTGGCGACATGCGCCACAGGGCGTGCCGCCATTCTCAGTGGCGATGGCAATGGTGGTGAAACGATGTTCCCCTTCCGAGATCGCCTTAAACACGGCAACCCGTTCGGCGCACAAACCAAGGGGGTAAACAGCGTTCTCTACGTTGCAGCCAGTGAACACATGCCCGGAGGCGCTCAGCAAAGCCGCTCCCACACGGTAACCCGAATAGGGGGCATAGGCTCGTTCCCGCATTTGAAGGGCCAGCTCAACCAGCACGCGATCATCCATCGGGAGGATCTCCTCAACAGGGTTTAACAGGTCGCTCGATCCCTTCACGGGCCCTGAGAGGCCAGGCAGCCCACCTGACCTCTAAAATCCAGATAGCCAGTAATGAATTTTAATCCCGAAGGCGCGCAACAACCTGAAGGAAGAGATTAGAGCAGGCCCTTTCCACCTCCCTGTGGCCCCTTAGGCTTTAGAAGAAATTTACGGGCCTGGAAGGCGCGCCTTCCAGGCCCGTAATGACTCAGCCTGCCCCCCTCGGTTCAAAGCTCCCGCAGGGTTTTTGGGGTGGACGGGACCGCCTTCGGCGGCTCCGTCCACCCCAAAATATTCAATAGGAGTTACGCAGTTCGGGGCTCGCGAGAAGAGGTAGAATGGCCCCACCCCCCATTTCTTGGGGGAGTCGCGCGCCTTCGGCGCGCGACTCCCCCAAACCCCCAGTTCAATTCCCCGCTCCTCACAGCCCTTTGGGCCGTGAGGAGCGGGAAGATAGGCCTACTCGGCCAAAAGTTCGGCCCAAACCCAAACCGGGGATTTCACTTCGAAGGCCCTATAAGCCTTTGGTTTTGGCCTCCTGGGGATTGGTGGGAGCATGGCCGATCATCACCCGTTTATCCCCGACTGAGGCCCAATCGCTGCTCGAGCACGCCAGCCAGACGACCCAGAGCGTAATTGACGAGAAAGTAAATGATGGAGACCACATAAAGGGTCTCCATCGGATTGCGTTCTCCCTGGAAAAGGATCACGCCCCGCCGGTAAAGTTCAATGAACCCGATGATCGCCCCAAGGGAAGTATCCTTAACCAGAGTGGCGAACTGAGCGATCAGAGGAGGGAGCGCCCGGCGGAAGGCCTGGGGAAGGATCACCAGCCGCATGGATTGGCCATAGGTTAATCCCAGAGAACGAGCCGCTTCCCATTGCCCCCGAGGCAGCGACAGGATAGCCGCCCGAAGCGCCTCGCCGTTCACCGCGCCCGTATACAGCCAGAGGGCCGCGATCACCGCCGCATCCGGTCGGGTTAGCGCATCGATCCCCATCTGGCGGCCGAGAGCGCTCAGACGCAGGAAGAGATAGAACATCAGCCCCAGCAGGGGAAGGGCCCGGATCCCTTCAACGATGACGATCACCGGATAGCGCAACCATGGGGGGCCGCTGTGACGGGCCAGGGCGAAGAACATCGCCAGGGGAATGCTGGCCAGGATAGCGATCGCCGAAGCTTCAAGGGTGAGCACAAGCCCTAAGGCCAGGAAGCGCCAGGTTGAAACCCGAGCAAACGGCTCGAACCGCGCCGGCTCCATTCGGAACGCCAGCGGGATCAGGATCAGCACCATCACCACGCCAAGAAAAGTCTGCCAGGGCCGCTCTTGAGTCTGCATCAGACCTGCCTCAATCCTCGGGATGAGCTGGCCTCTCTTCCCGTCCCCTGATCCCCTAACTCCCGGGAAGGAGCGTCACAACAGCATTCGCAAGCGACGCTCCATCAAATTCACAATCCCGCTTAAGGGCACCGTGATCACCAGGTAAAGCAAAAACGCGATCAGCATGGGCCAGTCGGCAAACGTGCGGCCGATAACGAACTCCGCCTGATAAAGCAATTCTTCAACCGCGATCGCGGAGGCGATGGACGTGTTCTTCACCAGGGCGATGAACACCGTGCCCAGAGGGGGGATCATCATGCGAAAAGCCTGAGGCAATAACACCAGGCGGACCATCTGGGGGAAGGACATCCCCAGGGAGAGCGCCGCCTCGATCTGCCCCCGGTGGATCGCCTGGAGGCCCGCGCGCACCACCTCAGCCACAAAAGCCGCGGTATAAACGCCCAGGCCAGCCACCGCGCTATCGAAGGAAGTGGGCAGCCGTAGACCTGCTTTGGGCAGCCCGCTGTAGACAAAAACCAGCACCGGAAGCAGGGGGATGTCCCGGAAGAATTCAACGTAACCCGCAGCGAACCACCGGAGGATCGCAATCGGCGCTACGCGCAGGACCCCAATGAGGGTCCCCAGGGCAAGGGCCACGCCCATGCTGGCCAGAGAAAGCCGCAGGGTCGTCCACAAGCCGAGGAGCAGGTAATGCCAGACTTCCGCTGTGCTCATTGGCATCCGGTCGAACAGAAATATTTGGGGGGGCTGGGCCGGGGAACCGAAGGCCTCCAGCCCCGCACCCAAACTCCTAATGCGGAGTCCATCTCTCATTGCGATTGGCAAATTGCTCCGGCCTGACGAAAAGCCCTCTCCTCGCGGCCCAAAGGGCCGCGAGGAGAAAGGGACGGGCGGGCCGTCTCTGGTGGCCCTACCCATCCCAGAAGTCCCTTAGAGGATATAGCGCAGGGGCCTCTTGCCCGGTCCCTCTCTTAGAGGAATCAGGGCTGGCTTACCGCCCGCCAGTCATCCGGCGGCGGCTCGGGGACTGTATCGCTGGGGATCCACTTCCTGTAGATCTCCTTCCAGCGTCCGGAGGTCTTCAGCTCTTTGATCACGGTGTTGACTACATCTAATAACTCCTTCTCGCCCTTCTTCACCCCGACACCATAAGGTTCCACCGTGAAGCGGCCCCCGACGACCTTCCACTTATCCGGCTCCTGGCGCACGAAACCGTAGAGGATGATGTCGTCGGTCGTCACCGCATCCACCCTTCCGGCGTCCATCGCTGCCACGGCTTCCGAGTAGGTATCGAAGAGCACCACCTCGATGTTCAGACCCTGCTGATCGGAGATCGCCCGGATGTTCTTCTCCGAGGTGGAGCCCTTCACCGTGCCCACTCGCTTGCCTTTGAGATCCTGGAGGCCATTGATGGGGCTGCTCTTGGGAACGAGGAGGGATTGGCCAGCGACGTAGTAGACAATTGAGAAATCGATCTCTTTCAGGCGCTCTTCATTGATCGTCATCGTCGAGGCGACGATATCGACCACTCCTTCCTTCAGGAAGGGGATACGATTCTTGGAAATGGCTTCTTTGATCTCCACCGCGTTGGGATCCCCGAAGATATATTCCGCCACTGCCCGGCAGATCTCCACATCGAAACCTTCGACCTGATTGGTCTGAGGATTCAGATAACCGAAGGTGGGGATGTCGTATTTCGTGCCACAGATGAGCTTACCGCGGTCCTGGATCTTACGCAGGAGAGTTCCTTCGGGGGCCAGAGGAGCACGGCCTTTCTTCGCCGGCGGAGCCCCAGCGGGCGCCTGACATGCGGCGATCAGCAGCGCCAGGACCCATCCGATCCATAGCCATCGGAAGCGCCTGGACCACATTGCTCACCTCCTCTTGTGGAGTTCGCAGATGAGCCTCTCCCCACGGCTCTTCAGGCCGTGGGGAGAGGAGATCCGGCCTGTTTTGAGGACCGGGCGCCTCCGGCACTCCCGCACCCGGTCCCAACACCCTGAGGAGGAGACCCGCTCATAAAGCGAGGGATCGATCCGGATTGCTCCTCCACGCCCCTTCCATCGCTCTCAATGGCGCAGGACCTGGCTCAGGAAGACGCGGGTGCGTTCGTGTTTGGGGTTCTCGAAGATCTCATCAGGGGTTCCGATCTCCACAATCCGCCCGCCCTCCAGGAACACCATACGGTCCGCCACATGGCGAGCGAAGCCCATTTCATGGGTGACCACCACCATGGTCATCCCCTCGCGGGCCAGGTCCTCCATGACATCCAGCACCTCTTTAATCATCTCAGGATCCAGGGCGCTGGTCGGCTCATCGAACAGCATGATCCTGGGTCGCATCGCCAGGCCCCGGGCGATGGCCACGCGCTGCTGCTGGCCGCCGGAGAGCTGAGCCGGGTAGGCATGGGCTTTCTCCGGGATCCCCACGCGCTCCAGGAGCTGCATGGCCAGCCGCTCCGCTTCTGCCCGCGGCACTTTCTTCACATGCACCGGCCCCAGGATGATGTTCTCCAGCACCGTCAAATGCGGAAACAGATTAAACTGCTGGAAGACCATGCCGATCTCCTGGCGAAGCCGGTTGACGTTGATCCTTGGATCATGGACCGGGATGCCATCCACCCACAGCTCCCCGGAGTCGATCGGCTCCAGCCGGTTGATGGTGCGGATCAGCGTGCTCTTCCCACCTCCACTGGGGCCGAAGATCACCACCACTTCCCCTTCGTAAATATCCAG
>JAEVEY010000078.1:0-7697 GCA_016842045.1 Candidatus Thermoflexus sinensis | reverse complement strand
GTGGAGGCTGCCTTCAGCGACCTCCACTCACTCGTAGACTTGAGGCTCCAACCGGCGGACTCGGATCTTGCGGATGCGGCGACCGAGGACCTCCTCCACCCGGAACTCCAGCCCTTCCTCCTGGAAGGTTTCCCCGGCCGTGGGAATGCGCCCCAGGCGTTCATAGACGTAGCCGGCCAGGGTATCCGCCCCTTCCGCGGATAATGTTACCCCCAGCAACTCCCGGACTTCATCCAGGTCCACCCGTCCATCGAAAAGATACATATGCTCACCTATGGGCAGCACCAGGGGCTCCTCCGAGCGATCGAATTCATCCTGGATCTCGCCCACGATCTCCTCCAGGATGTCTTCAATCGTCACCAGGCCAGCCACCCCACCGTATTCATCGACGACGATCGCCATATGGACCTTTCGCTGTTGCATCTCCCGAAGGAGATCCACGATCCGCTTGCCCTCCGGAACAAAGTAAGGCGGGCGCAGCAGCTCTTTAAGGGAAGCCTCCTGGATCCCATCTCGCATCAGGCGGAGGAGATCCTTCGCGTAAAGCACACCAACGATATGGTCGATCGTGCCCTCATAAACAGGGATACGGGAGTAACCGGCCTGAAGGATGACATTGAGAGCTTCAGACAAGGAAGCGGTTACAGGGATCGCGACCATATCGGGCCGGGGGACCATGATCTCTCCAACAACGGTATCATGGAGCTCGAAGATGGAGACGATCATCTCTTTCTCGGTGGCCTCAATGGCCCCACCCTCCTCCCCGGCGTCCACCAGCGTACGAAGCTCGGCCTCATTGATAACCGGGACCGCTCGCCCTTCCATCCGTGGCCCCAGCCGCAAGGCGAGATAACGCAACGGGCCCGTCAGCCAGCGCAACAGCATCAGGGTCAGAGCGCCCGCGATCGCCAGCGTTGGCGCATGACGCTGACCGATCGCCCGCGGCCAGGATTCCCAGGGGCCCTGCAGAAGCCAGGCCAGGATCAGCCAGAAAAGGGGCATCCACAGGGATAGCCCCGAACGCTGGAAAAGCCAGAAAGTTCCCCAACCGGCTACCGCGAGATCCAGGAAGAGAAGTCCCAGCCGCAGGCTCTGTAGCCGGATCGCGCTATCCTCAACCAGCGGATGGAGCCATGAAGCCAGAAAGCGCCCTTCCTGGGCCCAGGTCCGGCGTTGCTCATCTGGAAGGGCCAGAACCGCTGCCTCGCAAGCTACGATCCAGGCCCGCAGCATCAGGCCCGTCAGCAAACCCAACCCGAATATCCAATCACTCCTTCCTTCCATTTAGCCCAGCCCCTCGTCCAGGTAAGCCTTGATATTGTGCTCCACGGCGTAGGCCGCCGCCTCCGCGCGGTTGGATAGCCCGAGCTTGCTGAGGATGCTGCTCACGTAGTTCCGCACCGTCCCCTCGCTGAGAAAGAGCGTTTGGGCGATCTCCCGATTCGTCTTCCCTTCGGCGATCAGCGCCAGCACCCGCAGCTCCTGCTCGGTGAGATCCTTAAAGGCGGAGGCCATGGCGCTGCGCCGCGCCGCCCGCACATGTCGAAGCAGGCGCGGGGTCATCGAAGGATCGATCAGGGCTTCCCCTCGCGCCACGCGCTCGATCGCCGTGATCAGCTCATCGCTGCCGATTTGTTTCAACACATACCCGGAGGCTCCCGCCTCGATCGCCTCGAGGAGCAGCTCGTCCTCCGCATAGGAGGTCAGCATAATCACCCGCGTTTCCGGAAGCGCTTCGACGATCCTCCGCGTGGCCTCGATGCCGTTCCCGCCGGGCAGGCGGATATCCATCACGATCACATCCGGCCGGTGATCCATCGCTTTCTGAACGGCCTCATCCGCTGACCCGGCCTCCGCCACCACCCGAAAGTCCGGCCGCCGTTCCAGCAATGCCCGCAACCCCACCCGCACCACCTCATGGTCGTCGACGATCATGATCCGCACCGTTCGCATGCCTGATCCCCTCCTGATCATGCCGCCTGAGGTAGAAGCCAACGCAACCAGCGCGGACGGGCCATGGCCTGTTCCAGCCCGACAAGGGCTGCCCGGGCGGCCCGTTCTCCCCGTTCCAGGATTTCCGGCGCCAGATCCAGGGCGAACACCGGAATCTCCCCCGTGGGCACGCGGATCAACCAGTCCGGCGGTGTTCGCGCCAGGCGAGCCTCCGTGATCCATCGCGCCATGATTCCCACCGAACTGAACACCACTTCCAGCGTCCGGCTCCAGCGCGCCCGGCGGGTCAACCATCGAATCAGCAATGGGCCGGGCAGCCCCTCTGGGAGATGGCGATCGGCCCGTCCGGGTTCCACCCAGGAAAGGTCCACACCGATCACGAAAGTAGCCCCCAGCGCTCGAGCGGCATCCACCGGCAGGGGGTTCAGCACCCCTCCATCGACCAGACGTCGCCCCTCCCACCAGACCGGCGGGAAGACGCCAGGAAAAGCACTGGTGGCCAGCATCGCCTCCACCAGCGGGCCTCGATCGATCCAGATCTCCTCCCCGGTATCCAGATCCACGGCCACCGCCGCGAAGCGGATCGGAAGATCCTCGATGCGGACATCCCCCACCGCTTCCCGGAGGAAGCGAGCCCAGCGCTCCGTTCCGACCAGGGCGTTCCCATTCGGATCCAGTCGCATGAACATCCGCCATCCGATCCGGCGGGCCAGCGCCTCGATCGCCTCCGGCGGAAGCCCGGCGGCAAACAATCCTCCCACGATCCCCCCTGCACTGGTGCCGGTGACGATCTCTGGCCGCCAGCCTGCCTCAACCAGCACGCGAAGCACCCGGATATGCGCGAACCCTCGAGCCCCTCCGCCGCTCAACGCGATCCCCAGACGATATGGGCGCCTGATTCCCCAGCGCATGACGGAGTTCCTCGAAAGGCGGGTTGCCATTCACTCACCCCATTGAATTATAATTCGAGAATTAACCGGTCGGACTTTGGGCCCATTCGCTGCCTCCCCTCTATCCCGGGCAAGCACAAAATCTCCCTCTCCCTGAGAGCCCCAGGGAGAGGGGAAATGGGGGGAGGCTTGCTCCATCCAAGGAGCGCATCGAAGTACCAGGTCCCACAGCCCGCCCTGTCCAGAGTTCCGGGGCTGAGGACGTGAGGATTTAAAAAAATTAAGGAGGTTTGCCTCCATGTCTCCCTGGACCCGTCGTAGGCTCCTGAAACAAATGGGGTGGATCGGATTGGGCCTGGCGGCTGGAGCTTGCGCACGCGCCCTGGGGCTCCGCACTCCTACGCCCTTCCCTACGCCTTCGCCTGGTTCGATCCCCAGCCCGAGCCCGTCGCCCTCCATTACGCCGATCCCGACCGACACGCCGGTGCCAGCTTCGCCAACGCCAGCGCCCACGCCCACCAAGACACCCTGGCCGACGTTCCCGCGCCCCAGCAAACTGGGGATCGTGGTCCAGTGGTTTCGGGATGTGCACATCGTCAACCTGATCGTGAACACCCGCATGCGCGTGGCCAAGATCATCGACGATTTCGGCCGGGCGCCGGAGATCAAAGCGGGATCCCCCAACACGATCCTGATCGGCCGGATCACCCACAACTTCGATTTCGGGGAACATATCCGGGATGGGCGCACAGATATGCGAGCGGCTGCCGAATGGTATGTGAACCAGTTTATGGACAAATATCTGGCGAATCCCCACATCGATTACTGGGAAGGCCATAATGAGCCGCGGCCCCATAACCACGAGGTGATGCGTCTCTTCGCTCAATTCGAGATCGAGCGGATGAAGCTGATGGCCCAGCGGGGTCTGAAGTGCGCGATCGGCAACTTCCCGAACGGTTCGCCGGATCTGGAGCTGTGGGTCGATTTCCTCCCCGCCCTTCAGGTCGCCAAACAGCTGGGCGGGATCCTGGCGCTTCATGAATACGCCTCCCCTACGCTGGATGCAGGGGTGGATCATCAGACGGGGGAGGGATGGTTCACCCTGCGCTATCGCAAGGTGTATCGCTATATGGTGCCGCCTGCCTATCAGATCCCAATCGTAATCACCGAGATGGGGATCGATGATATCCCCACTTTCCAGGGCCCCCCCAGCCGGGGCTGGCGAAATTACCTGAGCTATTGGGAACAACAGGGGTATGGGAACCCCCATTTCTTCTATCTGCGTCAGCTATGGTGGTATGATGAGGAACTTCAGAAGGATGACTATGTCATCGGGGCTACCATTTACATCGCCGGGGCCTATGATAGCCAGGATCCATATGAGATTATGGTGGAACCCTTCCGCGAGATGTTCGAGGATTATCTTCGGGCGCACCCGAATCCATAATGGGAGGAAAGTCATCATCATGCTCCCTGAACGCTGGGTGCTGGCTTCCGCTTCCCCGCGACGCCGATGGTTGATCCAGCTCCTCGGACGCCCGATAGAGGTCCTGTCCGTCTCAGTCGATGAGATGCCGAAGCCGCAAGAGGATCCAGCCGCCTACGCAGCGCGTCTGGCGCTCGCCAAGGTCGCCGCCGGGGCCCAGCTTGCCCCAGACGCCCTGGTTCTATCAGCGGATACGGTGGTGGATTTAGAAGGGGAGATCCTGGGCAAGCCAGAGGGAGCGCAGGAAGCACGGGCGATGCTCCAGGCTTTGCGTGGACGTCCTCATCAGGTGCACACAGCGGTTGCGCTCTACAATCCCCTTCGGAGCGAGCATTCGCTGGAGATAGCCACCACGCGGGTCTGGATGCGATCCTACACCGATGAGGAGATCGAAGCATATCTGGCCACGGGTGATCCTCTGGATAAGGCGGGCGCTTACGCAATCCAGCACCCCGGTTTTCGACCTGCCCAGATGGTGGAAGGTTGCTATGCGGCGGTGGTGGGGCTACCCCTTTGCCATATCGCCCAAGCCCTGCGCCGCTGGGGCTGGTCTCCGCCGGAGGATCTGCCTGCACGGTGTCAATCGGCCCTTGAGCACCTCTGCACCGTTTACCCACAGATCCTCGCCTTCTCTCGCTGATCGATGGAGTTTCACACTGTGAAAGCTTGGCCGTCGCCAGGCGGCAAGCGCTTGCTGACATTTACTGCCTCGAAAAGCCGATGCAAGGAAGTTTCCAGAGAGATTCGGACACGTCCACTTATCGCCTGATTGTTAGCGGCTGGTTTACCATCGTGATCCCCACCCTGACCACGTCGGGGATCTGGGCAGGGGTGTTCCTGGTGCCCCTGGCCCTTCTGGGCTGGAACGCGCACGATTGGTTGGGGATGCTTCTCTGCTTTGGTGGCTTCATCCCCGGGCTGGCCCCTGCCTGGGCGACCCACCAGCTTCTCCTGCGCCTGGACGAACGGGGGCAGGGGGAACTGGTCCTGGAGGACGACCGCCTCCGCTGGCGCGCGGGCCGTCGCTGGCAGGGGATAGACTTCACCCAATCGCCCCCAGCCAGCCTTCCGCCACATCCGCCTCATTGACCTGCAGACCGCTACTCCCGAAGAACGGGCCTGGATCGAAGACCTGAAAGCCCGGGCTGTGAGTTCGCTGACCGATGTGGGGGTTACACCAGATTATCTGAAAGGAGAGATCCTGGCGGAGAAAGTAAGTCTCCGGGCGATCCACCCCGCCGCGGCTTTCAGGAACATTGCCAGAGGGCCGCGGTGAACCGAAGGGCACCGAACAGAAAGCAGGTCGTTACCGCTGCCCTGGGGCCGTGGGGAGAGAGAAGAAAAACGCACGTTTAGGGTAAGGCGGGCCACTGAAGGGAGCCGGAGGATCAGGCGGTCCTTGACGTGTTTCCTGGGAGTCTTTATAATTTGTAATGACCTTCCCCGGTAGCTCAACAGGCAGAGCAGCCGGCTGTTAACCGGCGGGTTGGAGGTTCGAGTCCTCCCCGGGGAGTTAGAGGCCGCCGCCGGGCGGCCTTTTGTTTTTCATTATGGATAGGACTTACGCAGTTCGTTTCCCATGGGGGCAAGGATTTTTCTCCCCCCTCCCCACGGCCCTTCGGGCCGTGGGGAGGGGGGAGAAAGGGGGGTGGGGCCATTCTACCTCCTCTCGCGAGCCCCGAACTGCGTAACTCCTAAGGGAATTGGCCTTCGCCTCCCGGTTTTGGAAGCTGGATCGGGTGCCTTCAGGTCCCAGCCAAAATCAGCTTCTTCTCCCCTTTCCCTGTAGCCCGCCTTGCCCAAAGCCCAGTTTGGAAAGTGTGAGGAGGTCTTTATGCCCGCGGAAATCTCGATGTTTCCGGAGGACTTCTCAGCAACGGATCTCCTCCCCGATGATGACCGATGCGAGATCTGCGGGTTTCCTATGGAGGAGAGACACTGTAAACTTCGTTGCCCGAATTGCGGGCGGATGCGAGATTGCTCGGATCCCTGATGCCGGTCTGAATCCGTATTAGCGGATCGGCAGCGGAAGGGTTTGAGGCAGCCGCCGCCCGTTGAGGGTGATGAAGGGAGCCGCTCGGGCCATTGAGACCCCCAGGGCCGCCAGGCCCTCCAGCCGGGTTAAACGACCCTCTCGCCGCGCCCGAAGAATCGCCCGTGCTGTTTTCGGGCCGATCCCCGGGACCCGCACCAGTTCCTCGTAAGAAGCCTGATTGATCTCCACCGGCCGGTCCGCCAGAGCCCGGCGCGCCCACGCCAGTTTCGGATCCTCTGCGAGAGGCAGGTTGCCCGTCTCATCAAAGGGCAGTTCCTCAAACCGGAAACCATAAACCCGCAACAGCCATTCCGCCTGGTAGAGCCGCTGCGCTCGCAACGGAGGGGTCGGCGGGAGATCCTCCAGAGGCGTGTCCGGCACCGGGTGGAAAGGCGAATAATATACGCGGGCCAGGCCGATCTCCCGATGCAGCCGGGCCGTGGTTTCCAGGAGCTCCCGATCGCTCTCCCCAGCCGCCCCCACGACCAGCTGGGTGGTCAACGATGGCCAGCGTCCGGACCAGGCGACCGCTGGGGGCTCCTCCCGGCGGATCCGCCCAGCCATGTAGAGCGGCCCTTCCAGCTCCGCCATAAAGGCTTTATGTGGCGCTAGGCGGGACAGCCGTTCCGGGTTTGGGGCTTCCAGATTGATGGATACCCGGTCCGCCCAGCGCATGGCCTCCCGCACCTGATCCGGCTCCGCGCCGGGCATTAACTTGAGATGAAGGTATCCCCGATAGCCATAGCGCCGCCGGAGCAACTCGGCCACCGCCAGCAACCGATCCTGAGTCCGCACGCCCCCTCCCAGGATCCCGGAGCTCACGAACAACCCATCCACCAGCCCTCGCTGATGCATCGCATAGAAGGCTCGGGCCAGTTCGTCTGGCTGGAAGGTGGCGCGGCGAAAGGAGCGGCCGGCCCGGAACGGACAGTAGTAACAATCCCGCTCGCAGGCGGAGGTTAATAAGACTTTCAGGAGGCGCACCGGACGGCCATGGGCGCGCGCCTCGTAGATACACTCCATCAATGGCGTCCTGGCCCGCCCGGAGGGGTCCGTCTCCTCCGCCGGTTCCCAGATCGCCGCCTGCGTTAAGAGAGATAATTTCGTCTCCAGATCCATCCGATCTCCTGTCCCCCTCCAGGATCCTGACGAACGGGAGGACCCTCTTTCAGAGGCCCGTTCCAACTCTTGCTAATGCTTTATCCAGATTTGTTTTGATGAGAGGATGTGGGCCAATGGCCCCACCCCGGGGGATAAAAGATATTTAGGAGTTACGCGGTTGGTTTTCTCCTGGGGGTTTTAGGGGGAGTCGCGCGCCTTCGGCGCGCGACTC
>JAEVEY010000163.1:10848-27184 GCA_016842045.1 Candidatus Thermoflexus sinensis | reverse complement strand
ACCTGCCGCTGGTGCTGCGGAATTACTGGTCGCACTGAAAGGGGCTTGATGCAGGTCCGATATTTTCGAATAGTCCTGATGCTCCTCCTGGCTGGCATGGCTTGCAGCCTGATGGCCCCGCCCACCTTGACTCCACCCGCCGCTGGCAAGACGCCCACACCCATTCCCGCCGTGACCTCTCCGCCGGCCCCGGGTGGAGCGACCGTCCCGGCGACCGGTCGCACCTTCTACGTCGCCCCGAACGGCGACAACGCCAACCCCGGCACCCGCGAGCGGCCCTGGGCCACTCCCGGCTACGGCTCCCGCCAACTGCAGCCCGGCGACACCCTCATCATCCTGGGCGGCCGCTACGTCCTGCGCGAATACGACGCCGACATCATCACCCCGCCCTCCGGCACTCCCTCCGCCTGGATCACCATCAGGGGCGAGGAGGGGAACCGCCCGGTTCTGGCCGGGCGGGATAATCTCATCACCGCCATCAACCTCTCCGGCGTCCAGTATGTCCGCATAGAGAACCTGGAGATCACCCACGACGACACCGCCACGGGTGAAGCGCTCTGGTTCCGCGATGGGCTGGAGATTCTCGGCGCACCGGCGGCCCACATCGTCCTCAAAGACCTCTATATCCACCACGTGGACGAGTTCGGGATAAATATCCAGGACGTGGAGGACCTGCAGATCATCAACTGCCGGATCGAGTACTGCGGCTTTGGCGCGCTGGGCGGCCCGGCGGGGGAGCACGGCGGCTGGCGCAATGTCACCATCCGGGGGTGCTCCCTCTCCTGGAGCGGCCACTACTACCAGGGCGGCGACGGCTCAGACCGTCCCTACGACCGCCCCGACGGCTTCGGGATTGAGCCTTCCCAGGGGCCAATCCTCATCGAGGACACCATCGCCGAGCACAACTACGGGGACGGCCTGGACTCCAAAGCGGCCAACACGACTATCCGCCGGTGCGTTGTCGCCAACAATTCCTGCGACGGAGTGAAACTCTGGGCCGACGGCAGCCGTATAGAGAACACCCTCATCTACGGCCGGGGCGACGGCAACCCTGAACCCTCCCCCTGGGCCCCCATCGTCATTGACGGGGTGGATCAGCCCGGCGCCCGCTTTGAAATCGTTAACGTGACGGTGGACGACTACGTAGGACAGAACTACCTGATGTACGTCCAGTACGAGACCCCGGTGCCGGTGCAGGTAACGGTGCGGAACACCATCTTCAGCGGACGAGGGCCGAATTGCCCTATCTACATCAGCGGAGCCAGCACCCTGGTGGCCGACCACAACCTCTTCTACCTGCCGCAGAACGAGGTCGTCCTGACCCACGGAGGGACGGCCTACACCTGTGCCAATATCGCTTCTTTAGGACCCGGAAACCTCTGTGGCGACCCGCTGTTCCTCCGCCCGGCGTGGGGCGAGCCGGGGGACTACCACCTGCAGGCTGGTAGCCCGGCGATAGACACGGGCACAGCGGACGGCGCACCAACGGTGGACCTGGAGAACCGCCCCCGCGATGCCCGGCCGGACATCGGCGCGTCTGAGTACAGGCAGCTGACCTCGTGGTTGTATCTGCCGCTGGTCGCGCGGTTAACGATTAACGATAACTTGCTCCGGGGCGATGGCCGTCGGCCTGGCTCGTTTGCCCCTCTTAACGCCTTGCTGGATCTCCGGCAATAACGGCACCCGGGCCCTTTCATTGAGGAGTTACGCAGTTGGCCTTCTGATGAAGTTCATTCATACCGCAAGGCCACAATCGGATCCAGTCGCGCAGCCCTCCAGGCCGGATAGAGCCCGAAGAAGAGACCGATCGCCGAACTGATCCCCACCGCCAGCATCACAGCCCCCGGGGTCACAATGGCTTGAAACACGCCTCCGGCCAGGGCGGAGATCAATCGCGCTACCATAATCCCCAACAAAACCCCCAGCGTGCCCCCTGTAAGCGAAAGCAACACCGTCTCGATCAGGAACTGGAGCATGATGTCCCGCCGCCGGGCCCCTACGGCTTTTCGCAGGCCGATCTCCCGGGTGCGTTCCCGCACCGAGACCAGGGTGATGTTCATAATCCCGATCCCTCCGACCAGCAGTGAGATCCCTGCGATCGCGGAAAGAAAGGCGGTGAGGATCGTTGTGAGGTTGCCGAAGAGACTCAGGATCTCCTCCTGCGAAACAACCGTGAAGTCCTCATCTTCTCGAAAGCGGATCCCGTGGCGTTCCCTCAGGATCGTGATCGCCTGCTCCTGAGCCGCGCGGATCCGTTCATGGGAACGGGCGACCAGCACGATGGCCGTGAGGCCGGGTTCCCCTCCGCGTCCCCGCAAGCTATAGAGATACTGATGCATGGTGCTTAACGGGATCAGCACCACCTCATCCTCATTTCCGAAAGAGGTCCCACCCTTTCGGTTCAGCACACCGATCACGCGAAAGGGGACATCCCGGATCCGAATCAGCTGCCCGACGGGGTCCCGTTCCCCGAAGAGGGTCTGAGCGGTCTCCGCGCCCAGAAGGGCTACCCGGGCGTGGGTTCGTTCATCCTCGGGTTCGATAAACCGTCCTCGAGCCACCTGCCAGTTCCGGGCGATCCGGTACTCAGGGGTAACTCCACGCACGGTCGCGGTGGTTCGTTCTTTCTCCGAAGCGACCGGAAAGGTTTGGGCCACCAGCGGGGCCACCATCCGAATATCGGGCGCCCGGATGGGGTCCTGCAGGGCCTGGGCGTCACCCAGGGTCAGGGCAGGGCGCATGAATCCGGATTGCTGGGCGGCGGCCCGGGTAAGCCCGCTCTGGGAGAATCCTCCGGGGAAGACGAACAGAACATTCGGTCCGATGGCCTGGACCTGGCGCTGGATATAGTCCTGCACGCCCTGGCCGGCGGCCAGCAAGGCGACCACGGCGCCGACCCCGATCAGAATCCCTAACAGGCTAAGGGCCGTGCGAAGTTTATTGGCCAGCAGGCTCTGGATCGCTGTCTGCAGGTTCTCTTGAAGAAGGGCGAGCATGGGAGTTCGCTCCACAGCGTTCTTCTTCCCCCTCGCGCGGCGAAGCGGCGCCGGAGGAGGAAAAGGGCGCTCAGGGACGCGGGAGGACCCCGGGTGATCTCCCTCAGCCCCTAAAAGCACCTTCCACTAAGATAAAGCCAGTTCGGTTCCCGCCAGGGCACCGCGACCGTTTATCGAGGCGCATCCCGTCACATTCATTCTACACCCAGGGTGTCAGGGGGAAGCGATGACTTGCCGGGATGGGAGCGAAGGACGATCCGACGCGATTGACAGATCCTGAAGGTTGCATTACTCTAACGGATGTAATCCGTAAAGTTGCGAGCCATCGATAGGATTCGATCGGATGGCACTCCTGGGCGGGATTCTGGGGCTGGCAGGTCTGATCTTCGCTTATGTGGGCTGGCGGCGGACCCGCATGCCGGAAGCCCGGATCTGGGCGCTGGCCCTGGTTGCGATCGCCTGGTGGACGTTGAGCGAGAGCATGGTGATCGCCGCCCCGGATCCGGTGGGTCGGATCATCGGGCTCCGGATCCAGGTTCTGGGGGTGGCCGGGATCGCCCCGTTGCTTCTTTTAGGTGCTATCCGGTATTCTGGCGGGATTCTGACCATTCGCATCCGCCATCTCGTCGCCCTTTTCCTGATCCCGGCCCTCACGATCCTCCTCGCTTTCACGAATGACTTCCACCATCTGGTCTGGTCGGCGCTGGACGTTCGCCCGGATGGAACGCTGGCCGTTGCCTATGGGCCGTGGTTCTGGATCCATACGCTGTTTGCGATCCTGGCCTTTCTGGGTGCCCTGGCGTTCATGCTCCCTGTCCTGATCCACGCCTATCGTGTATCGTTTCCTGTGCTCCTCGGATTGTCCCTGGCGACGGCCATGATCCTCCTCACCCTCTTCATGAGCCTGTATGATCCTTCTTATGCTTACCGATCGTCTGCGTGGCGGGGAGCGACTGCGGTCATGCTGGGGATGGCAACGGTGTTGCTGGGCCTGGTGTTCCAGACATTCCCCACCTTCCACCCGATTCCGATCGCTCGAAGCCTGATCGTGGAGCTCATGCCGGAGGGCATGATGGTCCTCGATCGCCAGGGGCGGATCGTCGACGTCAACCCTCCGATGGCGCGAATGCTGGCTCAGGCCCCGTCTTCCCTGATTGGAGCTCATGTGGATGAGGCGATGGCCTCGTGGCCGGATCTCCATGAGGCGTTGCGGTTGTGGCTGCGCCAGGGGCAGGGTGGGATAGGGGAATTTCGCCACCCCAGGGAGAACCGCTGGTTTCTCGTCTCCTGCCAGCCGGTTCAGCATCCCATGGAGCGAATGGGATGGCTGCTGCGGGCCAGCGAGATCACCGAATACAAGCGACAATCCCTTCAGCGCGCTCGACAACAGGAGGTCCTCCTTCGCCTGGCGACGGACCCTCAGGTTCAGGAGGGGAATCTGGAGCAGGCGCTGGCCCACATTGCCTGGGTGGTTGCGGAAACCCTTCAGGTCAGCCGGGTGAATATCTGGCGCCTGGATGAGCAGAACGAATGGCTCGTGTGCCTGGTTCATGTTGAGTGGCCGTCAGGGATGGTCAGTCAGGGAGCTGTCTTGCGGGCCACCGATTATCCCGCTTACTTCGAAGCGCTGCGGCAGGGTCGGGCCGTGGATGCGGTGGACGCGCGTCACGATCCTCGAACCCGGGAGCTGCGAGCGTCTTATCTGGAGCCCCTGGGCATCTTTTCCCTGCTGGATGCGCCGATCCGGCAGGGGGGACGGGTGGTGGGGGTTATCTGTCATGAGCAGGTCGGTGAGACCCGCCGCTGGACCGCGGAGGAGATCGCCTTCGCGGCGGAGGTGGCGGATCTGATCGCGCTGGTCTGGGCAAATGCGGAACGTCGGGCAGCCGAGGCGCGGGCCCAGCGGTATGCCCAGCAGCTTCAGCTGCTCCAGCAGCTCACTCAGGAGCTCTTTCAGACCGTTGATCTGGAGCGCTTCTATGATCTGACCCTCCGGGGGATCCTGGAGATCCTGGGGGCGGATCGGGCAGCGATCCTGCTGCGGGATCCGGATGGGGTGGTGCGCTTCAAGGCGTGGCGGAATCTCTCCGAACCATACCGACGGGCAGTGGAGGGACACTGGCCCTGGGATCCCTCGGATCCGGATCCCCGGATCATATGGATTGCCGATGTCGAGCGGGCGCTGGAGCTGGGGGAAGTTCGCGGAGTGGTTCTTCAGGAAGGGATCCGCGCTCTGGCCTTCGTTCCGATCAAGAGGGCGGGCCAGGCCCTGGGCAAATTAATGCTTTACTACAATGCGCCGCGAGCTCCGGATGAGGAGACCATGCGTCTGGCGCAAACCCTCGCGGATGCCGTGGCGACGGCTCTCCAGCGGCGTCGGGAAACCTGGATGTGGGAGGCGGTGACAGGGGCCCTGCAGGAAATCCTGAGCAGCCCTCCGGAGTTCCAGGATCGTGTCCAAACCATCCTGCGGGCAGCGCGGCGTCTCCTGGAAGCGGATCGGGCGGGTTTATGGTTCTACGAGCCCCGGCGGGAACAGGTGATGTGCGCTGGGGTGGAGGGGCTTTCCGATGATTACGTCCAATGGCTTCTGGAGAGCTATCGCCGTGTCCCGGGAGTTCGCGCCATTGAGATCCCCACGGTGATCCATGTGTCCGACGCGTGGACGGATCCCCGAACGGAGGGGATACGGGATCGCATCCTTCAGGAGGGGTTCCGCTCGTATGTGGTGTTCCCCCTGTGGGCTTCATCCATAGCCCCCAATCAATTCCCCTTCCGGGGCGTGTTGTCGGTTTACTGGGATACGAAGCGGACATTGAACCCAGAGGAGCTGTTGATCGGGCAGGCATTCGCGAACGCGGCCGCCCAGGCCCTGGCGAACGCATATCTTTTCGAATCGACCCGGCGCCGCATTCGCCATGAGGAAGCTCTCAATCAGGTGATGGCTGCTATTCTTCAGGCAGAAGATCTGGATGAGATCCTGCGCGTCGGATTGAACCAGACGCTGCAGGTGACGGGGTTGCGAGCAGGGGAGATCTACCTGTGGGATGAAGAGCGAAACTGTTTGCGCCTGCGTGTGGCAGCCGGGATTCCTCCGGAGAGCCTGGGGCATCTGGTGGAATGTCCTGCAGCGGAGGACCTCGCCGGGAAGGTATTCCTCGCAGATCGCGTGATCGTTTATAGCGATCTCCTCCGTGAAGCCTCCGATCGCTCCCCCTACCTGGATGGCATCCGCGCCTGGGTTGGTGTTCCCCTTCGAGTGGGCTCGCATCTCGTGGGGGTCCTGAGCCTCCACGATCCGGAGCCCCGTTTGTTCGCAGAGGAAGAGCTCTCTCTGATCCAGACGCTGGCCGATCATCTCGCGCTGGCCGTGGAGCGGGCGATGCTGATGGGGCGGATGGCCGAGCAGATCCGCGAGGTCTCCCTGCTTTACGAAGCCAGCGCCAATTTGCTGGCGGCTCATGACATCGGATCGGTGGTCAAATTCCTGGGGCGATTCCTCTCCGAGATCACAGGGGGCATTTACGCGCGCTTTTACCGGTATCGACCAGAGGTGGACGCGCTGGAGCTGCTTTCCGAATACATCGCCCCGGATGCCGCTTCCGGCGGATGGCTCCCCTGGATTGAGCGCGTCCGCGGAGTCTCTCTCTCCATCCAGAGCGCTGCGCTTCTGGAACGCAGGCCGTATGCCCTGTGGATCCCCGAGCCGGGCCGTTTCGAGGGAACGCCCATGCCGCTTGCCATTCCGTTAGAGGACGAGCGAGCGCTGGAGGAGCTGGGGGTGCGGCGTCTGATGGTTCTGCCGCTGGCCATTGGGGCCCGGGTGCTGGGCTTGGCGGAAGTGTGGGATGCGCGAGGCGATCACGGGTTCTCGTTAGACCAGATCGCTTTGAGCCAGGCCATCGCCAACCATGCCGCCGTGGCGCTGGAGAACGTTCGGCTCCTGGAGCTCCTGGCCGCGGAGCGAAGCCGCCTGCGGACGTTGATCGATGCTGCGGTGGATGGGATCGTGCTGATCCGCGCCGATGGCCAGATCCTGGAGCTCAACCCGGCTGCCCTGGAGCTCCTCGACCTGGAGGGAGGTCGGGAAGCATGGATCGGCCGATCGATCATGGATGGAATGCGCTATCTGCGAAGGAACCGGCCGGCCCTGGCCCGCACACTGATCCGTCAGCTCAGGGCGTGGCGCCGGGATCCTCATGGACTCCGGATGGCGGAGTTCGACACAGAGGCGCGTAGCTTGCGCATTCAGGCTGTTCCGATCCAGAGCGATGGCGCAGTGACCGGCTGGCTGGGGATGATCTACGATATGACGCCCGTCCGAACCCTCGAGCGGCTGCGGGAGGAGCTGTTCCACATGGTGGTTCACGACCTGCGGAATCCGGCGGCCTCCGTTCAGACGGCGCTGGACTTCCTGCTGAGCGAGGGCCTGGGCTCGCTCTCCCAGGAGCAACGGGAGGTGCTGACGATCGCCCGGGACAACATCGGGCGCATGCTACGGATGGTCAGCACGATCCTGGAGCTGCGCCGTCTGCAATCCGGGGAAGCGATTCTTCATCCAAAGGCGATCTCTCTGTCGGAGCTGGTGGCCGGTATTCTGCGAGAGCTTTCCATACTCCTTCGTGAGAAATCGCTGGAGGTGCGGGTGGATATTCCCGCTGCGTTGCCACGGGCATGGGGCGATGAGATGCTGATCGCCCGGGTTTTCCAGAACCTGCTCGACAACGCCATCAAGTTCACGCCCTCCGGCGGCGAGATCTGGATCCGGGCGGCATTGGAGCGGGAGGACGGAGCGTCGTGGGTGAAGGTGATGGTGGCCGATTCCGGCCCGGGGGTGCCTCCGGAGATGCGGGGGGAGATCTTCAAGCCGTTTGTCACCGGGATGGTGAGGGGACGTGGTGTGGGCCTGGGGCTGGCGTTCTGCAAGCTGGCGGTGGAGGCGCACGGCGGCCGCATCTGGGTGGAGGATCGACCGGGAGGCGGCGCAGCGTTTGTGTTCACCCTCCCGATCGCGTCAGAGGAAGAGGCATAGGCCTCGGGCTGAGAACCCTCAGCCATCGAGAGATCTTTTTCTCCCTCTTCCCCCCTCGGCAGGCGCGCCTTCGGACAAAGCCCCGGATCTATTGCAGGGGATTATGAAAGGCCATCCGCGCCGATGCTCCAGGAATAGACTGGCGTTCCGCAGGATCTCTGCGTAAAATTTTTCTGGAATTTTCGGAAATTTGGTTTCTCCGGGGCGAGGCGCGATGGGAACACTGACCCGGCGCCAGCGGGAGTTCCTGGCCGCCTTCCTGCGGCTGTATCGTCGGTGGCGCAGGCCGCTTCATTATGGGGTGGTGGCCCGTGCCCTGCGCATCGGTCGGGCCACGGCGTATGAGATGCTGGCTCTGTTAGAGCAGGTCGGCCTGGTTGAACGGCGTTATGAGAGCCCGGCCGGCCCAGGCCGACCCCGGGTGGTTTTCCGCCCCACCGCTCAGGCGCGCCGGGCGCTCAGCAGCGTATGGGATGCGACGGTGTGGCGGAACACCCGGGCCCGGCTGCTTCGAGAGCTTCGGGAGTGGCATGCCCGGCTGGAGCCCGCGACGCTTCTCCAGTGGTTGCTCTCCAGTCCGATGGAGGGACCGGTATCCGAAGGGATGGCCCGTATGACGGCCGGGCTGATGCTGGTGCTCCGCTTGCTGCAGCGGGGCGGGGAGCCCCTGACGGTTCCTCGCGGCCGGTCCCTGGATCTGGGCGCTCTGGCAGGGCTCAGCGCCGCTCTGGTTGCCCTGAGCCGGGCGGAGCCCCAGCAGGTCCGGGCGTTGATGGATCGGATCCGGTGGTTCCAGGAACAATGGGATCGCCTGGATCCTCTGGATCGCCATCGGTTGTCCCGGTTTGCTTCTCAGATCCTTCGGGAAACGGGAGGCGCTGGATGAGGCCCTCGGGAGGTGGGTTGGCGATGATCAGCGTGATTATCCCCACGCTGAACGAAGCGGCTTATCTTCCGCTCTTGCTGGAAGCCCTGGCGCGCCAGACCCGACAGCCCGATGAGGTGATCGTGGCGGATGCGGGCTCGGAGGATGGGACGCCGGAGATCGCCCGAGCCTGGGGGGCCCGGGTCGTGTCCGGCGGGCGGCCGGCCGTCGGCCGGAACGCCGGAGCTCGCGTCGCCCGGGGAGCGTGGCTGGTGTTCCTGGATGCGGATGTCGTCCCGCGGCCGGATTTCCTGGAGAAGGCGTTCCGGGAGATCGAAGCCCGGCGTCTGGATATCGCGACCTGCCTGATGGAGCCTTTGAGCCCACGGCCGGCGGATCGCGTATTCCACGAAATGGCCAACGGATACCTCCTGGCGTTGCAATGGGTCTCTCCTCGAGCCCCAGGGTTCTGCATCCTGGTTCGCCGCGAGCTCCACGAGGCCATCGGCGGGTTCGATGAAACTTTACTGCTGGCGGAAGATCACGATTACGTGCGGCGGGCATCGCGCCAGGGCCGGTTCGGGGTGCTCACCTCGGTTCGCATCCCCGTTTCCACCCGACGGGTGGAGGAGGAGGGTGTCTTCCCGTTACTGTTAAAATACCTGTGGGCGGAAGCCCATGTGTGGACCGGACGACCTGTCCGTTCGCTTCCCTTCGTTTACGCTTTCGGACAGCACCGTCCGCCCGCGCTTCCAGGCGGAGCTGCCGAAGCGGGAGGGAGGCGGAGCAAGATCGATTGGTTATCTTTAAAGGGGAGCCAGCAAAGGTATCCCCTGATCCCCTTGAGGATCCTGGCTCATGTCGGCTCCATGGTGAAGCCGCATACGAATAAATAGACCTGGGAGGGCACGCGGCGGAGGATTCTTCCCGGGGGCTTTGGGGTTAGGCGGGCTGCTGAAGGCAGCCCCCCACTCTACGAAGCTGGACTTTTCCCATCCGGGGAGGATCCAGACGGCGAGCCCGCCTGGTTCAAAGTCCGGCGCGAAGATTCCGCACGGAAAAATCATTAGGACTTACGCAGTTCGTTTCCCAGGGGGACTTTGGGGGCGGAGCGGGGCGCCGAAGGCGCCCCGCTCCGCCCCCAAAAAGGATTTTGGGGTGGGGCCATTCCGTTCCACCTTTAGAGCTTTCAACTGCGTAACTCCTAATCATCATTGCAGAGGGACCACCGAAAACCGACCGAAGCCGGTTTTCCAAACCCTTTGCCGGAGTAGCCCGCATGCCGGATCGCCTCCGCAAATGGAACGGATGGGGTTACGAGGGAGAGGGAATCCCGGCAGAGCGGATCGCCCGCTGGCTGAAAGCAGTGGAGCCATGGTTGCGGATTTCTCCGGACGATTATCAGCCGCCTGTTTCCCTGGAGTCCCTCCGCATTCCTCCACCTCGCATCCCCATCGAGATCCCGGGTTTTAAGGGCGCCATCCTGGCCACGTCCTATGAGCGGGCGCTGCACGCCGCCGGGCGCAGTTTCGGGGATCTGGTGCGGTTGCGGGCCGGCCAGGATCTTCATTTCCCCGATGCGGTCGCTTATCCGGAGGGGGAGGATGATCTCCTCCGCTTGCTGGAGGTTGCTGAACGCCGGTCAATCGCGCTGATCCCTTATGGGGGCGGAACCTCGGTCGTTGGGGGGGTGGAGCCGGAAACCCCGCCGGGCTTTAACGGGGTCATTTCCGTGGACCTGACCCACATGAATCGCATCCGCTGGATCGATCCGATCGGCCACCGGATCCGTGTGCAAACCGGGATCCGGGGCCCGGATCTTGAGGAAGCGTTGCGGGCGGAAGGCCTGGCGTTCCGCCATTACCCGCAGTCGTTCCAGATGTCCACCCTGGGCGGCTGGATCGCGGCCCGGGCAGCCGGTCATTTCTCCACTGCGTGGGGAAGGATTGAGCATCGGGTGGAGAGCCTGCGCATGGTCACTCCCTGTGGGATCCTGGAAACCCGGGAGGTGCCCGCATCGGCCGCAGGACCGGATTTACGAGCGTGGATGATTGGAAGCGAAGGAGCGCTCGGGTTTCTCACGGAGGCGGTGGTGCGGGCGGTGCGGCCGCCGATCGCCAAGCGAGCCGGCGGTTTCCGCTTCCCGACGTTCTCCGCGGGCCTGGAGGCGATGCGGGGGATCCTGCAGGCGGGCCTGGCCCCGGCGGTTCTCCGCCTGCTCGACGAGTATGAGGTGGCTGTCAGCGCTGCTCTCGCCGGGCGTCTGCTGGAGCCGGGCGCGTTGCTCCACCTCAGCCTGGAGATCGAAGATCCCGAAGAAGCCCATCGGGTGGAAGCGGAATGGCGCTCGGCCCTCCGCTGGATCGAACGGGCGGGGGGTGTTCCCGCTCCGGAGGCGGTGGAGACGTGGAAGCAGACCTATTTCGAGCAACCTTACTGGCGGGATGTCATGATCGATTTCGGGTTGCTCCTGGACACCATTGAGACCGCGGTCCCGTGGTCCCGGGTGGAGGCAACCGTGCGGACCGTTCGGGAGCGGTTGCTGCAGGCCATCGATCGGTGGTCACCCGTCGGCGGGGTGATGTGCCGGGTGACCCATGGATATCCGGATGGCTGCGCGCTGTATTTCACCTTCTTCGCCCGTCCACCCCGGGAAGCTTTGCGAGAGGCCTGGCGGGATCTCCAGCGGACCGCGCTTCAGGCGTTCCTGGAATGTGGGGGAACGATCACCCATCATCATGGAACCGGGCGGGATCTCCAATCATTCCTGGCCGCAGAGCATGGCCCCCTGGCCCTGGATCTCCTTCGGAACGTGAAGCGGGTGCTGGATCCACCCGGGATCATGAACCCGGGCGTGCTGGTGGCTGACATGCAGTAAGCTTGAGCGAAAGAAAGGCTTACAGGGCCTGGCGTGCAGTTCGGTGCCTTCGCCGCCCAGCCGCGCCGAAGAAACGTTTTCGCTCCAGGCTGAGCCTCCAGCCTGCAAAGCGCTCTTCCCCTCCAGGTAACAGGCCTCCGCCTCCGACCGGGCAACCCCAAAGCAAGGAAAGAGGACTTCGCGCGGCGACTGAAGGCCCCGCTGCACACAATCATTGTGGGGATGCCTCTCACGGCCCGGAGGATCACAAAGGAATTTCCGCCGGGTCGGAGCGGCCCGCCGCGCAGGCCCTTGACAAGATCAGTCTTGCCGAATATCATAGAGGCAAATTGCACACGTGTGCAATACTCGAATGAGCCGGCGCCCTGCTCGACGGATTTCGATCAAGGATATCGCTCGCAAAGCCGGCGTCTCCCATTCCACGGTCTCGCGAGCGTTACGGGGAAGCCCCCTGGTCAACCCGCGCACGGCTGAACGGATCCGTCGGCTGGCGGCGCGGATGGGCTATGTGCCCAACGCCGCGGCGCGAAGCCTGGTCACCACCCGCACATCCATCATCGGATTGGTGATCACCACCCTATCGGATCCCTTCCTGGCCGAGATCGTTCGCGGCGTGGAGGAGGTCGCCCTGGAGGCGGGCTATCGTCTGTTCCTGGCCACCTCGAACGCCGATCCCGAGCGGGAGCTCGCCGCGGTGCGGGCGCTGGCGGAGAGCCGGGTGGAGGGGGTGATCGTGGCTTCCTCCCGTGTTGGCGAGCTCTACCTCCCCCATCTGGAGGCCCTCGGCGTCCCTATCGTCCTGATCAATCAACAGCGGGAGGCGCCGTTTATTTATTCTGTCGCCTCGGACAGTTATCAGGGAGCCGTGCTGGCGGTCTCGTATCTGATGAACCTGGGTCATACCCGTATCGCCTACATTGCCGGCCCCCCGATGGCCCGCTCAAATCGGTTGCGGCTGATCGGTTATCAGAAGACCCTGGCGGCTGCAGGCATTCCGCCGGATCCGGCATGGATCGTGGAAGGAAACGGCCGTCCGGAGGCCGGGGAGTGGGGGATCCAGCGTCTATTAGAGGCGCCGCTCCGGCCGACGGCGGTGTTCTGTTACAACGACATGACCGCGATTGGAGCCCTGCGGGCTGCCCGGGCGGCGGGCCTGCGGGTTCCGGAAGACCTCTCCATCATCGGCTTTGATGACATCCTTTTCGCCGCTTACACCGAGCCTCCTCTGACCACCATCGCCCAGCCCAAGTATGAGATGGGGCGGACCGCCATGAGCATGCTGCTCCGCCTGTTGCAGGGAGAACGAGTCCCCCCGCATCTCCAGCTGCCATGCCGTCTGGTGGAGCGCGCCTCATGCGGCCCACCCCCCGAAGGCTCCATTCCGGTGGTCCCCCATCTTCTGGCTGAAAGGAGGTTGCCATGATCCGCGCCGTCCGCCGATGGATTCCTCTCCTCCTGATTCTGGGTTTGCTGGTGGGCGCCTGTGCGCCAGCCACGCCAGCTGCCGCCCCGCCCAAAAAAGAGTTCACGTTTTACATCGTCTCCCATGGCGGCCCCGCCGATCCCTTCTGGGGCGTCGTCCTCAAGGGGATGAACGATGCTGCGAAGGTGTATCCGGTGGAGGCCAAATACTTCGGCCCGGAGAAGTTCTCCATCCAGGAGCTGGTCAACCTCCTTAACAGCGCCATTGCCGCCAAGCCCGACGGGCTGGCGGTGACCATCACGGACCCCAAGGCCCTCGATGAGCCGCTGCGCCGGGCGATCCAGCAGGGCATCCCGGTGGTGGCCATCAACGTCGCGGATCCCCGTCCGGAGGGCGAGCGCATCCCGTATATGTTCTACATCGGCATGGATGAGTATCTGGGTGGGCTCCGCGCGGCCCAGCGCATGCTGGCGGTGCGCACGCCGAAGCGGGCGGTGTGCGCCATCCACGAGGTCGGCCATGTGGGCCTGGAGGCCCGCTGTCAGGGCTTCCTCGATGGGATGAAAGAAAAGAACGTGCCGGTGGAGAAGCTGGACATCGGCACGGATCCCACCAAGGCCGTGGAGACTCTCAAAGCCTATTTCACCCGCAACCCCGATACGGACGCCTTGCTGACCCTTGGTCCCCTGGGCACGGATCCTGCGGTGAAGTTCCTGAAGGAGAACAATCTGGTCGGCAAGGTGCTCCATGGGACTTTCGATCTGCACCCCGGAACGCTGTCCGCGATCAAGGAGGGGGTGACGCTGTTCGCGATCGATCAGCAGCAATATCTGCAGGGCTACATGGCGATCACCTGGCTCTATCTCTACAAGAAATACGGACTGCGGCCCGCCAATGACGTGCTGACCGGGCCGGGCTTTGTGGATAAGGACAACGTGAGCCTGGTGGAGGAGCTGATCAAGCAGGGCATTCGTTAAAGGCCACATCCGCCTGCGCGGCAGCCGGGTCGCCGCGCAGGCGGATTGTTCTGAGCAGCGAAGCATCACGATCCTCACTCATCGGACGGGATGTCATCACGGCGGGGAGCTTCCGCGATGGATCCGCAGGCGGTTGAGGCGCGTGTGCAAACGCGGGCTCGCTGGCGGATATGGTCGCTCTCGCTGGCGGAGCTGCGGCGATATCCAGAGGTGGGGGCGCTGGCGGGGTTCCTGGCCGTCTTTCTCGGCTTCACGATCGTGGCCCCTTACTTCCTCACCCTGGACTCCCTGGCCGGGATCATGACCATCGCTGCCGAGCTGGGGCTGGTGGCCGTTGGGGTCACGTTGCTGATGATCGCTGGGGAATTTGACCTCTCCGTGGGCTCGGTGCTGGGGGTCTCCGCGATGGCCTTTGCCTTAATGGTCCGGGCAGGGGTGCCGCACTTTCTGGCCTTTCTGGCCGCGCTCTCCCTGGCGGCCGCTATCGGGGCGCTGAACGGCTGGGTGGTGACCCGCGGCCGGCTGCCCTCGTTCATCGTCACCCTGGGGTCCATGATGTTCTGGCGAGGGGTGCTCCTGGCGGTGACGGGAGGGTTCCCGATCGCTTATGAAGAGAAATCCTTTTTGATGTTTGCCCTCTCCGGCCGGCTCCCCGGCGGCTTCCATGCCTCCGCCCTCTGGTTCCTGGCGGTCGCACTGATCGCCACCGTGGCGCTCACCCGCACCCCCTTCGGCAACGCGATCTTCGCCTCCGGGGGCAATCCTCAGGCGGCCCGGGCCCTGGGAGTGGAGGTGGCCCGGGTGAAGCAAATCGGGTTCATCCTCACCGCGGTCCTGGCCGCCCTGGCAGGCATTATCCAGTTCAGCCGCTTCGGGTCCGTGGATCCTCTCCGTGGAGAGGGGGTGGAGCTGGAGGCCATTGCGGCCACCGTGACCGGCGGGACCCTGCTGACTGGGGGCTACGGTAGCGTGATCGGCACGGTGCTCGGGGCTCTGATCGTGGGGATGGTCCGGAACGGCCTGGTGCTGGCGGGCGCTCCTGCTTACTGGTATCGGGCCTTCATCGGGCTGGTGCTGGTGGGAGCGGTGATCATCAACCTGCGGATCCGTCGGTCAGGATGAGCGCCGATTGGCGAACACTTATGATGGGCACTTCGCTTCGTGCCCGACTCCAAACGGGGCTTTTCCGGTTCGTAGTAGGGCACGTAAGTGCCCGTAGTCTTTTTGTGAACGCTTAGACGGGCACTCCGCTTCGCTCCGTGCCCTACTACAAGCAGGGATTTTTCTCGTTCGTAGTAGGGCACGTAAGTGCCCGTCCTCTTTTTGCGAACGCCCGTAACGGGCACTTCGCTTCGCTCGTGCCCTACTACAAACAGGGCTTTTCCTGTTCGTAGTAGGGCACGCAAGTGCCCGTTCTCTTTTTGGGAACGCAGAATCGGAGAGCGACGATGAGCGAAGGGCGCTGGCTGGTGGAGATGCGGGGGATCGTCAAGCGATTCGATGGGGTAGAGGCCCTGGCCGGGGTGGATTTCACGGTGGGCTATCAGGAGGTGGTGGGCCTCCTGGGGGATAACGGGGCCGGCAAATCCACCCTGATCAAGGTCCTTACCGGGGTCTACCCACCGGACGCAGGCGAGATCTATTTCGAGGGGCGGCCGGTTCGTTTCCGCTCTCCCCGGGAAGCCCGGGCCCTGGGCATCGAGACGGTCTATCAGGATTTGGCACTGGTGGAGATGATGAGCATCGCCCGGAATTTCTTCCTGGGCCGGGAACCGGTGCGGCGGATTGGCCCCATTTCGTTCCTCGATATGCGGGAGATGGAACAGGTGACCCGCCGCGTGCTGGAGGAGATCGGCATCCGGGTGCGATCGGTGTGGGAGCCGGTCTCCGTGCTCTCCGGCGGGGAACGCCAATCGATCGCCATCGGCCGTGCCCTTCACTTCGGTGTGCGCCTGCTGATCCTCGACGAACCCACCTCCGCCCTCTCGATCAAAGAGACCCGTAAGGTGCTGGGGTATGTGGAGGAGGTCCGCCGGCGGGGCCTCTCGGTGATTTTCATTACCCACAACATCTATCACGTCTACCCGGTGGCCGATCGGCTGGTCATCCTGAGCCACGGCCGCAAAATCGGGGATTTCCGCAAGGCCGATATCTCGCCGGAGATG
>JAEVEY010000163.1:0-10099 GCA_016842045.1 Candidatus Thermoflexus sinensis | reverse complement strand
ATCGCCTTTGATGTGAGCGCGCCCCGGCGCGAGATGGCCCGTCGGATGGGGGCGGATGCGGTCTTCGATCCCCGCGAGGTCTCCCCCAGTGACGTGGTCCGCGAGCTCACCCGCGGGGAAGGGGCGGACATGTTCGTGGAGGCGGCGGGGGCTCCGACGCGGACGCTGCCGGAGATGGAGAAGGCGCTGGCCATCAATGGGCGGATCGTGGTTATCGGCCGGGCGGCCGAGCGGGTGCCTCTCTATCTGGAGGTATTGCAGGTGCGCCGGGGGCAGATCTTCGGCTCCCAGGGTCACTCAGGCGATGCCATCTTCCCCAGCGTGATCCGGATGATGGCCGCGGGGTTAATCGATATGACGCGCATCATCACCGCCCGCTATCCGCTGGATCGAGCGGTAGAGGCGGTAGAGCGACTGAGCCAGCGGGTGGACGCGAAGATCACCATCAAGCCGGATCTGCGAAAGGCGCCGGAAGCGGAGCCGGCGGCCGCCGCCACCGCCTGAGGGGAGGAGGCAGCGATGGCTGAACGGATGCCGGCGGTCGTGTTCCAGGGAGAGGGGCGCTGGGCGCTGGAAGAGCGGCCGGTCCCTTCCGTGCGGAACCCGGAGGATGTGCTCCTTCAGGTGGAAGCATGCGGGATCTGCGGCACCGATCTGCATATCCTGGAGGTCCCTCCGGGACATCCGGCGACTCCTGGCGTGATCCTGGGCCATGAGGTGATCGGCCGTGTGGTGGAGGTGGGCCCGGCGGTGACCCACCTGCGGCCCGGGGTTCGGGTGGCGGTGGCCCCAAATTTGTATTGTGGGGTCTGCCGCTTCTGCCAGCGGGGGCTTTACAACCATTGCGAGCGCTTCACGACCCTCGGGATCTTTCTGGACGGCGGCCTGGCCCCCTACGAGGTGGCCCCAGCCCGGGCCCTGTTCCCCATTTCTCCACAGGTTCCGTTGGAACGCGCGATCTTTACGGAAGTGCTTTCCACGGTGGTCGGAGGAACCCTTCAGGCCCGCCTGCATCCGGGGGAGCACGCGGTGGTGCTGGGGTGTGGACCGGTGGGATTGTTGTTCCTGCAGGTTTTCCGGGCGAGCGGGGCGGGGAGCCTGATCGCGGCGGACATCGCGCCGTTCCGGCTGGAGTTCGCGCGACGGGCCGGGGCGGATCGGGTCGTGAACCCGCGGGAGGAGGACCTGGAAGCGGTCGTGCGGGAGGTCACCGGGATCGGGGCGGACGTGGTGGTGGATGCGGTGGGCACCCTTATGTCGACCGCGTTGCGGCTGGTGCGGCCCGCGGGAACCGTGATCCTCTTCGGGATGAACGCCCAGGCCCGGGCGGAGATCGCCCAGTATGACATCACCCGCCGGGAGATCCGGGTGGTCGGCAGTTATGTCGGCCGCCACACTTTCCCCCTGGCCATCCAGATGCTGGAGCGAGGGGCGATCCGTCCCGAGGAGCTGGTGACTCATCGCCTGCCGCTCGCCCGGTTCGGTGAGGGGCTGGAGCATCTGCGCCGGGGAGAGGCGGTGAAGGTGATGATGGTGCCGGCTATCCACGAATGAGGACACGAATGCACGAATAAGGAGGTCTGCGATGGGCAAGTGGCAGATCCCGCCGGAAGGCGGTCATATGGATCGGCCGACGGGGATCTACTTCCAGAACATGACCGGCAAACAGGTCATGGAGCGTCTGAAGCAGAACGATCTGATCATCATCCCGGTAGGGGCCACGGAGGCCCACGGCCCCCATGCGCCCTATGGGGAGGATGTCTTCCTGGTGACCCGGATGGCCGAGCAGGTGGCCCTGCGGACGGGGTGCACCGTGAGCCAGCCGTTGTGGTTCGGTTCCCATCCATACCATCACATGGGGATGCCCGGCACGATCATCGTGCCGGAGAACACTTTCATCGAGATGCTCACGGCCATCATCGCCGGGTTCTGGAACGCCGGTTTCCGCAAGCAGATCATCCTCAACGGGCATGGGCAGGAATATGTCATCCCTATCGCCATCCATCGCTTCGCCAAGACGTATAAAGTTCCTGCGATCATCGTCAATGTAAACTGGTATCACGCGATCCCGGATCACTTCAAACTGAAGTCCGAGGGCGGGCCGTATGAGACCCACTTCATCCATGCCGACGAGGTGGAGACCAGCTGGAGCCTGGCCCTGTTCCCGGAGTTCATCCGGATGGAGGATGCGGTGGACACCGAGCCTTACAGCTTCCTGCCCACCGACAGCGAGCACATCGACAAGGCGGGGAACCTGTTGCGCAAGCCGATCGCCTGGTATGCCCAGGTCGGCCTGCGGCCCATTGAGGTGAAGGCTTACCAGCCGGGCGTGGTCGGGAAGGCGACCCTGGCCAGCGCTGAGAAGGCGAAGCCGGGGGTGGAGCAGCTCCTGGACTACCTGGAGAAACTGGTGCGGGACATCCTGGAGGCCTTCCCGCCGGGGAAGCTGCCGCCGCTGGAGGGGGTGACCGAGCGGGATCTGGAGATGCTGGAACCCTACCTCAAGATGCCCTTTGAGCCCGGCTGGCGGAGCCTGTATGAGCTGCATTACCCGATGTGAAAATAGAACGCTTTGTTGCCTGCCCCATCTCCTTCGCTTTTTCTACCCCTCCCCACGCCATAAAGCGACGTGGGGAGGGGTAGAGCGAAAGCACCGATAATGCTCGCCCGGATTTCAATAAGTCCCTGAACGTTGGATGATCGCTCCATATTGTGACCTCAATGTGAAGTGGATTTCACATTCGGCTGACGGAAATTTATCTCAGGCTTCACAGCGAGTTTAAGGGGATCAGGTTAAGATGCCAGTAACCCTCGCTTCGTTTCGAAAGGAGGAGATCATGGCTCGCTGGCTTCTGATCCTCGGCACGGTATTGGCCCTGGCTGCATGTGCGCCGGCTCCGACACCGGCGCCTCCCACAGCGACCCCAGCGGCTCCGCCCCCTGCAGCGACCCCAGCTCCTCCGACACCGACCCCGCCGCCGACGGAGGTGGTCCTGACGGCCTGGACCATCGGGCCGGAGCAGGCCTCTCACTTCCGAGCGGATAACCTGGTGGCGGCAGCGGAGGCCCTCAACAAAGCCCTCGAGGCGGAGGGGGCGAACGTTCGGGTGAAGGTGGACGCCAGCTTTGACACCAGCACATGGGACGAATACCGCCAGCGGTTCATCCTGGCCGCTCAGGCAGGCAACGCGCCGGATATCATCCTGAGCGGCCACGAGGACACCGCCCCGTGGTCCGAAGCCGGGTTCATCGTCCCGCTGGACGAGTGGATCAAGAAGTATGAGGCCCAGACAGGCCTCAAGGACATCTTCCCCACCCTCTGGAACGCTGTGACCTACAAGGGCCAGCGCTGGGCAGTTCCTCAGGACACCGAAGCCCGCCCGATGTTTTTCAGCAAGACGCTCCTGAAGAAGCTGGGCTGGTCCGATGAGGAAATCAAGGCCCTGCCCGAGCGGATCCGAACCGGCCAGTTCACTCTTATGGATCTGCTTCGGGTCGCTAAGGAGGCTCAGGACAAAGGGGTGGTGAAGCCGGGTTACGGCTACTGGACCCGCCCGCGTCGAGGGCTGGATTTTTATCAGTTCTACATTGCCTTCGGCGGTCAGTTGCAGGATCCCCAGACCGGGAAACTCGTGCTGGTCCGGGAGGCCCTCCGGAAGCATTTCCAGTTCCATTACGACACGGTGTTCACTTATGGAACCACACCGAAGAACTTCATCGGGACCGACTGGAGCACCTGGCATCAGACGGTGAGTGCGGGGGATCAGGTGCTCTTCTGGAACGGTGGAACATGGCACTGGGGTCAGTGGCTGACCCAGTTCAACCGCCAGGAGCCGGATTTGTGGGCGAACATCAGTTTCGCCTTGATCCCGGCGGGCGAGCCCGGGCAAAAGCCCACCACCCTTTCCCATCCTCTGGTTTATATGGTAACCTCGGAGAAGGCGAGCGGGAAGAAGAACCAGGAACTGGCCTTCCGGCTGATCGCTATGGCCACCACCCCCGAACTCAACACCCGCCACGCGGTGCAAAGCGCCCACCTGGCGATTTTGAAGACCCAGCTCGACGATCCAGAGTATAAGAAGGCCCAGTTCCTGCAGCAGACCGCCTATATGGTGGAATATGCCACTTACGCGCCCAACCACGCCGACTTCTCGGCCTATGATGAGGTGGTCTGGACGGCTCTGTCCGCCGTCATGGGCGGGGAGATGAAGCCGGACCAGGCTGTTGAGATGGTGGTGAAGGAACTTCAGGCCCGTTTGGGGGATAAGGTGAGCATCCGATGAGGCAGATGGAACGGGAGCTGGAAATGGCGAAGAGGGGGAGGGAGTTTTCCCTCCCCCTCCTGCGGATTCGGCCCAGGGTCTCCAAACAGGGGGTGGCCGCCCTCCTCTTCTTGAGTCCAGCGGCCCTGATTGTACTCCTGTTTTTTGTCGCCCCCGTCCTGCTCACCTTCTGGATCAGCCTGACGAATATGAGCGTGGCGACCCTGGGCCGAACCGAGCTCATCGGGTTCAGCAACTATTTGCGGATCCTGCGCAGCCCCTACACTTCGCGGATTCTCCAGAACACGCTCCTCTACGTTTCCGCCACGCTGACCTTTAACGTGGGAATGGGCCTTATCCTGGCCCTGTTGACCACGCATATTGAGGAACGGGTAGGGGTCCTCTTCCGGGCCTTATGGTTGTTGCCCCGCATCACCCCCTCCGTTGTCTATGCGCTGTTGTGGACCTGGGCGACCGCCCCGGCCCCCTTTGGGACCCTGAATCAGGTCCTGGGCCCGCTGGGGCTTCCCTCTCACAACTGGCTGACCACCCAGCCGTGGGGGGTGATCATTCTCGCCAATGGGTTTGTCGGAGCCTCCCTGGGGATGATCATCTTCACCTCGGCCATCAAGGCGATCCCACCGGATTACATCATGGCGGCCCAGGTAGATGGAGCCACCACCTGGCAGATCATCCGACGGATCATTCTGCCGCTGATCCGGTGGCCGATCATGTTTGTGACGGCTTATCAGACGCTTTCCCTTCTGGCCTCTTTTGAATACATTCTGCTGCTCACAGAGGGCGGACCCGGGTTCTATCGGACGGAGGTCTGGGCGCTCTACGCGTATCACCAGGCCCTTTCTAACTACTTCGGGAACGTGCAATTCGGGTTTGGGGCCGCGCTGGCCGCCGTCCTGGTGGCCATCGGCGTGGTGGCTTCGGTGATTTATCTGCGGGTCTTCCGCTTCCAGCAGATGATGGGCGAGCCGAAGATCGAAGGGGTGTGAGATGGGAAAGATTAGGAAGGGCGCGCCCTATCTGATCCTGATGGTTCTCTCCCTGCCGCTGCTTCTCTTGTATGCGTGGCTGTTCATCGGGGCCTTCTCCCCCCGCACCCATGGGTTGATCCCGGAGGGCTTCACTCTGTCGAACTGGCGCTTCCTGTTTGCGCCGTGGGGGAACCGCCCCAGCATCTGGGTGGCGGCATTGAATTCCACTTTGCTGGCAGGGGGCTATACGGTGGTCCTGTTGCTCGTCTCCTCCACCGCCGCCTATGCGCTCTCCCGGCTCTCTTTTCGCGGCCGTCGCTTCTTCCTGATGCTGGTCCTGATCCTTCATGCCTTCCCCAGCATCACCCTGTTGATTGCCATCTTCTATGTCCTGCGAGCTTTGCGGCTTTACGATACCCTGATCGGGGTGGCTCTGGTGAAAACTGCCCTGGAGCTTCCGCTGGGGATCTGGGTGATGAAAGGGTTCTTCGACAACGTGTCATGGGACATCGAGATGGCCGCGTTGATTGACGGTTGCTCCCGCCTCCAGGCCTGGCGCCGGGTGATGATCCCGATGGTTCGCCCCGGCATCGCGGCCTTAGCGGTTTTTGCCTTCGTCCTGGGATGGAACGAATTCCTGCTTCCCTATATTTACATGCCCAGCTCGCGCAACTGGACCCTCTCCGTCTTCATTCGCAGCGTCACTGCGGGTGGGGCAGGGGAAATCCTGTTCGTGAACTATGGGGTGATCGCCGCCGCGGGCCTCTTCTATGTCCTGCCAGTGCTCCTGTTCTTCCTGTTCACCCAGCGATATCTGCTGCAGATTTATGCCGGAGGGGTGAAAGGTTGAGTTTAAAAATTCGGCTCATAGCGGTTTCGAGGTGAAGGGGAGGGGCCTGATCCGTCAAGCGTTCCGCCCGGATCCAGGCGGGGGATTTCACCCCGAAGGCCCCATGAGCCAAAAATTTACCAGCGAAGTGCTCGCCAAACGCGCGAACGTTCCTGGAAGAGGGGGTGCAGATGCGGGTGAGTATTGAGCGCTTAACCAAGCGCTTCGGCAAGGTGGTGGCCGTGCAGGATCTGAGTCTGGAGATCATGGATGGAGAGTTTGTCGCCCTCCTTGGACCCTCTGGATGCGGCAAGACCACCGTCCTCTTGACCGTGGCGGGCATCTACCGGCCGACGCAAGGTTGGATCCGGTTTGATGGGAAGGTGGTTAATGATCTGCCTCCTCGGGATCGTAACATCGGGATGGTATTTCAAAGTTACGCCCTTTATCCGCACATGACCGTCTATGAAAACATCGCCTTCCCGCTGACCCTGCGGCGTATGCCCCGGGCGGAGATCCATCGACGGGTGATGGCAGCGGCCCAGCTGCTTCAGATCGAGGAGCTCCTTGATCGACGCCCGGGTCAGCTCTCCGGTGGCCAGCAACAGCGGGTGGCTTTGTGCCGTGCCCTCGCGAAGGAGCCAGATCTGTTGCTGCTCGATGAGCCACTTTCGAACCTCGACGCCCGGCTTCGACTTCTGGCCCGCGCGGAGATCAAGCGCCTTCAAAAGGAACTGGGCATCACCACGATCTTCGTGACCCATGACCAGGTGGAAGCGATGACCATGGCCGACCGTATCGCCGTTCTCAATCAGGGCGTCCTCCAGCAATTCGACACCCCGGAGGCTCTCTACACCCGCCCGGCAAACCTCTTCGTTGCGGAATTCATCGGCAGCCCGCCGATGAACTTCCTGGAAGGCTCTTTAACGGTTCATGGAAGCGCCCTTCGCCTCACTGGCCCTGGATGGCATGTAACGCTCCCGGAAGGGCTGAGGTCGTGCGCTGAGGCCATCCGGGACAGGGACCGATTGATCCTTGGTGTTCGCCCGGAGCATGTTCGCCTGGCTTCCCCGGAGGAGGGCGAGCTCCGGGCTGAGGTCTACGTGATCGAGCCGTTGGGACGGGATGTGCTGGTCAACCTGCGCGTCGGAAGCCTCCGGTTGCGGGCCCTGGTTCCTCCATCCTTCCCCTGGAAGGTCGGAGACATCGTCAGCCTCCATTTCGACTCTGCACATCTTTACCTGTTCGATCCTCACACCGGAGTCCTGATCGGGCGTTCATAGAATGAGCTGGGATCGAAGCTTGGATCTTCATCATCTGGCGCTCCAGCATACCCCCATCCTCCTCTTAGACCGGGCGGAGCCTTTCCGGGTCGAAGGGGTGGGTTATGCGGTGCTGGATCGAGGGACTTTCTCTCCGACTTTCCCTCGCCGATTGGTGGTGGAACCTCCCGCCTGCCAGGTGATCGAGTATGCCATGGAGTGGGACGCCGACATCGGTCATCTCTATGAGCTGGAACATGTCTGGGTGTATTTAGACGGGGAAGGTATGGTCATCCGGGTGGAGGCCTCCTGGCATGGGACCTATCGGGAGATGGTTGCGGACGGCCGTATTCCCCTGGAGGATGGACATCCCATCCTGTATGTGGAGCCCGGCAAGCATGCGATGGCGCCGAGCCCCGCGTGGTTTCAGGAACGATCCGCCCAGACTTTGCGGGAGTGCACGCGCCTGGCCGGGGCGGGAGGGATCTGGTTGAATCCTCTTTATGGCTTTCCAGCCATGAAATCCCCTCAGACCGATCGGCTGGCGCGAACGTATTTGCGCCGCAAGGCCTTCACCCCGACCTGGATCTTCGATCGCCGTCTCGAGATCTCCCCGGAACTTCTCCGCCCGACCCGGCAGCTGCTGCTCGAGATCCCCCGGCGGCTGCAAACCCTCATCGAGCGCCTGGAACGCGAGATCCCGGAGGAGGAACGGGATCTTCTCATCATCGCCCATCGGGGGGCCTCCACAAAGGCGCCCGAGAACACCCTGGCCGCTATCCGGCAGGCTGCCGTGGAGGATGCCGATGCGGTCGAGCTGGACGTGCGGGTGACTGCCGATGGGATTCCGGTTCTGCACCATGATGCGGAGGTCCGCTGGCCGGATGGGACCCTTCGGCCCCTGGGGGATGTTTCCCTGAACGAGCTTCGGGTCGCCCGGCCGGAGATCCCCACGCTGGCGGAGGCCCTGGAGGGCTGCCGGGAAGCCGGCCTTGGAGCCTATCTGGATCTCAAGGCCCCGGAAGCAGTGGAGCCCGCCGCCCTGATCGTCCGGCAGACCGGGATGCTGCCCTTTGTGCTCTTCGGCGCGCGAGAACCAGCAACCCTGCAGGCCGTCCGACGGGCGCTTCCATGGGCCTATCGGGCGATCATGTTCGCCGACCCGGAAGCGGATCCCGTTGCCCTGGCTGAGGCTGCCGACGCGCATTACGTCCATCCCTGCTGGGAAGGGCGGAGTCCCCGGCCGGAGGAGCAGCTGACCCCCGCGTGGGTGAAGCGGGTTCACGCCCGGGGCCTGGGGGTGATCTCCTGGCACGAGGAGCGCCCTGCCGCCCTGAAGGCCTTGAAAGCCGCTGGGGTGGATGGCGTGACGACGGATCGTCCGGATCTGGCAGTGCAGACGCTTCGCTGGAAGGAGGGCCGATGAACCTCATGGAGGGGGCGCTGAGCGACGCGCTGTCCAGGTGGGGATTCCGCTTGCTGCCCGGATCGTTGCGGGAGATCCCGGGAAGGGGCTGGGTGTTCGCGGCGCGAGGCCCCCGGGAGAAGGCGGTGGGCTGGGTGGGGGAACCCGATTTCTTACCCCTGACTTCCCCGCTGCTTCCCGAGCCCATCCGTGCAGGCAATTATCCGGCGAATCTGTATCCCTGGACCTGGGGCAACTATCTGGCGCTCCGGAGCCTGCTGTCTCTGGCCCCTCAGCGTTGCGACCGGCCCGCTTCTTTCGGGACCGGCGATCGCCTGGGGTGGGTCTCCCGAGCGCAGATCGAGGCCCTTCGCCTCTACCCGGTTTTCCCGATCCTCGCTCAGCAATCCCCTCGGGAGCTGGAGCGCACGAAGCGGGATTTCCGGGATGTCCTGCTGCAGGCCGCCTGGGGGGTTCTGGCGTCAGGCTACGCCGGTGCCTTTGGGGCAGATGCCGATCACATTAAGACTGCGGAACAGCTTCGGGAGGCCGTGGAGGCGGGCTACACAATGTTCACCCTGGACCTCAGCGAGCATCTGCGGCAGCCTGCCCCACGCGAACCATCGCCCCTGGCTCGCGCCATTGTGGAAGCCCATGCCGGCCATCGCCTTTCCGTAGCGGATGGGCAGGGCTACATCCTGGAGGAGGGCCGTCTGTGGAAAGCGGCGCAGCGCTATGAGCCGGCCCTGGAGGCTGCCATCGCGCTGGTGGGGCAGCTACGTGCCTGGCGACGGGAATTTGATCTGGAGATCTCCGTGGATGAGGCAGAGGAGGAGACGACGCCGGAGGATCACGTTTTCGTGGTGGAATATCTCCGACGGCGGGGCGTAGATCTCTGGAGTCTGGCCCCACGGTTCCCGGGCCGTTTCGAAAAAGGAGTGGATTACATCGGGGAAGTGGAGGCCTTCGCCCGCGCCCTCCGCCTTCATGTGGCGATATCCCGCGCCCTCGATGGCTATCGGATCAGCCTGCACTCCGGCAGTGACAAGTTCCGGATCTATCGGGCCTTTGCGGAGATCACCGGCGGCCGTTTTCACATCAAGACCTCAGGGACCAGCTGGCTTCAAACCCTGAGGGTGATCGCGAGGGTTGATCCGGGGTTGTTTGCGGAACTCTATCGGACCAGCCTGGATCATCTGGAGGAAAGCCGGAAAGCTTACCCCATCTCCCTGCGACGGGAGGATCTTCCCTTGGAGCTGCCTTCCAATCCGGAGCAGCTGCTGGAGCATCCGGCAGCCCGTCAGCTGCTGCACATTTCTTATGGGGTGTTGCTGGACGCTTACCGCGAAGCT
>JAEVEY010000164.1 GCA_016842045.1 Candidatus Thermoflexus sinensis | reverse complement strand
CGGCCCTTTGGACCGTGGGGAGGGGGGATCAATATATTTTTGGGGGGAGTCGCGCGCCGAAGGCGCGCGACTCCCCCCAAAACCCCCAGGAGAAAACCAACTGCGTAACTCCTATTTGTAATGCTCTGTTGCGAACAGAGGTAATCCGTCGGATTTCCGTGAGGGGCAGGCCGCTTACGCGGCCTGCCCCTCATCGGGCCCTTCATCGTTAATTTACCACCATCGCCTAACGGATCCGCTCAACGGCCTTTCGGGCTGCGTGCAGGTTGACCTCTGGCACGTGGATCGGAACCACGCATCCGGTGCCCAGAATGAACCGGCGCCCGCCGGTCCGGGCGATGGCCTCCCGGGCTTCCGCTTCCACGTCCCGGGGAGTCCCCAGGACCAGGGTTCGGATCCGGGAGAGCCCTCCCAGCACGGCTCCCCGCACCTTCTCCCTCCCCTCCTCCAGCGCGGGCGGCGTCTCCCGATCGTGCCAGTTCCAGACGGCGACCGGATAATCGGTGAACAGATCGAACATCACCGCCTCGCCGTGGAGGTGAAGGATGTTCAGCCAGGCGTCTGCCGCCTCCTCCAGGATCGCCAGATCATAAGGACGTCCGAAGGTTCGATATTCCTCGGGAGAAAGCAGCAGGTAAGAGGCATGCTGAACGGCATAGAAAATCCCATCCACCCCTCGCTCCAGGGCGGCGCGGACGAAACGACGGGTGCTCTCGGCGATGGTCCGGAGGCCCATCTCAAGCGCCTCCGGATGGCGCCTCAAATGCAGCAGCATGCGATCCGGACCGGCCAGGTTCTTCGCCTGAGCCAGGGGGCTGAACACGGTGACCACCACGGGGACCTCAGGGAGCGCCTGTCGGATCCGCGCCACCGCCTCCAGATGGTCCCGCAAGGCCCCACGGGTCGGATCGAGGATGGGAAGGACGGTCCAATCCTCGGGGTCCTGCACCGGATATCGAACGTAGCGCCGGGTGCCCTCCGTATCCCCCTCCCAGCGATCCTCCACGCCCCAATCCCGGACGCAGTAGCTGGAGGCCGGGGTGATCTTGACGAAGTCGAAATCGAAGCGACGCTGGAACTCGATCACCGCCTCCGCGAAGGCGACGGGATCCTGATCGGCGACGGGGAAATGCCGCCACAGGGCCACCGGGGGGCGATCCACTGCACGTCCATGGATGGCGGCCTGAAGCCGCTCACGCTTCTCCATTGGAGCCTCGCAAGGTCTCCAGGTGGGCCTGGGCGAGCCGGGAGAGGATCTGCGCCTTGGCCCGGTCCTCCAGCGTGGGGGCCAGCGCGATCACCTTCTCGAACGCCTGGATGGCCTTCTCCTTTTCCCCCTTCGCTTTGCAGGAGAGGCCAAGCCCGTAGTAGGCGTCCACCGCGTTTCCATCCATTTCAATGGCCTTACGGAACTGCTCGATGGCCTGATCGTATTGCTTCTTCGCGTGAAATTCCCATCCCAGGTCGATATACGTCCCCGCCGTCTCTGACATCGCTTTCCCTCCTCAGGAAGGAATTGCTGGAGCGAGACCTGTGTCGCCGGTGAGCCTGGAAGGGCTGAACGAATTCTTCCTCATGGCCTGAAGGGCGATGGGAAGTTCGAGAAAGCGGTTTTCGAGCTGAGTCCCGGGGCCGACCCCATCCCCCGACTCATGGGATCGCTGTGGGGGATTATAACCCGGGCCGCGGAGGGATGGGAGTTCGAACTGTAAGCCCACGCGCCATCCGATTGGCGCATTGGATGGGCCGGGCTCCGGGCCTGATCCTGTAGAACGCGGAAGAAGAAATGGATGCGCGGGCGGGATCGGAGCCACGGGCTCGGGATCGCCGCCGGCCGGAAGGATGGGGTCACTCCGGCCCATGAGGAATTCCCACAATCGATGCAAAATAAAGGGGGAGGAACAGGATGGGACAGAAAGGTCCGTTGCGCTGGCGGAGCGGTCACGGATGGCTGGTGCTGTGTGGAGGAGAGGAAGCCGACGAGGTGCACCGGATGGCGCTGGCCCGGAGTGCCCCGGAGGGATATGTGGTGGTGGTCATGGCCGCCGCCGATGACCCGGAACGCGCGCAGCGCTATGAGCGAACGTATCGGGCCTGGGGCAGCCCTCCATGTCGGGTGCTGACCCTGCGCGCCCGGGAGGATGCGTTCCAGGTCGCCCACGCGCGCCTTCTCCTGGATGCCCGCCTCATCCTGATCGCAGATGGCGATGTCCGGCGCCTGCTGGAGACCTTTTTCGACACGCCCGCGCTCCAGGCGCTGATCACGGCTTACCATTCCGGCGCGGTGGTGCTGGGGATCGGTGCGGGAGCGGAGGCGATGGGGACCTGGGTGTTGCGCTCAGGCTGGGAGGAGACGCTGGGAGCCTGGGGATGGTTGCCCGGCGCTTTCGTGGTGAGCCATTACACGCTGGAGGCCGCCCGCGCGCTTCAGGCGGCCCTTCACCGACGTCCCTTCGCCTACGGCATCGGCCTGGCCGAGGGAGCGGCCTTGGCCCTCGGCCCGGGCGATCAAATCGAGCGATGGGGAGAAGGGGAAATCACCGTGATCTTCGGCGCCCGCTGGCTGGATCGCGAGTGACGGCAGGAGTGATGCAGTTGATCTTGCCCTGTTGCGATCCTGGTGGTGCCCGCCTGGGTTCCGCGTTGGCCCCTCCCCACACAGAGCTCTCAGAACTGCCTGTGTTCACAACAGGGCCAGAGACAAAAGGTGAAGCGTGAGGCGAAGGAGCCCCTCTGGGATCTCGAAGGCCGGCCGTTCCGGCCTGAGCGCCCGCCTCGCCGGATCGTCTCCCTGGTGCCCAGCCTGACCGAAACCCTGTTCGAGCTGGGCCTGGGAGATCGCGTGGTCGGGCGGACGGACTACTGCATCTATCCGGCAGAGGCCCGTTCGATCCCTGCTGTGGGCGGGACGAAGAACCCGGATCTCGCGCGGATTCTCGCGCTGCACCCCGATGTGGTATTTGTGAATGTGGAGGAGAACCGGGAGGCGGACGCGCGGGCTCTGGCGGCTCAGGGGATCCCGGTGGCCGTTTCCTTCCCTCGTTCGGTTGCAGAGGCGATCGCCCTCATCCGCCATCTAACGGCGCTGTTCGGCCTCTCCCGCCCGCCCGTGCTGGAGGAGATCGAGGAGCTGGAGGCCGCCCGTCGCCAGACCATTCCAGAGCGACGCCCGCGAGTGTTCTGCGCCATCTGGAAGGATCCCTGGATGACCTTCAACGCGGAAACTTACGCCCACGATGTGCTGACCCTGTGCGGGGGTGAGAACGTCTTCGCCCGCCGCCGGCGGCGGTATCCGCTGGCGGCGGATCTGAACCCGGAGGCGCCCGCTCGACCCGTTGCCCGGGATGATCGATATCCGCGCCTTTCGGAGGAGGAGATCCGCCGCGCCGCCCCGGAGTTGATTCTGCTCCCGAGCGAGCCGTATCCCTTTCAGCCGGAAGATGTAGCAACCATCCGTGCGCGCTTCGCGGATACGCCAGCCGGACGCGCCGGCCGCGTGCGCTGGATCGACGGGAGCCTGCTGTTCTGGCACGGCACCCGCCTGCGGCATGCGTTGCGGATCCTGCCCGAGGTCCTTCACGGCGCTTTCGTCTCCGGAGATGAGGCTCAGGATTGACGATCTCTTTCTGCCGGGCATGCAGCGGGTAGGGCGGTCACCTTCGATGGCCCATCTTCAAACTGTTCCCCTCCTCCTCACGACCCAGAGGGTCGTGAGGAGGAGAGAAGGGGGGTGGGGCCGTCCTTTTCCACCCTGTCAGAAATCCGAAGGAGCGTCACTGGTTATAGGAGTTACGCAGTTGGTTTTCTCCTAAGGGTTTTGGGGGGAGTCGCGCGTCTTCGGCGCGCGACTCCCCCCAAAAATATATTTGGGGTGGGGCCCTTCTACCTCTTCTCGCGAGCCCCGAACTGCGTATATTATAGAGAAGGCCCATAGCGCAGCTTCCCCATTTTTCTCCCCCGCCCTGCGGCCCTGAAGGCAGTGGGGAGGGGAAGAGAAGGAGCAGGATGAAGCAACGCCTGATTGTTGGCATCAGTGGGGCCAGCGGGGTGATCTATGGCATCCGATTGTTAGAGGTCCTCCGCTCCAACCCGGGGATCGAAACCCATCTGATCCTGAGCCCCGCGGCCCGCCTCACCATCGTCCAGGAGACCGATTACACAGTCCGCCAGGTCATGGAGCTGGCGGATGTGGTCCATGCTTACCATGACATCGGGGCGGCCATCGCCTCCGGTTCTTTCCGGACGATGGGGATGGTCATCATTCCCTGTTCGATCAAAACCCTGGGGGCCATCGTCAGCGGTTACACGGCGGATCTGATGAGTCGGGCGGCCGATGTCACCCTGAAGGAAGGGCGACCCCTGGTGCTGGTGGTGCGGGAGACCCCCTTGCACATTGGCCACCTGGACCTGATGCGGCGGGCGGCGCGCATGGGAGCGATCATCATGCCTCCTGTCCCGGCTTTCTATGGCCGTCCCCGCACCATCCAGGATCTGATCGATCAGATGGTGGGGCGCGTGTTGCTGCGGCTGGGGATTGAGAACGAGCTTTACACCCGATGGAAGGAAGATTAAGGGGGTGAAGGGCTTTTATATCTCCCTTCCACGTGGCCCTCCGGGACGCAGGGAGGAGGTGGGAATCCTTTGGGGTGCCGGGCCCAGGGCCACCCCCCTGGGCGCAGCACCACAAACAATAAACAAATCGATTTTTCTCCGGATTGTTACTTATCTGGAGTTGTTTTTGAAGGGAGTTAAAAATTCTCTGTGAGGGGTGGGTCGCATACGCGGCCCACCCCTCACAGAAATCCCATGACTTAGAGTCTGATTGAGCAATCTGGAGCAACCATGACCCAGAGGCGATGATGAGAACCCTTGTGGTGGTGCCCACGTATAACGAGGCGGAGAATCTCCCCCAACTCGTGCAGGCGCTGCTCGGGCTGGGCCTGCCGGACCTGCGGATCATGGTGGTGGATGATCGTTCGCCCGATGGGACGGGTGAGGTCGCCGAGGCGCTGGCCCGGGAGTATCCGGGTCGTCTCATCGTGCGGCACCGGGATGGGCCTCGGGGGTTAGGGCCCGCATATCTGGAAGGCTTTCGCCTCGCGCTGCAGATGGATCCGGAGGCCATCGTCCAGATGGATGCGGATCTCTCCCATCCTCCTTCCGCGATCCCCCGCATGCTGGAGCGGATGGCCGATTATCACGTGGTGGTCGGCTCCCGTTATGCGCCGGGGGGGCGGGTGGACCCCCGCTGGGGGCCCGGACGCTACTGGCTGAGCCGGTGGGGAAATTTCTACGCCCGTCTCGTCCTGGGCCTTCAGGTTCGGGACGCTACCGCAGGCTTTAAGTGCTGGCGCCGGGATGCTCTGGCGCGGATGCCCCTGGAGCGCGTTCGATCGAGCGGGTATATCTTCCAGGTCGAGATGGCCTATATCGCCCAGCGCCTGGGGTATCGGGTGTGTGAGATCCCGATCTTCTTCGAGGATCGGCGGGTGGGCCGCTCCAAGATGGATTGGCGGATCAAACTGGAGGCCGCATGGCGGGTCTGGGAGCTCCGATGGCGGTATCGGGATTTAAAGCCGATCTTATCCGCTGGAGGGAATGAAAGTTCGCGATGAGCGGGGATCCTGTTCACTTCGCCCACGCTCTGGCGAGCGACCATCGGCAGCAGATCCTGCGGCTGCTCTGGGGCCGCGAACTCTGCGTGCGGGATCTGGTCCAGGCCCTGGGCCTTTCCCAGCCCGCCGTCTCACATCATCTCCGCATCCTGCAGCGGGCCGGGCTCCTTCGCGCTCGAGAGGCGGGCCGCCAGACGTTTTACACCCTGGATCTGGAGGCGCTGGATCACGGCTTGCGGGCGCTGCGGCTGGCCCTCCGGCCCACCCGCCGGAAGGGGCGACGACGATAGCCTTTAGGGTTTTCGGGGTAGGAGTTACGCAGTTGAAAGCTCTAAAGTGGAACGGAATGGCCCCACCCCCCTTTCTCCCCCCTCCCCACGGCCCTTTGGGCCGTGGGGAGGGGGGAGAAAAATCCTTGCCCCCAGGGGAAACGAACTGCGTAAGTCCTAAGGAAATACAGGCGGCTTCGTTGCTCCAGGAATTCATTTCTCCTTTTGAAGACGCTGGAGCATCCGGAGCGCCTGGCGCCCGAAATCCCCGAGGGGGTCCAGAAAGATCGTCTGCTCCAGCAGGCGGCGAGCTTCCTCGAGCTGACCCTCCACCGCCAGCACTGCGCCCAGGCGGTAACGGATCGATGGACGATTCGGGTCCATCCGGAGGGCCTGACGAAGGAGCTGTTCCGCCTCCTCCCATTCTCCTCGAAGATAGTGAGCCCACCCCATCCACTCGTAGCCCTCCACTCGCTGGGGCGCCCGCTGAAGGATCTCCTGGGCGGCCTCGATGCCCTTCCCGATCCATACCTGATGGCCCAGATACAGCGTGGCCAGCATGATCCAGTTCTCCACGTTCTCCCGATCGGCCTCCAGAGCCTGGCGGAGCCAGTGTTCGGCCGTCAGGAGATCGCCGGCCAGCATGGCCGCGCGCCCCCGTTCCAGAGCATAGAGGGGATTGGGATCCAGCTGATAGGCAGCCGCGAATCGCCCCCGTGCTTCCTGGTATTTTCCACGCTCCAGGAGATAGAGGCCCCAGAAATAATGGACCTCGGGAAGCGTCGGAGAGCCCTCGCCTGCCCGCTGCAGCCACGGGCTCCCATCCAGCCCCAGGCGTCCCATCGCGTAACCGAGCGCGGCCATCGCCACGCGATCTTCCGGGTGCATATGGACCCAGCGAGCCAGGGCCAGACGAGCTTCCCCCCAGTACCGCGCTCCTAAGAGCGCCAGGCCCCACCGACGCAGCGTTTGATCCTGAGCGCTCTCCTGACATGCACCGTTCAGGGCGCATGGCGCAGGCAGGAGATCGGCCCATTCCTTCCAGGGGGAAGGAAGGGATGTCAGGAGGACGCGAGCCGCTTCCGGATCCTGAGCGCCTCGCAGGAGGCCCCACCGGAAACGGATCTGCCGATCATCCGGATGATAGAACGCTCCGGTCTCCCAGGCCCGTTGGGCATCGTGGGCATCGCCAAGGACCAGGGCGGCTTCCGCCCAGCGCCGGAAGGCCTCCGGATCGGAAGGCATGCGGAGCGCCCAATCGCGCCAGCGCGCGCGTGCCCGCTCCCATTCCCCGCGCTGCGTGGCGATCTCCGCCAGACCCCGGAGCGCCCACGGATCCCCCAGTTCCATTGCGCGCCGCCAGGCCCTCTCGGCTTCATTCAGCTCTCCCAGGGCCGCGTGCGCGCGGGCGACGCGATGCCAGACCGCCGGGTCCATCGGGCGCAGGGCCAGGGCTGTCTGATAGGCTCGCTGGGCCGAGAGGACCCGTCCATCCGCCCAGAACGCATCCCCCTCGCGGATCCAGCGCGCCACCGGAACCCCGGTGGGGTCCAGGGTGAGCAATATCGAAAGTGCGATCAGCCCGCTGATCCATGCCGCTCGTCGCACCGAAGCTCCAGGTGGGCGCTGGCGAAGCCATCCCAGAGGAATACGGGTGGAATTAAAATTAAGGAGATTGCGAAGGGCAACCCGAAGGCCGCCCATGCGGTCCGGATTCTTCTGAAAGCTGGGAGTTCCTTCGGAGAACGAAAGCATGGCGTTACAGGTGGCTATTGTGGGGGCCGGCGCGGCAGGCCTGGCAGCCGCTTATGATCTGACGCGCGCAGGAGCGCGGGTCGTCGTCTATGAGGCGGCACCCCAGGCCGGCGGGCTGGCCTCCGGTTTCAAAGCGGAAGGCTGGTCCTGGTCTCTGGAGCGATTCTACCATCACTGGTTCGCCTCCGATACGGAGATCCTCCGTCTGATTCGGGAGCTGGGCCTGAGCCATCGGGTGCGGTTCCCCCGCCCGATCACCGCCGTGTGGTATAACGAGCGGCCCTATCCCTTTGACAGCCCCCTGGCTGTCCTCCGTTTCCCCGGCCTTTCCCTGATGGAAAAGTTCCGGATGGGTCTGGTGATCGCCTATCTCCGCCTCACCCCTCGCTGGGAGCCGCTGGAGCGGGTGACGGCCCATGAGTGGCTTCCCCGTTATATGGGGCGGCGTGCCTACGAGCGGATCTGGCAGCCGCTTCTGGAGGGAAAGTTCGGGGAGGCCTACCCGGAGATCAACATGGCGTGGTTCTGGGCGCGTATCCATAAGCGCAGCCCGCGGCTGGGGACCTTTGAGGGCGGCTTTCAGGCGTTCTTCGATCTTCTGGGGGAACAGATCCGCCGCCAGGGCGGCGAGATCCGTCTGTCGACCCCGGTGTTCCGGCTGGAGCCGTCGGAAGGGGGATGGAAGGTGGAGGCAGCGGATGGCTCCGCCCATTATGATGCCGTGATCGTTACCACCTCCCCGCGCCTGCTGGTCCGGCTGGCCCCGGCGCTGCCGGCTTCTTATGTGGGCCAGCTGCTGGCCCTGCGCTCCCTGGGGGCGGTGGTCCTGATCCTGGCGCTGGATCGCCCCCTCACGCGCGGGGTTTACTGGATCAACCTCCCCAAGCGGGCGGGCTTCCCCTTCCTGGCCCTGGTGGAACACACGAATTATATCCCGGCGGAACATTACGGCGGGGAACACCTGGTCTACTGCGGCGATTACCTCCCGCCGGATCACCCCTATTTCTCGATGTCGCCGGAGGAGATCCTGCGGACATTTCTGCCCGCGCTCCCACGTTTCAACCCGTCCTTCCGGCCGGAGTGGGTCCGTCGATACTGGGTCTTCCGGGAGCCCTACGCCCAGCCGGTGGTCCCGGTGAACTATTCCCGGATGATCCCGGATCTGCGCACGCCGCTATCCGGCCTCTACTTCGCCAGCATGAGTCAGGTGTATCCCTGGGATCGAGGGACGAATTATGCGGTGGAATTGGGCCGGCGCATCGCGGGTCTGATCCTGGAGGATTGGGCGCATGGCCGTTTGGGGTCGCCGGTCTCTGTGGAGGCGGTGTCGCTAAGGGCTTCCGTTTAGAATCTGGGATGTTCTGTTGCAAACTGGGGGCTCCCCATGCCGCGAAGCGGCGTGGGGAGGGGCGAACGCGGAACCCGAGCGGGCACCGCCAGGATCGCAAGAGAGCAAGTCCAGGGGATCTGCGGGGCGGGCCGCCCCGGCCCTCAGACCGCTGATCCGGTGGAGGGGCGCATGGCGGATGAGGAGCTTCTGGCCATTCTGGCGGCACAGCCGTTGTTTCACCGTCTGGATCCCGAGGAACTGGTCCGGGTGGCGGCGCGGATGAAGATGAAAACCCTCGCCCCGGGGGAGGAGCTGTTCATCGAAGGCGAGGTGTTCCCCGCCTATTTCATCCTCCGCTCCGGTCGCCTGGCCCTGCTGCGCATCGGCGCGGACGGCGTCGAGCGCCTGGTCCGGCACCTTCAGCCTGGGGAGGGGATCGGTGCCCATGCCCTCTTCCTGAACGACCCGCGGGATGTGACGGCCCTGGCCATCACGCCGGTGGAGGGCTGGCTGCTGGAGAAAGCGGAGTTCGATGCCCTGCTGATGGAGCATCCGGATCTGATCCATCGTCTGGAGCTGCCCCCGGACGTGGAAGCGCGCTTGCGGGCTCCCCGGTTTCCCTGGCTGGAGCCGGATGAGCAGGTCCTGGCCGCCATCCACCGGCACTGGTTCAGCCTGATCCCGGTCCTCCTCCCGCCCCTGGTGCTCCTGCTGGTGTTCATTGTGCTGACGACCTTTCTGGTGGCCGAGCTGGGCTGGTGGCCGGCGCTTTTCTTCAACATGATCCCCCTGATCTTCCTCGGCGCTCAGGTGTGGAACTGGTGGGACGATCAATACATCCTCACCACGCGGCGGATCGTCCACATTGAGCGGGAGCGCTGGCTGTATATATTCCCCGGGCCGGAAACCCGGCAGGATATGCCGCTGGACCAGATCCAGGAGGTGCAGATCCTGCGGCGCACCCCGCTGGCCAGCCCCTATCTGTTCGATTTCGGGGATATCGAGGTGGAGGCGTTCAGCGGGCGGATCGCTTTCTCGAACCTGCCGCAACCGGATGCGATCCGGCGGCTGATCTATGAGCAGATCGATCGCCTGCGGGCGCTGCAGCAGGCACGCCAGCGCTACCGCCTGCAACAGGAATTGCGCCATCGCCTGGGTCTGGTCCCGGCGCCCTCCGAAGCGGCGTCTGTTCCCTCTCCTCCGCCCTCTCCCCCCGGTCTGGTGGGGCGGATCTGGCTGATCGTGCGGGCTGTGGCTCGCTATATCTTCCCGCCCCTTCGGGAGACGGTGGGCGATCGCATCATCTATCGCAAGCACTGGGTGGCCCTGTTCCGTTCGATCGGGCTGGGGCCGCCGGCGGGGCTGGGGTTGTGGATCCTGGGATGGGTTCTGCACGCCCACCACGTATGGCCGATCGACCGGATTGAGCCGGGGATCCGCTGGGGCGCTCTGATGTTGAGCGGGCTGCTGTTAGGCGTCTGGTGGTGGTGGCGCTTTGAGAACTGGCGAAATGACGAATACATCCTGACCTCCAGCCAGCTCATTCTCTCCCAGCGTCTGCCCATGTTGATGCGTGAAGAAACCCAAACCGCCAACCTGGCCCGCATCCAGAGCGTGGAGTATACGATTCCATCGATTCTGGCCCGCGTGCTCAACTACGGCCACGTGGTGGTCCGCGTCCCGGGTGGGGATTTCCACCTGCAGTATGTGGGTGGCCCCCGACAGGTGCAGCAGGAGATCACGCGGCGGATGGAGGCCTACCGCCGTCGTCTTCAGGAGGAGGAGTCGGCTCGACAGCGCCGGCATGTGGTGGACACCATCGCCGCCTATGATCGCCTTCGATTCGGACCTCCCGGGGTGGGGGGAGGACCTGGGGCCTCGCCCTGAATCGAAAGGGTGGGGCAGGGGGGTCGGAGGCTGAGGGCGCGCCCTTCAGATCCCTGAACTTCTCCGACCCAGAGGGGCCATGGGATGAAGAAAGCGATGGGACGGAAGCGCTCCCTCAGCTTTTGAGGGCCGGGCAGGCCCCTGAAGGCGGCCTTCCCGGCCCAATTTTTATCCTCCTTCACAATGACCCTTCGGCCGTGAGAAGCGGGGCGAATGAGGCAACCAATCTTGCCGGGTTGCGATCTTGGCGGTGTCCGCTCGAGTTCCGCGTTTGCCCGTAACGATTCCGCCATTCTCACGCGACGCGATACGGATATCAGCGTTTCACGCAAGTTCTCTCCGGGGCTTTAGGGCCGAGCCACGCACCTTTGGCGTGCGGCTCGGCCCTAAGAATGTTCCATTTCATCCATCCCCACGGCCCTCTGGGCCATAGGGAGGGGGCAAAATAAAGTCCCCCAGCTTGCTACAGGGCAAACAGGTCTAATAAAAACACGATCGCATCTTACAAAGAATAATTCGCTGGAAACCGCACGCAACTCCTGCTTTGCGCACCCAAATTTTTCCCGCTGATGGCGCGAATGTTGTAGTTATTTTGCGAGAAACCGTCGTATTGTTTTGAATGAGACATCCGGCGATGCTGAGAACCGCTTTGAATTCGTCCCTGTGTTAAATAAATTCCAACTTTCCGCTTGACGGAAGGATCCCCGCTGTGCTATAATCACCCCAGCAGGTTTTTCTGACCTGCCCCAACCCTGGATGGGGCCGTGGGATCCCGCGGCCTATCCTGGAGGGCCCCATGAAGATGCTACGTTATCGGGTGGGCGCGCTGGTGGGCGCGCCAATTGGGAGCCGGATGGTGCTATCCCTGGAGGAGGGGCCGGGGGATCTGGGCTATGGGGTGGAGGTGGATTACCTTCGTGGGGAGATCGAGCTGGTCCGCTCCGATCGCCGGCTCCTGGCCTCCGGGACGATTTCCACCCAGATCCACACGCAGTGTGCCCGCTGTCTGGAACCGGTCGCCTTCCCGATGACCTTTGAGTTTGAGGAAGCCTTTTTCCTCTCCCCGGTGGATATCCCCGGGGAGACATTTTATGCGGTGACCGATGATGGGTATCTCTTCCTGACGGCGCCGCTGCGGGAGCACATCCTGTTGAACACCCCACTGCGGGTTCTCTGTCGTCCGGATTGTCGCGGGCTGTGCCCGGAGTGCGGTCAGAACCTGAACGAGGGAGAGTGCGGCTGCACCCGCGAGCCGGATCCCCGGTGGGCGGCCCTGGAGGCGTTTCGTTTGGGGGAAGGGACTGGTCGTATGGCCGCCGCCGGAGGAAAAGCAGAGACGTCCGACTGAGGCGCAGGCCTGAGAGCCAGGCATCCCGGGATTGTTTCCGGACCCTTTACCTGTGATCTGGAGAGGAGCGACGATGGCGAGCTTCGATGAGGTCATTGGGGAACTTCTTTCCCTGGCGGAACGGCAAGGTTATCTCACGGTTACCGACATCTTAGAGATCTACCCGGAAGCCGAGGAATCCCCCGAAGAGCTGGATGAGATCTGCCTGTGGTTGCAGGAAGCGGGCATTGAGCTCTACGATGACACCCGGATCAACGTCGAAGAAGAGGAGCGGTTCCTTCGCGAGCTTGAGGAGGAAGAGGAGGAGGAGGCGGAGGAACACTTCGAGACCAGCGATGTGGTCCTGGGGGAGGATGACGACCTGGCGGACATCGATGTGGACGATACCGTAGGGCTCTATCTGAAGGAGATGGCCCGCGTCCCCCTGCTGACCAGCGAGGAGGAGGTGCGGCTGGCCCGGCAGGTGTTCCGCGGGCAGCAGGCCGCCCGGCGGCTTCGGGAGGCCCGTCGCCTCTCTCCGCAGCAGCGGGCCCGGCTGGAGCGGCTGGTGGAAGAGGGCCGCAAGGCGCGGGAGCATCTCATCAAAGCCAACACCCGTCTGGTGGTGAGCATCGCCAAGAAATACATGGGCCGTGGGGTTCCGTTTCTGGATCTGATCCAGGAGGGGAACCTGGGCCTGATGAAGGCAGTGGAGAAGTTTGATTACCGGCGGGGTTACCGGTTCAGCACCTACGCCACGTGGTGGATCCGCCAGACCATCACCCGGGCCATCGCGGATCAGAGCCGCACCATCCGGGTCCCCGTTCACATGAGCGATCGGATCCGCAAGCTGTATCGGGTGGCCCATGAGCTGGAGCAGAGCCTGGGCCGCAAGCCGACCGCTGAGGAGATCGCTGCCGAACTGGGGGTGGACCCCCGGAAGGTGGAGTGGATGTTCCGGGTTTCCTGGCAGCCCCTGAGCCTGGAAAACCCGGTGGGGGAGGATGAGGAGGACGAGCTGGGTTACTTCATAGAGGATGAGTCCTCGCCCTCCCCGAACCAGATCGCCTACCAGAACCTGCTTCGGGAGAAGATTGAGGAGATCCTCTCCACCCTGAGCCCGCGCGAGGCCCGGATCCTGCGGCTGCGGTTTGGCCTGGTGAACGGGCGATGTTACACCCTGGAGGAGGTGGGGAAGAAGTTTGGGCTGACGCGGGAACGCATCCGGCAAATCGAAGGGCGCGCCCTGCGTCGGCTGCGCCACCCGCGCCGGAGCCGCCAGCTCCGGGAATTCCTGACCTGAAAAGCTGTTCCCCGGCAGGAGGCTTCCAGAAGCCGGGCCGGCTGCCGAAAGCGGCCGGCCCGGCTTTGTTTCTCCGGGAGAATTCTTGAGGGTGGGTAGTGCTTCGTCCAGACCCACGGCCCAAAGGGCCGTGGGGAGGGGGGATAAAAGAGATTTTGGGGGCGAGCTGGGCGCCGAAGGCGCCCGGCTCGCCCCCAAACCCCCAGGGGACCAAAACCAAAAATCAAATCTGGAGGGAGCAGTAGTCTTCGATAGCCCACCCTCATCCAGCCTCCGGTCCGGCTCCCCGACTCCGCAGAAAACAAAGAGGCCGCTTCCAGAGTGGAAGCGGCCTCTTCCGGCGGGCCGTCGCCGATCAGCGTTCACCGGAGGTGATGCGACGGCCCGCCTCCTTCAGGTCTGTCCGACGTTTTTCGTCCATGTCGCATCACCTCCTTTCTGTGGGATGGCGCATCCAGGGGGCGCAGGCGGCTGCATGGAGGAGATGGGAAGCCTGCGCCTGTGATAGGCCGATCATGCACGGAATCGGCCCGGATGTCAACTTTGGGTAGTTCCCCTTTCCACGGCTCAAAGGGTCGTGGAGAGGGAGAATAAAAAATCTTTTTTGGGCTGGGCAACCTGCCCAGCCCAAAAAGCCCCCTTGCCGGAATTGCGCAACAGGTCTATCGACTTCGGGGTCGGCCGTAAAGCCACCAGAAGCGATCCCGCGGGAAGCTCGCTTGCAGGGCCTCCTCCCACAGGAAAGGACCCGGCTCCCAGTTTCGCCGTAGCGTCTGATCCAGCGCCCGCAATCGACTGCGGATTTTCTCCACATCGGATCCGAGGCGTTCCCCCTCCTCCAGCAGCAGTTCGATCTTTAAGCGAATATGCGCCTGAGCTGGATAACTCGCAGCGACTTCCTCTGGATGCCTCTCATAATCCTCCAGATACCAGGTCCAGGCATCCAGGCGGCTGCTGAGTTCCCGTTCCAGCTTTTGCTGGTAGCGGGTCCGATGAACTTCTCGCACCTGTTCCAGCTGGACTTTCAAAGTCTCCAGCTCCGCCTGGGCCGGCAGTGGGAGACGGGCCCGGAACGCCTCCAGCCGTCGCAGGCTCTCTAACAAGCCGCCGAGACTGAGTGAGGGAAAGGTGGCTGAGAAAGGACGCAGGGGCCAATAAACCAGGTCCGAGGCCAGATAGTCTTCCAGGGCCGCCATCCCTTCCCGAACAAAGGTCAGTTCATCTTCCGGTTTCATGGATCCTCCTGCTCCGGCGCTGAAGTCGGGCGGAAATCTCCCCGACGGCAGGTCCTGGGTCTTCCTTCTTTACCTTAGTCCTTGCTGTGGAGCGGTCTCCCTCTATGGCGGATGGGCTCCCACCCCTGAGCAGGTGGCCTGGCGAATCGCCTCCACCAGTTGGGGAAGCAGCGTCTCCAGATCCTGGGAAGTGTCCACCTCCAGATAAGGTCGACCGATGGGCTCCATATAACGTCGCATCCGCTCGTAAACCGACCAGGTGGCCTCACTGGCATCCTCGGGATGGCGCTGACGGCTCCGTCCCTCCAGACGATCCCGCACCACTTCGGGTGGGGCGGTGACGAAGAGGATCACGAGGGGAATCCGGAGGCGGTCCGCAATCTGGTAGATCAGGGCGCGATGGGCTTCGATCAGGTTGGTCGCATCGAAGATCACCGAAGAGCCCTGGCGCAGGAGTTGCTCGATGAGCACCCGGCACACCTGATGAACACGCCGGCTTTCGTTCAGCGTATGCCGGGGCCATTTGAACAGGATCCGCCGCACCCGATCGGACTCCACAATAGGGGCCGGGAGAAGAGCGGCCAGCCGGCGGGCCAGGGTGGATTTCCCGGTCCCGGGCAGGCCCACCATCAGGATCAACCGGGGGTGAGGGGTGGGGATGGGGCGGATCTCTAATGCCTGAGCCGCCCGCCCGGCCATCGCCTCCGCCTCTCCCCGGGAGAGAGGATACGGGGAAGGAACTCCCAGGCTTCCATCCCGCCGCGGCGCGCGATCCAGGCTTTCTTCACGGAGCTTGCCCGGTTCCGAAATCGCCCGGTCTTCCATCCCCATTGAACTCCAGTCGCCAGTGGTTTTTGGAGTGGCGGGGCCACCCTTAGCCGCCCCGCCCCGCTCCAAAAGCCCTGAATGAAGGATCCGCGAATCGGTCCAGAGTCCAGGCAGAAAGTCGCATATGGCGTAATGGAGGTGGTGGCTCTCCTTCCAGGTTTTTCGGTCCGAGCTGCCCGGCCCGGACCGAAACCAGATTGGGGGAAGGGTCCCTTTCGCTCTCTTCCATAAAGCATGACCCGAAGGGGCGACTACCCATCATTTGCCAGGAGCGTTCAATCGAATTATACCGGAATCACGGTCCGGGCGGATCCCCGAGGGGATGAGTCAGCGTGTTTTGGGGTGGGGCTTTCGCCGTTGGTCTCCATCCCCGGGGCGGTCGAGGGATTCCCCCTTGAATTTCCCGGGGAGCAGGTCAACGGCCTGACTTCTCCATCCTGATGCGGAGGCGGAAAGCGTGCGTAACCCGGAAAAACCACCGGTTCCCCCTTATCTGGTCCTGCTTGTCGGCCTCCTGGCCGTTTCGATGTCTTCGATCTTCATTCGTTTCGCCCAGCGGGAAGCCTCCTCCCTGGTCATCGCTGCCTATCGTCTGACCCTGGCCACTTTACTGATCCTCCCGGTGGCCTTCCTGCGGTATCGCCATGAGCTGAGGCAGGTAACCCGCCGGGATCTCCTCTGGATGGCGCTGTCTGGGGTCTTCCTGGCCCTCCATTTCGTGACCTGGATCACCTCGCTGGAATACACCACGGTGGCCAGCTCGGTGGTGCTGGTTTCCCTCTCACCGGTCTTCGTCGCCATCGCCGCGCCGGTTTTCCTGCGAGAGGCGATCACTTCCCGGGTGATCCTGGGGATCCTCATCGCCCTGGCGGGGAGCGCCGTGGTGGGCTTCAGTGACGCGTGTTCGTGGCCGCCGCTGCGTTGCACCTTAGGAGAGGGCGGCCGTCTCCCAATGGCTGGCAACCTCCTGGCCCTCATCGGGGCGATCATGGTGGCGGGCTATTTCATGATCGGCCGCCGGGTGCGCAGCCGCTTTTCCCTCCCGGTGTATATCGGCTTCGTCTACGGATCCGCCGCCCTGGTCTGCCTGCTGATCGTGGCCGGATCCGGGCTGCCGATCCTGGGTTATCATCCTCAGACTTACCTCTGGATGACCCTGGTGGCGATCTTCCCCCAGTTGATCGGGCACTCCTCGTTCAACTGGGCCCTGCGCTACCTGCCTGCAGCGGTGGTCACGGTAACCACGCTGGGCGAGCCCATTGGCTCGACGATCCTGGCTTACATCATTCTGCAGGAGGTGCCAACGTGGATCAAGATCCTGGGCGGGAGCCTGATCCTCACTGGGATCGCCATTGTGTCCCAGGAGAGGGGAGGATGAAAGCGGAGAGGCCATTGGGCTTCGTTGGCCAGCTGGAGGATTGGGGGACGAGGAGCGACTTCATGGCCTGGCCTGTCCTTTCCTCTCTTCGAAGAGGAAAATGGTAAACGGATCAGGAGGAGTTTCCATGCCGATCCATCCGCCGGAGCCTTTTCGGATCAAAGTGGTGGAGCCGCTGCGACAGCTTTCGCGGGAGGAGCGGCGGCAACGCCTCCAGGAGGCTGGCTATAACCTCTTCCGCCTCCGGGCAGAGGATGTGTTCATCGATCTGCTGACGGATTCCGGGACCGGGGCGATGAGCGATCGCCAGTGGGCGGCGATGATGCAGGGCGATGAATCCTATGCCGGCGCCCGGAGTTTCTACCGGTTCCAGGAGACAATCCAGGAGATCACCGGCTATCCTTACGTGGTGCCGGTGCATCAGGGCCGCGCTGCGGAGCACATCTTCTTCGCTGTCGCCGTGCGGCCCGGCCAGCGGGTCCCCAGCAACAACCATTTCGACACCACCCGCGCGAACCTCATGGCCCGCCCCGCCGACCCGGTCGATCTGGTCATCGACGAAGCCTATGATCCCACCCTGGAGCATCCCTTCAAGGGGAACATGGATCCGGCCAGGCTGGAGGCGTTCTTCGAACAGGTGGGGCCTGAAAACATCCCTTTCGTGATGCTGACGCTGACCAACAACACCGTGGGCGGACAGCCGGTCTCCATGGAGAACGTCCGCACGGTGGCGGCGATCGCCCACCGGTATGGGAAGGGGCTCTACCTGGATGCGGCCCGGTATGCGGAAAACGTGTATTTCATCAAGATGCGCGAGCCGGGCTACGCGGATCGTCCGGTGAAGGAGATCGCCCGGGAGCTCTTCGGATACGCCGATGGCTGCCTGATGAGCGCCAAAAAAGACGGACTGGCCAACATCGGCGGGTTCATCGCCCTGAAAGATCCCGAGCTCTACGAGGCCCTGTGCGCCCAGCTGGTGGTCCGGGAAGGATTCCCCACCTATGGAGGGCTGGCCGGACGGGACCTGGAGGCCATCGCGGTGGGATTGCAGGAGGCGCTGGATGAGGATTACCTGGCCTATCGGATCGCCCAGGTGCGTTATCTGGCGGAATCCCTCCAGCAGGCCGGGATCCCAATCGTGGTGCCCCCCGGAGGGCATGCGGTGTATTTAGACGCCGGCCGGTTTCTCCCCCACATCCCTCCATCCGAATATCCAGGACACGCCCTCGCGGTGCACCTGTATCTGGAAGGGGGGATCCGGGGCGTGGAGATTGGCAGCGTGATGCTGGCGCAGGAAGATCCTCAGACCGGGCAGGTGATTTATCCTCGCCTGGAGCTGGTGCGGCTGGCGATCCCCCGACGGGTTTACACCCAGAGTCATCTGGATTACGTGGTGGAGGTGTGCGCTCGGGTCTACGCGCGGCGGGAGCAAATCCGGGGGTTCCGCATTGTCCGGGCACCAAGGCTCCTGCGCCATTTCCTGGCATGGTTCGAGCCGCTGGGGGAGCTCGGATAACCGCTTTCCGGGCGGGAGGCCGCTACTCCCATCGCCAGACTTCCACCTCATCCCCCGCCTGAAGGCCGTTCAGGTCCAGGGGAACCATCACCAGGCCGTCCGATCGGGCCAGGGTGAAGATCATATTGCTTTTTCCGAACAACGGCTCTGCCCACCACGCTTCCTCACGCTGGATCAGCCGAACCGGCACCCAGTCGATGCGCCCTGGGGCGGAGGGGATGTTATGGGTCAGACGGGCGGGTTGAAGGACAGGGGCCGGGGGCTCCAGGCCCTGGAGGAAATAAAGCAGCGGGACGAGCAGCATGCGGGCGACGACGAAGGCCGAGACCGGGTTGCCCGGCAGCCCCAGGACCGGCTTTCCACGGCAGAAGGCAATCAGGGTAGGTTTCCCGGGACGGATAGCCAGCCCATGGGCCAGGATCCCTGGCGGGCCCAGACGCTCGATCACAGTGGCCGTGAGATCCCGGGTGCTCACGGAGCTGCCGGCCGTGAACACCAGCACATCCGCCGCCTCGAAGGCTTCCCGGGCCATCCGTTCCAGGATCTCCAGCCGATCCGGCGCGATCCCATAGGGGATCGGCTCCCCGCCGTGCTGGCGGATCAGGCCGATCAACGAGAAGGTGTTGACATCTCGAACCTGCCCGGGCTGGGGCATCTGCTCGGGGGGAACGATCTCATCCCCGCTGCCGAGGATGGCCACCCGGGGCGCGTGCACCACCGGGACTTCCACGATCCCCAGCGCAGCCAGCGCCCCCAGGTCCTGAGGGCGAAGGCGATGGCCGGCGGGGAAGGCCAGGGCCCCCGTGGAGATGTCCTCACCCACCCCGATCACATTCTCCCCCGGGGCGACCGGCCGTAACACCTCGATGGTTTCCGCGTCCAGTTGCTGGGTTCGCTCCAGCATCACCACGGCATCCGCCCCTTCCGGGAGCATCCCGCCGGTGTGAATCAGGGCGGCTTCGCCGGGGCGGATGGACAGTCCGGGGGCCTGGCCCATGGGGACTTCGCCAACGATGCGCAGATAGGCAGGGAGGCTTTCCGTGGCCCCGAACGTGTCTGCCGCCCGCACGGCATAGCCGTCGACGGTGCTGCGGGGAAACGCGGGAAGGGGCTCCGGGGCGAAGATCGGCCGCGCCAGGACCCGCCCCAGAGCCCGGGCCAGCGGCACGGTTTCCGGGGAGAGCGGGGAGAGATAAGCACGAAGCTGCTCCAGCGCCTTCTCCGGCGGCAGCACCGTGAAGAATTCCGGCATGGGGCTGAACCTCCTATGAAAGACGAACCCGATATGACTTTGACGGGCCTTCTCCTCTTTTTTATAATGCGCTTCGGATCAGGAGTCCAGACGGTCGCAGGATCGGCGATGGGAGGGGTCGGACTTCCATAAACCCGTCATGTTCGGGAGGATGGACCGATGATCGATGTGAATGACCTGCGGAAGGGGACCACGTTCATCCTGGACGGTCAGATCTATGAGGTCCTGGAGTATCAGCATCACAAGCCTGGCCGGGGGAACGCCTTCATCCGGACCAAACTGCGCAACCTGCGCACCGGAGCCATCATTGATAAGACATTTCTCTCCGGGGATCGGGTGCAGGACATCCGGGTGGAGAACCGGGAGGTCCAGTTCCTGTATCGGGACGGCGATCTGTACTACATGATGGACACCCGAACTTACGAACAGATCCCGGTCCCCGCGGAGCGTTTGGGGGAGGCGGTGAACTTTCTGAAGGAGGGGATCACGCTGATCCTGCGGGAATACGAAGGCGAGCCCCTGGGTGTGGAGCTGCCGGTGACCGTGGACCTGCAGGTCGTGGAGGCCGAGCCGGGGGTAAAAGGCGACACGGCCTCCGGAGCGGATAAGTGGGTGGTGGTGGAAACCGGCTATCGGCTTCGGGTTCCCCTCTTCGTCAACGAGGGGGACATCATCCGGGTGGATACGCGGACCGGGGAGTATGTGACCCGGGTCAGTTGAGGATCCATCACCAGGAGTTACGCAGTTCGGGGCTCGCGAGAAGAGGTGGAATGGCCCCACCCCCCTTTATCCCCCCTCCCCACGGCCCAAAGGGCCGCGGGGAGGGGGGATCAATATATTTTTGGGGGGAGTCGCGCGCCGAAGGCGCGCGACTCCCCCCAAACCCCCAGGAGAAAACCAACTGCGTAACTCCTATCACATTACGGCTGGGAGGCTTCGATGCAGCCACGTCGTGTGGTGATCACCGGCATGGGGGCCATCACCCCACTCGGCCTCGATGTGCCCGCCACCTGGGCGAACGCGATCGCCGGGCGCTCGGGGGTGGGCCCCATTACCCTTTTCGATGCCTCTACCCTGAATGTCCGCATCGCCGCGGAGGTGAAAGGTTTCGATCCATTAAATTACATGGATGCGCGGGAGGCGCGGCGGCGGGATCGTTTCGAGCAGTTCGCAGTGGCCGCCACGCAGGAGGCGGTGCGCCAGGCGAACCTCCGCATTACGGATTCCATTGCGGATGAGGTGGGGGTGATCATCGGCTCGGCCATCGGCGGAGCCCAGACCTTCGCTGATGGCGTGGAGACGGCGCTGCACAAGAGCCCTCGTTTGCTCCATCCCTTCGTGATCCCTATGGTGATCACCGATGGGGCTTCCGCCCAGATCGCCATTGAGCTGGGCGCGCGGGGCCCGAACTTCGCCACGGTCTCCGCCTGTGCGGCCGGGGCCGATGCCATCGGCATCGCCTACGAGCTGATCCGCAGTGGGGATTGCCGGGTGTGCATTGCGGGGGGCGCCGAGGCCAGCATCACCTATATCGGCATCGCCGCCTTCGATCGCATCGGCGCCATGTCTCGTCGGAACGATGACCCCGCGGGCGCCTGCCGGCCTTTTGATAAAGATCGGGATGGCACGGTCATGGGGGAGGGGGCGGCGATCCTGGTGCTGGAGGATCTGGAGTTCGCCCTGGCCCGGGGGGCTGAGCCCCTGGCGGAGATCATCGGCTACGGCGCGACCTCCGATGCCTATCACCCTATCGCACCGGACGAGAATGGAGCGGGGGCGGCCCGCGCGATGGCCAAAGCGCTCCGCAAAGCCGGGATCCGCCCGGAGGATGTGGATTACATCAACGCCCACGGAACAGGGACCCCGCTGAACGATAAGACGGAGACGATGGCCATCAAAACGGTGTTCGGCGAACGGGCCTATGAGATCCCGATCAGCGCCACCAAGTCCATGACCGGCCACATGATCGGGGCCACCGGCGCCCTGGAGGCGATCTTCTGCGTGATGGCGATCCGGGAGGGGATTCTTCCGCCAACGATCAACCTCCAGAACCCGGACCCGGAGTGCGATCTCGACTATGTGCCCAACGTCGCCCGGCGGAAGGAGGTTCGCATCGCGATGACCAACGCCTTCGGCTTCGGCGGCCACAACAGCGTGCTGGTGATCCGGCGCTGGGAAGGAGCATGAAAGTATGGGGGCCGGCGGTCGAAGGAGCCGGCCCCCAGCCGGATTCACAGCGTTCGCGCCGAGAAGGGCTCAGCCGGGATGAACCGTCCCCATCCTGGGGTCCCCCGAAAGGCTCCTTCCTCCACCACCACCTGACCGCGGACCATCACCATGCGCACGCGCCCCCGAACCCGCCATCCCTCATAGGGCGTGTAGCCAGCCACGTGATGCAGGCGGGAAGCGGAAAGGATCTCCTCCGGCTCCGGATCGTAAAGGACCAGATCCGCGTCCGCCCCGGGTTGCAGCGTTCCCTTGCGGGGGTAGAGCCCGAACAGCTTCGCCGGGTTGGTGGCGCACAGGCGCACCAGGTCAGGCCACTCCATGCGGCCCTCCAGGATGCCGAATGTGTAAAGAAGCGGCAGCATGGTCTCCAGCCCGGGCAACCCCCCGGGGGTGGTGAGAAAGGAACCGGTGGCCGTCTTCTGGCGGAGCGCATAGTCACAGTGATCGGTCCCGATGGTGGCAATCCATCCCCGATGCAGACGTTCCCACAACCCGGCTCGCTCGATGGCCGGTCGCAGGGGCGGCTGCAGGATATACCACTCAGGATGAGGGCCCTCGTAAGCCGTCTCATCCAGGAGAAGATACTGCGGGCAGGTCTCGGCGAAAGCCGGCTGACCCTGCCGGGCGGCCTCATGGATCAGGTCGACGGCTCGGGCCGTGGAGCAGTGGACGATGTAGACCGGCGCGTGGGCCTCGGCGGCCAGGAAAAGAACCCGGTGCACGGCCTCGATTTCGGCGAAGGGCGGGCGCGAGCGGCCGTGTTCCCGCAAGCTGGTGCGGCCTTCCGCCTTCAGCCGTTCAATGGACTCCGTCACGATGGCATCGTTCTCGCAGTGAACCATGGTCAGCAAGCCGAGGGCGCCAGCTGTTCGCATCAAGCGCAGAAGGGTCGCATCATCCGCGTAGTAGTTGGGACGATAGGTCGTGTAAAGCTTGATGCCGGCCACGCCTTCGGCCCTTAGCTTCCCGAGCTCCCCTTCCTTCCCGGGCGGCAGATCGGTCACCATCATATGAAGGGCGTAGTCCACCACCGCCTTCCCGTGGGCTTCCTCCAGACGGGCCGCCAGGGCCTCTTCCAGGGTTTGCCCGCGAAACTGAGTGGCGAAATCCACCACGGTGGTCACCCCACCGAAGGCCGCCGCCCGGGTCCCGGTGAGCCAGTCGTCATCGGTGCGATAGATTCCCGTATCCAGGGCGATATGAACGTGGGGATCCACCAGGCCAGGGAGGACCATGCATCCCCCCGCGTCCACCACCGTCTCTCCCGGATAAGGAAGAAGATCCCCCACGGCAGCGATCCGCTCCCCCTCCACGCGAAGGTCCGCCCGCAGTATTCCCTCAGCGGTCACCAGCGTTCCGTTCCGGATGAGCATGGAGGCTCCTCCTGAGAAGAATGGCGATTCCAGGGCGCACCTGGTTGTTTCAGGACCCGAGGCGTGTATGGGCCGGTCGCGACGCTTAACCCCGCCTCGAGATCCTCAGGAAGCCGGGCGGTTTATGGCGTCAGGGGTATCCCCAGCCGGATCAGAAACGCATTGATGGTGGGAGTCAGGGCGACCAGGATCGGAGCGATGAGGAGCCCCGGCAAAAAGCTGGCCACCCGCACGCGTTTGATGTCCAGCAACAACAACCCGATCCCCAGGATCATCGCCCCGCCGACCGCTGTCATCTCGGTGATCATCATCTCGGTCAGGAGCGCCTTCACCAGCCCCGCCCCCAGGGTCAGGGCCCCCTGATAGATCAGCACGGTCAGGGCGGCGAACATCACTCCGAGGCCCAGCGAGGCACTGAAGGCCAGGGATGCAAAGCCATCCAGTGTCGCTTTGATGGCCAGGAGCGTGTAATCCCCGGTGAGGCCGTCCTGGATCGAGCCCAGGATGGTCATGGGGCCGACACAGAAGACCAGGCTGGCCGTGACGAAGCCCTTCACGAACGCGCTGCCTTCCCCGCTGCTCCCGGAGACCCGGGTCTCCAGCCAGCGTCCCAGGGCATGGAGGCGCTCCTCCAGCCCCAGCCACTCCCCGATGACCCCGCCGAGGAGCAAGGCCGCCAGCATCCGGAGCGGATTCTGGGTCTGAAGGGCCATGCTCATCCCGATGACCAGGGTCATCAGGCCCAGGCCGTGCAACACAGTCTGGCGAATCCGTTCGGGGAGCCGGCTGCCCACCAGCATCCCCGCACCGCTGCCCACCACCACCGTCGCGACATTGATGAGCGTTCCGACCATCCGATGGCCCCTCCGGTTCGCAGGATGGCGTAACCTGAGCAGGACAACTGCGAGCAGTTGTCCTGCTCAGGGGCTACACTCGATGACTCCGATTTCCCACGCCTCCCCTATCCGCCGGCCGTTGTGAAACACCGGTAAGCGCCGGCCGTCAGGACCATAGAACCCGATGACGATTGAGTAGCGTCCTGGCGCCAGCGTCGTCGGCAGCCATACCCCGTAACGATCCTCCAGGACCTCGCCCGGACGCCAGGTGGTGGTCGGACGGCGCCATCCCAGCGGCTCTCGATCCGTCTGGGCCACCGGACGGCCATCCGGGCCCTGCACGTGCACGAAAACCTTGTAAGGTGTGGGGACAGGGGCCAGGACCCGCCAGCGCACCACCAGGCCCAGCACATCCCCGGGGCCCAGGCGAGAGGTCGTCATCCCATATCCGTCCACCTCGATGGCTTCCCCAAACCGAACCCCGGGCGCCGGACGTTCGTCGGGTTCTCCCAAACCGTAAACCGCGAAGCGGATGCGGCCGATCCAGCGCTCCTCAGCCCGAAAGGCATGGGCGTCCAACCACGTCTCGACCCGGCCCTCCGGATCTGCCTCCTGCTCTCCGTACCAGAGCACAAAAAGCCGGTCCCGCCCGCGCAGCGCTGGAGTGAGGGTTTCTTCGATTTCTTCCAGCGAGGGCGGACGCCGTAACGGGGCGGGAATCAGCGGGGCTTCCGGCCAGTAGTAAGTAAACACATCGATCTGCCCGGGCGCATACAGCAGGATCCCATCTCCCGGCCGCATGAGGGCGGCCAGCGTCCGGGCCACCCCCCGGTAATCATCCCGGGCGAAGTGGGGATCGAAGTAGAGCGCCCACAGGCTGACGCCTGTCGGGCCGAGCATCAGTCCGAGCGTGAGAGCGAGGCCGATCCGTTCCCCCCACAAACCTCCGCGCTTCTGGAGAAACTGCCGCATCGCCTCCAGGCCGGCCGCCCACAGGGTCACGAAGGCGGGAAGCGCCGCCATGAAAAACTTGAGATTCGCCTCCCGATAGGCCCCCCGTCCCAGCACCAGCCCGATGGGGCTCAGAACCAGCGCCAGCGCGATCCAGGCCCCCATCGGGTTGGATTCCTGAGGAGATCCAGGGTGGCGAGCCCCAACGCCCCTCATCATCCCCAGGCTGATCCCGATCAGCGGTAGAGCAAGAACCGCGGAAGGGACTTCCGGGGGCAGCGTGATCCCTGCGCCCAGGGCGCGCAGGATCGCCCTCAGCGCTTCAGAAAGCGGGGTGGGCGGGGGGGCTGGCCACTGTCGCAGCTGGGTCATGGCGACCGGAGCCCATGGCAAAACGGTGAGCCCGATCCATGCCTGGAGGCCCAGCCAGCGGATCAACCATCGGAACCGCCCTTGACCCGCGTCGATCAGCATGCATAGAAAATGGGCGGCAGGGATCGCCGGGAACACATAGTGGGTATACCATCCCGCGGCCCCTGTCATGAGGAGCCCCAGGGCACGGCCCGGGTGGGGCCGACGTCGCCAGGCCAGCCAGAAAATGGAATGCAAGGCCGCCCACAGCCCCAGGAGGGTATACATCCGGACCTCCTGGGCGTAGTAGACGGCGAAGGGATGGATGGCCATCAGGAACATGGCGAACCTGCCCGCCCGCCGGTCGAAGAGCCGGGCCGCCAGGCTCCCGGTGGCGGCGATGAGGAGCACGCCGGCCAGGGCCGAGAAGGCTCGAAGAGAGAACACGGAACGGCCGACGAGGGCTGTCCACCCGTGCAACAGCACGTAATAGAGCGGGGGGTGGATGTCCTGGGCCGCGCTTTCCAGAATGTGGCGGAGCGGGCCTTCGCTCAGGCGGGCGGATGTTCCCTCATCATACCACAGGCTCTGAGCCTCCAGGCGGTAGAACCGCAGGCCCATCCCCAGCAACAAGATCACGAACCCGATCCACCCCGGGCCCTTCCATCGGCCGGCCCGGCCCGCGCGTTCCATCCCTGCCCCCCTCATTCATTGAACAGCTGGCCAACGGAGCGGCCCTCATGGATGCGACGGATCACCTCGGCGAGCATGGGGCCGATAGAAAGAACGGTCATGTTCGGGAGGCGCTTGTGGGGTGGGATCGGGATGGTGTTGGTGCAGATGATCTCCTTCAGCGGCAGCGCCCGCAGGCGATCCACCGCAGGGCCCGAGAGGACCGCGTGAGTGAAACAGAGATAGATCTCCTCCGCTCCCTGTTCCTTCAGAACGCGCACGGCGCCGCTCACCGAGCCTGCCGTATCCACCTCATCGTCCACCAGGATCACCTTCTTCCCCGCCACGTCCCCGATCACCGTCAGGGCTTCCGTCTGCGTCCCGGTCCGACGCTTCTCCACGAAGGCAATGGGCAGGTTGAGCCTGGCGGCGTAGTTGCGCGCCTTCTTGGCGAATCCCAGGTCGGCGGCCACCACCACGGCTTCCTCCGGGGAGAAGTGTTTCTCCAGCAGGTAATCGCTGAGGAGGTGGAAAGCCGTCAGCTCATCGCCCGGGATGCTGAAGAAGCCCTGGATCTGGCTGGCGTGCAGGTCGATGGTCACCCAGCGGTCGGCGCCGGCTACGGCGATGAAGTCCGCTACCAGGCGCGCGGTGATGGGGACGCGGGGTTGATCTTTCTTGTCGCTCCGGGCATAGGCCAGATAGGGGACGACCGCGGTGATGCGGCCCGCGTTCGCCCGCTTGATCGTGTCCAGCAGGATGAAGAGCTCCATCAGGTTATAGTTCACCGGCGAGGCCGTGCTCTGGATTACAAAAACGTCCTGTCCGCGGACGCTGGCGAGCAGGCGGACGAAGATGTTTTCGTTCGGGAAGACGATGATCTCGCGGGGGAGCAATGGGACCCCCAGACATTCCGCGATCTCCTCGGCCAGTTGCGGATGGCCGGACCCTGCCACCAGAATCAGATCCCCGTAACGCCATGACGGCCCGGGCATTCGCGAGTGACCTCCCCATCGGATTGGATGCCAGCCTATTCATCATAGCCGGAATCGCGGAGATCCAAAAGAACCCATACTGAGGGAGGGTTGGGCGGCGACCTTCAAACGCCACCGCTCAACCTCACCGCTTCATCCCCT
>JAEVEY010000169.1 GCA_016842045.1 Candidatus Thermoflexus sinensis | reverse complement strand
GCCCCGCCTTACCTGAGCAAAGGCATCCTGGATGTCTGACGGTTAGCACCCTCAACGAGAGCCCTTCCGGTATATACTTGGTAGAAATAAAAACTGATCTTGACGAAAATCGGAGTGTCGGAGATTTTGGAGCGGGGTAAGCCCCTGAAGGCGGTCTGCTGGCTCTCAGACCCCGGCTTCCGGGGCATTCCTGAGAACGCTCTCGGCTCCTGAGGGAGCCGATCACAGCCTGATCTGATGGAGGTTTAAGATGGCTCGACCGATGGTCACGGTGGATGGGAACGAGGCCGCGGCCAACGTGGCCTATCAGCTCAGCGAGGTGATCGCCATCTATCCCATCACGCCTTCCTCTCCAATGGGGGAACTGGCAGATGAGTGGGCGGCGAAGGGGCGTCCCAACCTGTGGGGAACCGTGCCGAAGGTGATTGAGATGCAGAGCGAGGGCGGCGCTGCGGGCGCGATCCATGGCGCCATCCAGACCGGCGCCCTGGCCACCACCTTCACCGCTTCCCAGGGATTGCTCCTGATGATCCCTAACATGTATAAGATCGCCGGGGAGCTCACCCCCCTGGTGATCCACGTGGCCGCCCGCACCATCGCGACCCACGCCCTCTCGATCTTCGGCGACCACAGCGACGTGATGGCCGCCCGGCAGACCGGGTTCGCCATCCTGGCGTCGGGCTCTGTGCAGGAGGCCCAGGACCTGGCCCTCATCGCCCACGCCGCCACCCTGGAGTCGCGGGTCCCCTTCCTCCACTTCTTCGATGGCTTCCGCACCTCCCATGAGATCAACAAGATCGAGCTGCTCACCCCGGAGGATCTGCGGGCGATGATCGACGAGGAATGGATCCGCGCCCACCGCGCCCGCGGGCTTTCGCCGGATCATCCCTTCATCCGGGGGACGGCCCATAACCCGGACACGTATTTCCAGGCCCGGGAGGCGGCGAACCCTTACTACCTGGCCTGCCCCACGATTGTGCAAAACGCCATGGACCGCCTCGCCCGCCTGGTGGGCCGTCACTACCATCTCTTCGATTACGTGGGGGACCCGGAGGCCGAACGGGTGATCGTGATCATGGGCTCGGGGGCTGAGGTGGCCCATGAGACCGTCGAATACCTGAACGCCCGCGGCGAGCGGGTGGGCGTGGTGAAGGTCCGCCTCTATCGGCCGTTCTCGGTGGAGCACTTCGTCCAGGCGCTTCCCCCCACCGTGAAGGCCATCGCCGTCCTGGATCGCACGAAGGAGCCGGGGAGCACGGGGGAACCCCTTTACCAGGACGTCGTGACGGCTATCGCGGAGGCCATGGCCTCCGGCATCGCGCCGTTCCGCACCATGCCGCGCATCATCGGCGGGCGCTACGGGCTTTCCTCCAAGGAGTTCACCCCGGCCATGGTCAAGGCGGTCTTCGACGAGCTGGCCAAGGACCGGCCGAAGAACCATTTCACGGTGGGGATCTACGACGACGTCACCCACACCAGCCTGGATTTCGACCCGGACTTCTTCATCGAGAGCCCGGACACAGTGCGAGCGGTGTTTTACGGCCTGGGGGCCGATGGCACGGTGAGCGCGAACAAGAACTCCATTAAGATCATTGGGGACGAGACCGACTTCTACGCCCAGGGCTACTTCGTGTATGACTCCAAGAAGTCCGGCTCGGTGACGGTCTCGCACCTGCGCTTCGGGCCGCGGCCGATCCGCTCCTCTTACCTGATCCGCCGCGCCAGCTTTGTGGCCTGCCATCAGTTCCACTTCCTGGAGCGGATGGATGTGCTGCAGGTCGCTGAGCCCGGCGCGGTTTTCCTGCTGAACAGCCCCTATGGGCCGGAGGAAGTCTGGGATCACCTCCCCCGCTCGGTGCAGCAGGCGATCCTCGAGAAGAACCTCCGCTTCTATGTGATCGATGCCTATCGGATCGCCCGGGAGCACGGGCTGGGGCCGCGGATCAACACCATCCTGCAGACCTGCTTCTTCGCCCTTACGAACATCCTGCCGATCGATCAGGCGGTGGCGAAGATCAAGGAGGCCATCGTCAAGACCTATGGGAAGCGGGGCGAGGCCGTTGTGGAGAAGAACTTCGCCGCCGTGGATGCCGCCTTACAGCATCTCCATGAGGTGAAAGTGCCCGGCCGCGTCACCAGCACCTTCGACCGCCGCCCACCGGTCCCGCCGGAGGCGCCGGAGTTCGTGCAGCGGGTCACCGCCCGTCTCCTCGCGGGGGAGGGGGATCTCCTGCCGGTGAGCGCCTTCCCGCCCGATGGGACCTGGCCGAGCGGCACCACGAAGTGGGAGAAGCGCAACATCGCCCAGGAGATCCCGGTGTGGGAGCCGGACCTGTGCATCCAGTGCGGGAAGTGCGTGATGGTCTGCCCGCATGCCGTGATCCGGGCCAAGGTTTACGATCCGGCTCTCCTGGCGAACGCGCCGCCCACCTTCAAGCACGCCCCCGCCCGCTGGCGGGAGTTCAAGGACATGGCCTACACCATCCAGGTGGCGCCGGAGGACTGCACCGGCTGCTCGCTGTGCGTGGAGGTTTGCCCGGCGAAGGATAAGTCCGATGTCAGCCGCAAGGCCATCAATATGCGGCCGCAGGCGCCCCTGCGGGAGACCGAGCGCCAGAACTGGGAGTTCTTCCTCCAGCTCCCGGAGGTGGACCGGCTACGGGTGAACGTCGGCCAGGTTAAGGATGTGCAGCTGCTGGAGCCGCTCTTCGAGTTCTCCGGCGCCTGCGCCGGATGCGGGGAGACGCCGTATCTCTCGCTGCTGACCCGGCTGTTCGGCGACCGGCTGGTGATCGCCAACGCCACGGGGTGCTCTTCGATCTACGGCGGCAACCTGCCCACCACCCCCTGGACCTACAACCGGGAGGGGCGCGGACCGGCGTGGTCGAACTCCCTCTTCGAGGATAACGCGGAGTTCGGCCTGGGGATGCGCCTCAGCCTGGACAAGCAGCGGGAATACGCCCAGGAGCTCCTGCGGCGCCTCAGCGCCCAGATCGGCGAAGCCCTGGTAGAGGAAATCCTCCGCGCCGACCAGTCGACCGAGGAAGGGATCCGGGCCCAGCGGGAGCGGGTGGGGTTGTTGAAGGCCCGCCTGCGGGAGCTGCCGGATTCGCCGGAGGTCCGGGATCTGCTGGCACTCGCGGATGCCCTGGTGCGGAAGAGCGTCTGGATCATCGGGGGCGATGGGTGGGCCTATGACATCGGTTACGGCGGCCTGGACCACGTGCTGGCCTCCGGCTACGACGTGAACATCCTGGTGCTGGACACAGAAGTCTATTCCAACACCGGCGGCCAGATGTCGAAGGCCACACCGCGGGGCGCGGTGGCCAAGTTCGCCGCCGGCGGCAAGCGGGGCCCCAAGAAGGATCTCGCCCTGATGGCCATGACGTACGGCAACGTTTACGTCGCCCGGGTGGCCATGGGAGCGAACGATACCCACACGCTCAAGGCCTTCCTGGAGGCGGACTCCTACGAAGGCCCGTCCCTGATCATTGCCTACAGCCACTGCATCGCCCACGGCTACGATCTGCGCTACGGCATGGAGCAGCAGAAGCGGGCGGTGCTTTCGGGCTACTGGCCGCTGATCCGTTACGATCCGCGGCGGTTACGGGAGGGCCTTAACCCGCTCCAGATCGATTCCAGGCCGCCGAGCCTGCCGCTTTCCCAGTATATGTATAACGAAACCCGCTTCACGATGCTGCTCCATAGCCGGCCGGAGATCGCAGAGGAGTTGCTGGAGGAGGCGGAGGCGGACATCCGCTTCCGCTGGCGGATCTACGAGGCGCTGGCCCAGATGCAGCTCAACGGGCGGAACGGGGGCGGGCGCGGCGCGTAGGAGCAGGCCCTGTCCGGCCTCGATCGGGGCGCCCCTTACCCAAACGGCGGAAATGCCATCGTGGGGGCGGGCCCATGGCCCGCCTCCACGATGGCGCTTCAGAGAATCCCTTTTGACCTGGAGAGACCTCCATATGGTTGATCTATCGACCCGCTACCTGGGCTTTCGGCTGAAAAACCCGCTGATCGCTTCCTCCTCCCCTCTGACCGAAGATCTCGACTCCCTTCGCCGTCTGGAGGAAGCCGGGATCGCGGCAGTGGTGCTGCCCTCCCTCTTTGAGGAGCAGATCACCCGGGAAAGCGAGCTGCTGGACTACGGCCTCTCTTATGGCGAAGAAAGCTTCGCGGAGGCCCTGCGTTACTTCCCGGATCTCCAGGATTACAACATGGGGCCGCAGGGCTATCTGGAGCACATCCGGCGGGTGAAAAGGGCCATCTCCATCCCGGTCATCGCCAGCCTGAACGGCGTCACCACCGGCGGATGGATCCGCTATGCCCGCCTGATAGAGGAGGCAGGAGCCGATGCTCTGGAGTTGAACCTCTACTACCTGCCCACCTCACCGGAGGAGACCAGCCAGTCGGTTGAGGAAGGATACGTCCGATTGGTGCGAGATGTAGTGGCCTCGGTGCGCATCCCGGTGGCCCTGAAGCTGAGCCCCTATTTCAGCTCCCTGCCGTATATGGCCAGGCGCTTTGAGGAGGCGGGGGCGAAAGCGCTGGTGCTGTTCAATCGATTCTATCAGCCAGACATCGACCTCGAGACCCTGGAAGTGGTGCCCAACCTGGTGCTCAGCTCCTCCCACGAGCTCCGGGAGCGCCTTCGCTGGGTGGCGATCCTGTATCCCCAGGTGCATCTGGACCTGGCGATCACGGGGGGAGTGCACACGGCGGAGGACGTGCTGAAGGCGATGATGGTCGGCGCGAAGGCGGTTACCATGGCCTCTGCTCTGTTGCGCCATGGTCCGGAGTATGTGCGGCAACTGCTGGAAGACATTCGCCGATGGATGGAGGAACACGAATATATATCGATCGAGCAGATGCAGGGGAGCATGTGCCGTCAAAAGGTTGCCAACCCCGCTGCCTACGAGCGGGCGAACTATATGCGGGTGCTCAGTTCCTTCCGGTGGCAAATCCTCGCCTGAGATTTTTCCCTTAACGGTTGACTTCCGCCCCAGAAGGGGACCCTGGGAGCTCTCCTTCGACGGACGACGATGGCGTAATCAGGTGATTCCTCACGAGGCAGTGTTTTACATTTGGAGCGCGAGGCGCGCGCCGCGCACGAGGAGGCTGCCTGCCTGGCCGAGATGCTGGCGAAAGCGATGCGAAACGCACTGCGAGGTGAGGAAAACCAATGCCCTACGACCCACAACGCCATCACCGCCGTTCCATCCGCCTGCCGGGGTATGATTACACCCGGGCGGGCGCCTATTTTGTCACCCTGGTGACCCATGATCGGGAATGTTTGTTTGGCGAAATCGTGGGTGGGGAAATGCGGTTAAACACATGGGGCGAGATTGCCCGTGAGGAATGGTTTCAAACGGCGGTGGTCCGGCCATACGTGATGTTACGCGACGATGAATTTGTGGTGATGCCCAACCACATCCACGGGATTATTTGGATTGTGGGGGATTGTGAGGGAAATGGGGATGATGATATTGTAGGGGCGCAGCGTCGCTGCGCCCCTACATGGGGCCGTGGCACCCACGCGATCCGCCCCATTCGCGGTGCCACTCCTACCAATGTCATTCCCGGTTCGTTGGGGGCCATTATCCGGGCATACAAATCCGCCACCACCAAACGCATCAACGCCTTGCGGGGCACGCCCGGCGCATCCGTCTGGCAACGCAATTATTACGAACACATCATCCGTGATGAGGAGGATTTGCAACGGATCCGACAATACATCCAGGACAATCCGGCGCGATGGGCGATGGACCGCGAAAACCCGGTCTATGCCTGGTAGAGGCACGTACCGGTTGTTGTAGGGGCGCATGTAATCATGTAGGGGCGCAGCGACGCTGCGCCCCTACATGATTACATAATTACATAATTTCCCGCAGGCGCTCCGCCAGCAGGCGGGCGACTTCCTCTGGACTCCCCTCCAGCCGGATCCGCTTTCGTTCCCGGGAAGGGGCCTGGGCCAGGCCCGAGACCTGGGTCGGCGATCCCGCAACCCCCACGAAGGCCTCATCCACCTGCAGGTCCGCCGCGCTCCACACCGTGACCCGCTCAGGGGCGAAGGCCCACGGCTTCAGGCGGTAGTCCATAAAGCGAGGCTCGTTGCACCCCGTCTTGACCGAGATCACCGCCGGCAGGGGAACTTCCAGGATCTCATACCCGCCCGGCCGCTCCCGTCGCCCCCGCACCACCCGTCGGAGCGGGTCCAGCTCGACTTGTGTCACCAGGGTGATCTGATGGAAATCCAGCCACTCCGCCAGACCGGGTGGCACCTGCCCGGTTGCTCCATCCGAGGATTCCTCCCCACAAAAGACCAGATCCACCGGGCCCAGCTTCTGAATCCCCCGGGCCAGGGTGTAGGTGGTGGCCAGCGTGTCCGCCCCGCCGAACTTGCGATCACTGAGAAGGTAAATGTGATCCGCCCCCATGGCGAGGCCCACCCGCAGATAGGGCTCGAAGAAAGGCGGCCCCATCGAGACGATCGAGACCCGTCCGCCGAAGCGATCCTTCAACTGGAGGGCCATTTCCAGGGCGTTCATATCGGGCGGGTTGATCTCCGAGCGGGCGCCGGCCCGATCCAGCCGTCGGGTTTCCGGATCCACCCGCACCTCCTCCGGCTTCGGCACCACCTTCATACAGACCACGAAATGCCACTCATGTCCGTCCCGGCTGATCCCGAAAGACTCCATTCCCCCCTCCGTTCGTGCTCGGTCGCGATGGATTTTGGGGCGATGTTCAAACGGGACACGGGATCTCCCGATCACACGGCCACCCGCTCCGCTCGCAGCGCTTCGATCAGGGCCGGGATCACCTGAAGGGCATCGCCGACCACACCGTAATCGGCGAACTCGAAGATCGGCGCCTCCGGATCGGTGTTGACAGCGATCACGGTCCCCGCGTTCTGGATCCCAACTACGAACTGAAAGGCCCCGCTGGCCCCGCACACGATGGCGACCTTCGGCCGGCACACCACGCCTGTCTGACCCACCTGTCGCTCCCGGCCGATCAGGCCCTCATCCACCGGGGGACGGGTCGCTCCGACTTCCCCGCCCAGCAACGCCGCCAATTCCTGGAGCAGATCGAACCGGCCGTGGATCCCTCGCCCCCCGACCACCAGCACCGGCGCCTGGGTCAGATCCACGCCGCGGCCGACCACCCGTTCCACCACGCGGGTGCGAAGCTCCTCCGGCCGCAAATTCACCTCCAGCGGGATCACCACGCCGGTCCGCCCGGGCTGAGGGGACGACAGCGGGAAAACCCCGGGCCGCACGGTGGCCATCTGGGGGCGATGGCGGGGCATCGTGATCAGGGCCACGATCCCGCCGCCGAACCCGGTGACCTCCCCGATGAGCACGCCGCCTTGCTCCAGATCCAGCCGCAGATCCGTGCAGTCGGCCGTGAGCCCGGTCCGCAGCCGGACTGCCAGACGCCCTGCCAGATCCCGCCCGTTGGGAGTGGCCCCGCACAGGAAAACGCTGGGGCGGCCCTGCAGGATCGCCTGGAAGGCCACGGCGGTGTGGGTCTCCACGCGGAACGGCTCCAGCAGCGGATGATCCGCCACCCAGACCTCATCGGCCCCCCAGGCGAAGGCCTGCTCCACCAGCGGATCCACCGCATGACCCAAAAGCAGGCCGGCCACCCGCCAGCCGGCGGCGTCCGCCAGCGCCCGGGATTTGGAGAGCAACTCCAGCGAGACCCGCTCCAGAACGCCCTCTTCGTGTTCCAGGTAGACCCAGAGCGCGGGTTGGGCCTCATCCGGACCATAAAGGGAGGCTGCCATCGTATGTTTACCTCTTTTAGAGGGTGTCTGGAAATTCCGTTATGGGCTATGAGTACGGAGGCGTGTCAAGCGTCTGATCATCTGTTCGTCGTCGGGCACGGAGCGAAGCGGAGTGCCCATCTAAGCGTTTCCAAAAAAGAACGGGCACGGACGCGCCCGACTACGAACCGGAAAGACCCTGCTCAACCACATCCAGCAAATTTTCGGACACGCTCTTAGAAGTTCCTCTGGCAACGCGAGGCTCGAGAACGGAATGTCACACGGCCATCGCCGCGATCTCCGCCACGTCCATCACCCGCATCCCCTGGATGCCCAACCCTTTCAGGCTGTCCTCCAGACAGGCCATGCAGAAGGGGCAGGCGGTGACGATCACCTGAGCCCCGGTCTCCAGGGCTTCCTGGACCCGGAGATCGGCGAAGCGCTCCCCGGCCCGGGTCTCGAGCCACATCCGTCCGCCCCCGCCCCCGCAGCAAAGGGCGTCCGGCCCGAAGTGGGCCATCTCTACCCGCTCCAGGCCCGGGATGGCGTCCAGCACCCGTCGCGGCGCCTCGTATTCGCCGCTCCGCCGACCCAGATAGCAGGGGTCATGGTAGGTGACCCGAAGAGGGACCTCCCGCGAGAACCGGAGGCGGCCTTCCTCGAGCAAACGGGCCAGATACTGGGTGTAGTGATATGGTCGGAACTCCGCCTGGAAGCGCGGGTAGTGGTTCTGGAACACCTCATAGCAATGGGGCGAGGTGGCGATCAGCTCCCGCACCCCTGCCTCCGCGAAGCGCTTCGCGTTGTTCTGGGCGATCTCATAGAAATAGGGGCGATGCCCGAGGCTCTTCACCGCCTCCCCGCAGCAGGGCTCGTCGTCCCCCAGCGTGCCGAACCGAACGCCAGCGGCCCGAAGGAGCTGCACGATGGCCCGGGCGACCTTCTGAGCCCGCCGATCATAAGCGGAGGTGCAGCCCACATAGTAAAGGATCTCATGCTGCTCCGGATCGAAGCGGGGAACCTCCAGATCCCGAGCCCATCGGCTCCGGTAAGAGGGGGGCTGGAACCACGGGTTGTTGTTCCAGTAAACTGACCAGAGGACGGAGGACAGGCCCCGGGGGACCCGACGCTGTTCCCAGGCATATTCGCGGAGGCTTTGAAAGACCTCGGCGACCGGGACGCCGCGGGGGCACAGGGCTTCGCACTGGGCGCACGCAGCGCACAGCCAGAGGCTCTCATCGCCGTCCAGGAGACCCACCTGAGCCCGACGCATCATGGTCCGCACCGAGAAGGGCTCACGGCGGACAAGACCCCAGGGGCAGGCGGCGGTGCAGACCCCGCACTGATAGCAAAGGGCCATCGCCCCCCGCGTCTCCTGGAACAGGCGCTCCCACAGGGCTTCATCCGGGGTGAGGACCATCGGCGCTTGCATCATTCGCCTCCTGCGGTCTCAGTGTAGGGGCGCAGTGCCACTGCGTCCCTGCTGGCCCGCTCCGGGGCCGGGACCGCTTCCCCGCGCAGCTTGCGGACATAGCGGCGGACGACCTCATCCATCTCCTTCAGTTTCTCTGCAAACTCCTTGCCCTCCGCCGCCGAGATCCACCGCAATTGTAGCCGCTCCGGCTCGATCCCCATCCGCGTGAACTTCCGCTGCCAGTACTGGAACCGCTTCCACGTCTGCCGGTTAGCATAGTTGTAATGACAATCCGAGCCGGTCTCTGTCAGCCGGCAACCGGTGATCAGGACCGCGCCGGCCCCCTTCTCGAAGGCGCGGGCGATGAAATCCTCCTCGAACCGACCGGAACACATCGTCCGGATGATCCGCGAGGAAGGCGGATATTGCCGCTTCTCAATCCCGGCGAGGTCCGCCCCGGCATAGGAGCACCAGTTGCAGGTGAAGACAATGCACTTCTCCTCGGGCCGCTCGGCCAGGGCGGCGTCGATCTGGGCCAGGATCTGCTCTTTGGTGAAGAAGGGCATGATGATCGCATCCGTCGGGCACTCCGCCGCGCAGGTGCCGCAGCCCATACACGCGGCCTCCAGGATGCGCACCTTCCCCACCTTCACCGGCCCGGTGGGCTCGATGGCGTTGAAGGGGCAAACTTTCACACAGCGCATGCACCCGATGCACTTCTCCAGATCCACCCGTGCGGTCAGCGGCTCCTTCTCAATGACGCCCCGCGCGAGCAGAGCCCCCGCCTTGGCCGCGGCCGCCAGCCCCTGTGCGATCGCCTCCCGGACATCCTTGGGACCCTGGGCCGTGCCCGCCAGGTAAATGCCCTGAACGGCGGTCTCCGCCGGCCCCAGCTTGGGATGCAGCTCCATCAGAAAGCCGTCTTCGCTGCGGGAGAGCCGGAGCTGCTCCGCCAGGCCATCCGTCGCCGGCCGCAGGCCGACCACCAGAACCAGGAGATCTGTCGGGAGGCGAAGATGGGTCTGCAACAGGTGATCGTAGAAAATCACATGGCCGTCCTCGAAGGTGATGGCCTCCTGCGGCGGGCGGTCCGGATCGTAGCGGAAGAACTGGACGCCCTCTCGCATCGCCTGCTCGTAAAGCTCCTCGGCGTTGCGGCTGTAGGTGCGGATCTCCCGATAGAGCACCCGCACCTTCTTGCCCATCCGCCGCAGGCGCAGGGCCTGGCCGATCATCGAGGTGCAGCAATAGCGGGAGCACCCCATATTCCCCTGCCGGGAGCCCACGCAGCCCACAAAGGTGATCCGCTCCGCCCCCACCGTCCCGCGCCGAAGCATCTCCTCCAGCTCAAGATTGGTGATCACGCGTGGATCCGACCCATAGCCGAGCTCGGTGGGCTGATAGGGCTCCGCTCCGGTGGCCATCACAATGGCCCCCACCTGCAGGGTGGTGCCATCGCTGAGGCGGGCATGGAAGTTCCCCACCACCCCGCCGATCGTTTCGATCTGCTTCCCCAGATGCACCCGGACGCCGCTCTGCAGCAGCTCCCGCTTTTTGGCCTCCACCAGCTCCCGGGCCCTCAGGCCGGAAGGCGAGAGCTCGTCCAGCCGGTTGAGCAGCCCGCCCAGCTCGCCGCTTCGCTCCACCAGATGGGTTTCGAAGCCCTGGCGGGCCAGTGCGATCGCCGCCGTCATCCCGGCGATCCCGCCGCCGATCACCAGCGCCCGCTGGGTCAGGGGGAGCTGGGAAGGCTCCCCGGGCGTCAGGCGCCGGGCTTTCTCCACCGCCATCCAGACCATGTCCATCGCCTTGATGGTGGCCGCCTCTTTATCCGCCTTGTGCACCCACGAGTCCAGGTTGCGGATGTTGGCCATTTCGAGGAGGTAGGGGTTCAGGCCGGCCCGCTCCAGCACCCCCCGGAAGATCGCCTCGTGGGTGCGAGGCGAGCACGCGGCCACCACCACCCGGTTGATCCGCTCCCGACGGATCGCCTCCTCGATCTCCTTTTGGGTGTTCCCCGCGCATGAGAACATCTGATGGGTGGCGTAAACCACATCGGGCAGGGTCTTCGCAAACTCCACCACCCGTGCCACGTCCACCACGCCGGCGATGTTACTGCCGCAATGACACACGAACACGCCCACCCGCGGCGTCTCGATGTCCTGGATGGGCTCTACCTTCAGGGGCTCCGGCCAGTGCCGACGGGTGAGATGACCCAGCGCCAGGGCGGCCGCCCCGCTCCCCTCCGAAACGCTGTCCGGGATGTCCTTGGGCCCGGTTGCGCAACCCGCCGCGTAGATGCCCGGCCGGGTGGTTCGCACCAGGCCGCCCTCGCCCTCCAGCGCCCGGATGAAGCCATCCTCATCCAGCTCGATCCCCAGCCGCTGGGCCAGGTCCGCCAGGCCATCCGGCGGGGAGACAGCAGTGGCCAGGACGACCATATCGTAATCTTCAGAAACCCGGACGCCGCGCGCGGTGTCCTCGTAGACCACCCGAATCCGCCCATCCCCGTTAGGCCCGATATGGGCCGGGCGGCCCCGCACGAACCGCGCGCCCGCCTCCAGGGTCCGGGCCCAGAAGCCATCGAACCCTTTCCCATAGGCCCGGATATCCATGTAAAGGACCGTCACATGGGGAATGCCGTGGTCGATGGCCTGATAGGCATGCTTGATGGAATACATGCAGCAGATCCGGGAGCAGTGACGGAAGAAGCGACGGTCCCGGGAACCCACGCACAGAACGAACAGGATGTTATGGGGGTGCTCCCCGTTGGAAGGTCGCAGGATCTCGCCGCCCGTGGGGCCGGCCGAGGTGAGGAGGCGTTCGAACTCCAGGGCGGTCAGGATATCCGGATGCGTCCCATACCCGAATTCCCGCAGCAGGCGCGGGTCGATGGTCTCGTAACCTGCCGCCACGATAATGGAGCCGACGTGGCGGATCAGGCGTCGCTCCCGGGGCATCAGGAAATCGATAGCTCCCGGCTGGCAGGCGTTGACGCATCGATGGCACGGAAGGTAGTGCGGCGGATCGTTCAGGCAGTGCTCGATGTCGATGACATACGCGCCGGGCACCGATTGCGGGATCGGGGTGTAGATCGCCTTACGGGCGGCCATCCCGGCGTCGAACTCGTTGGGGAGAACCACCGGGCAGGCGTTCACGCATTCCCCGCAGCGGGTGCACTGATCGGTCACGAAGCGAGCACGCTGGCGGATGGTCACCTGAAAGTCCCCGGCATGCCCCTCCACCCGCTCCACCTCGGCCAGGGTAAGCACCTCGATGTTTGGGTGGAGACCCACCTCAGACATCTTGGGCGCCTCGATGCAGATGGAGCAATCCAGAGTCGGGAAGTTTTTATCCAGGATGGCCATCTTCCCGCCGATGGTCGGCTCCCGCTCCACCAGCACCACCCGCGCGCCAGCGTTGGCCAGATCGAGCGCGGCCTGGATCCCTGCGATCCCTCCACCAATGACAAGGACCGAATCGCTCATCGCGCCTGCTCCTTCACACAATATTCATAACCGGTCGCGAAGGCCTTCAGGTTGAGCGGCACCAGCCGGGGGGCCAGGGTGGTCTCGATCGCCTTCTCCACGGATTCCCGCTTCACCAGCCCGGAGACGGCCGTGAAGAACCCCAGGACCACCATATTGGCCACAATGCGTCGCCCCAATCCCTCCGCCAGGCGGGTGGCCGGGATCCGAAGCGGCCGGTCATCCGGCCATGGCTGGACCAGATCCTCTTCGATGATGACCAGGGCGTCCGGCTTGGCCGTTGGGCGGAACCGGGTGTAGGCCTCCTGGGAAAGGAGAATGAGAACATCCGGCTCCAGGACGAAGGGGTAATCGATGGGTTCGTCAGAGACGACGACATTGGAGCTGGAAGAGCCACCCCGCGCCTCCGGGCCGTAGGATTGGGTCATCACGGCCTCCAGACCTTCGTAAACCGCGAAGGCCTTGCCGAGGATATATCCGGCCAGCACCACTCCCTGCCCCCCGAAGCCTGCGATCCGGATCTCTTTCCGCATCACGCCCTCCTTGACTGTAGGACAACTGCTTGCAGTTGTCCTACCTCCGCACCGGCTGGAAGACTTCCCGCTCCCGATCCACGAACCGTCCCACGTAGATGGGGCGCTCCTCCCGGAGATCCACCTCCAGCGCCTCCCACGGAACTTCATCGGGCACCCGATAGACCAGCTGGCTGCGGCGTCGGTAGATCCGCATCTCCTCCACCCCATCCTCGATGTCGTTCGGCCGCCCGAAGCCCACCGGGCACGGGGAGAGCACCTCGATGAAGGTGAACCCGGGTTTCCGGAAGGAATAGAGGATGTCCTGCTTGATCTGACGAACATGGAGGGTCGTCCATCGGGACACGAAGACAGCTCCTGCGGCGGCGAGGAGATAGGGAAGGTTGAAGGGATGTTCCGGGTTGCCGTAGGGGGTGGTGGTCGTCTTCGCCCCCAGCGGCGTGGTGGGGCCGACCTGCCCGCCGGTCATGCCGTAGTTGAAGTTGTTGATGCAGATGACCTTGATGTCCACGTTGCGCCGGGCAGCGTGGATCAGGTGGTTGCCGCCGATCGCCGCCAGATCCCCATCCCCACTGAACACCGTCACCATCAACTCCGGCTTCGCCAGCTTCAGGCCGATGGCAAAGGGGATTGGGCGTCCGTGGGTGGCGTGATAGGAATCCAGGTTCATATAGCCCGGCACCCGGGCCGTGCAGCCGATGCCGGAGACCACCACATGGCGCTCTACCGGGATGCCCGACTCCAGGATGGCCTGGGCGTAGCAGCGCATCACGATCCCGATGCCGCACCCCGGGCACCAGATATGCGGCATCCGATCCCGACGGATCAGATCATCCAGCGGATGCTTTTCCGCCACCAGCGCGTGGGCCATGGAACGCCACCTCCCGGATGGCCTGCAAAATGGGATCCGGCGGGATCATCGCCCCGCCCGCGTGGAACACTCCCTTCACCGGTTGGGAGACATACCGCTCAACCTCACAGATCATCTGACCCAGGTTCATCTCGGCGACGATGAACGCGTCCGCCTGTCGGGCCAGCTCCCGAACCACGTCGGCGGGGAACGGCCAGAGGGAGATCAGCCGCAACAATCCGGCCGGGATCCCCATCCGACGAGCGTCCGCTACCGCCCGTCGGGCCGAACGGGCGGTGCACCCATACGAGATCACCACGATCTTCGCGTCATCTAAGGCGTAGGTGTCGTAACGGATCATCTGGGAAGCATTCCGCCGCACCTTCTCCACCAGCCGGGTGACCAGGCGGTGATGGGTTTCCGCGGACATATCCGGATAGCCCCGTTCATCGTGGGTCAGTCCGGTGAAGTGCACCCGATATCCTTCCCCGGCGTGCACCATGGGGGGGACCAGATCCTCATCCTCGACTAAGAATGGCTTGAAGCCGTCGCCGGCCGGGTAGCGGGGACGCTTGCGTTCCCAGCGAGGGATCTGATCCTCCGGCGGGATCACCACTCGTTCCACCATATGGCCGACCACCTCATCCGCCATGACCATCACCGGGATGCGGAAGCGGTCGGCCACGTTGAAGGCCAGCACGGTGAGATCAAACATCTCCTGGGGAGACCAGGGGGCGTAAGCGGCGATCTCGTAATCCCCGTGGGAGCCCCAGCGGGCCTGCATGACATCGGCCTGGCCGGGGAGCGTGGGAAGGCCGGTGGAGGGGGAGCCGCGCTGGACGTCGACGATCACGCATGGGATCTCCATCATGGCCGCCAGGCCTACGCTCTCCATCATCAGGCTGAAGCCGGGGCCGGAGGTCGCGGTCATCGCCCGGGCACCCGCTGCTGAGGCTCCGATCACAGCGACGATGCTGGCGATCTCATCTTCCATTTGAATGAAGACCCCGCCCACTTCCGGCAGGCGCTGGGCTAACCGCTCGGCGATCTCCGTGGAAGGGGTGATCGGATATCCCGCGAAGAACCGGCAGCCCGCCGCGATCGCCCCCTCCGCGCAGGCATGGTCGCCGTGCATGAAATGCACACCCGTCAACACCCCCCGGCCTTTCATGCGGAATCCACCTCAAGGGTGAAGATGGCGAACTCGGGGCAGACCATCATGCAGAACTCACAGTGGACGCAGGCGTTCTCCTTCCCGGGCGCGATCTCCGGATAGTGATAGCCTCGCGCGTTCATCGCGGTGGACATGCGGAGAACCTGTTGAGGGCAGAACTCCACGCACATCTGGCAGCCCTTGCAGCGGTCCGGGATGAGAAACACCTGGCCTCGCGGGATTCGAACCTGAGTCAGGTTTACCGGCTGCCGCGCGTAGACCCGCATAGACTTGCCCCCAAGAATTGAGGTGACGGGCCGGCTTCCGGCAGCGATGGAGCATAATGGGAGCGACAGAGGGCTTCGATACAATCCGCGCCCGACTGTCTTTTGGGAGGATAGAAAGGAGCACTTTCGCTTCAGTTTCCACCTTAAAAAAATGACAATCCTGATTGTAGTAATTTTTATCAGCGAATTGGTGTGATGTCTGTCACGAACAGAAAGGGGGGCAGCGAAAGAGGGAAAGCTGGGCTTCAGAAACACTGGTCGCTCTCGAGTGGAGGGATAGGGCTGCTAAGGGTGGTCCGATTTCTTCCAAAAATCCCAGCAACAAAATGTTGGCGCGATCTCTTAAAAACTGGAAAGCTCTGAGCATGGTTGAGGGGGTTACGCTTTGCCCGCCGCCATGTATAAAAATATAAATGGCTATAGCGTTTGCGCCTTGCCGGCAAGCTGGCCGGATGCCGGGTAGGGAGGCAGGGCGAGCGACCTTCAGGGGCCTGAGTTGTCCTTTCTCAATGTGGCGCTGGACAGGGCTAAGGATCGTTGCTTTGGCAAAGGGGGAATCATGAGCAAGCAATGGATCGTATCGGATCCGAAGGTGATGATGGGAAAGCCTGTTATCGCAGGCACACGCATTACCGTTGAGTTGATTTTGGAAAAACTGGCCGCTGGTGAAACCATCGAGCAGATTCTCGAGGCCCACCCTCGATTGACACGTGAAGCGGTATTGGCTGCCATCGCATTCGCCAAGGAGGTTTTGCGGGCTGATGTGATCTATCCTGTACCTGAGACAGGGCATGAATTTCGTAGCGGATGAAAGCATTGATCGTCAAATTGTTGAACGCCTTCGGCAAGACGGTCATCTTGTATGGTATGTTGCGGAAATGGAGCCGGGAATTTCCGATGACATTGTCCTTGCCCTGGCAAGTCGAGAGGCCGCCTTATTGCTAACCGCGTTATCCTACCCCGCTTACCCCAGGGCCAGCCGTACGGTGAGGATCTCCTTCGGTCGGACCGGGACCACCAGCTGGGAGCCCGCCGGTGAGAGGGGCTCCCGGGGCGCTTCCATCAGGTCCGCCCGCCAGGCTTCCCGGATCGGCCGCCAGAACGTCAGGCGAACCTCAATCGGCTGCCCGGAGGCGTTATAGCCGCGCACCACCCACCCTTTCCCTTCCTCGGGAGCCTTAACCGCCGTCAGCACAAAGGCAGCGGGCTCCACCTCGATAAAGGGCCGCTCCATCAGCTCCCCCGACCCGGCGACCGCCAGCGGCGGCGCCAGGAAGCGATAGGCCTCCCGGATCGCCTCCCAGCGCTCCGCGAAGGGGATCAGGCTGTAGCGGAACGTCCACCGCCCGATCATCTGGGCCGATGGCGTGGGCAGCGGCGGCCCCGCATGCCCGCGCCGGGCCCGCAGATCATCCCGCGACAGCCAGCCCACACACCGCAGTAACGTCAGGACGAGCTCTACGTTCCCGTCCAAATCCCGGCGGGCCTCGATCTCAGGGAGGCCATGATTGGCCACCAGGAAACCGCCACTCTCCGCCTCGACAAAGGCGAAGCCCTGCTGCGGATGGGTAGGGGCCGGCTGCTCCGCCCAGGTCTCGTCCGGAACGCTCGAGAGATCCACCGGGCGGGTGACGAGATCGAAGGCACCCTCCGTCACCCAGGTTTCCGCCCGGATCCCGGTAGGGAAAACCACTCGCAAACGATGATCGGTCGCCAGGTTCTCCACGGTGGTCTCGATGTCGACGCGGGGAACCCCCGGCCGGAGCCAGGCCCGCACGGCGATCGGCATGGAGATGATCTCCGGGGAACGTCCGCGGCGATCCGGGCGCAGCCCGGTGGGAATCTCATAGCGTAGCGCCACCTCCAGACATTGGCCTCGCGGCCCCTCCTCCCAGGCTCGCGCCCGCGGCGGCTCCGCCGGTCGATCGATCCGTCGATCCTCCCGGAGAGGCTCGTAGTTATACACATCCCCCGCATCGCCCTCGTCCTCCAGCCGGTTCAGGCCGGACCAGCGCCGACCGGTCCGCCGATCCTCCAGATGGAACGTCCCATCCCGAGGATCCGCCCATAACCGGAAGAACTCGTTCGCTACGACGGGTTCCTCCAGCGCCCGCCGCTGGATCCGCCGCGGTTCCCCGGGGAGGATCTGAAGCCGGTAGGATCGGAAGCCCACGCCGGAGATCTCCGGGGCCTGAAACACCCATCGGGAGGCCCCTCCCATCACCGCCGACACCGTCCACGGCGTGGAGATCGCTGGCCGCAGCTCCTGCAGCCGGCGACCCACCTGGAAGATGGCAGAGATCATCCGGTGATCCATATCGGCGGAGGCGTCCGCCCATTCCGCCCAGATCCGCTGCCCCTCCAGATCCACCCATACCCGTTTCGCGGCGTATCGGCCGACATGAATCCACAGCATCCGGTTGAGGAACAGAGGCCACTCCTCCGGGTGCACCTTCCACTGCTCCCGATTGCCGGTTCCCGGCTCGATTTCGAACAATGGGATCTCCCGTCCCTCCTCATCCAGCAGGCGGTAGGTCAGTCCGGGGGGAAGCGCCGGGAGCGCCGCTTCGATCGGATCCCGGTTCGGCCCTGGGATCGGCGCGTAAACCAGCAGGGTCTGTTCCAGCGAGGCGGGGTCCGATGCCAGCCACCCGGAAGGCCCATCCGCCGCCTTCGGCCGCAGGAGGCGCTCCATTGCCTCCCGGCTCACCAGCCGGGCGATCTGCTCGGCGTGGTCGAAGCGCGGCTTCATGTCTTCATGGGCTTCGTCCACGCCGGTTCCGCAGATCGAGTCGTGGAAATGGTTCTGGAGGAGCAGCCGCCAGGCCTCGAGGAGAAAGGGGCGTCGGTCCAGGCCGCAGATGCCGTAAGCGAAGGCCAGCAACGGCTCCGCATACCGCTCCAGCCAGACCTGCGCCGTCGCGTTGCGCTGTTTGATCCACATCCGGGTGGAAAGAACACCGGGCAGAACCGGATGGCGCTTGCCGGAGCGCAATTCCCCGCGAACCACCGGCAGGTCCCTCCGGTTTTCGCCCAGGGCCGACCGCACGGCCCGGACATAGTCTTCCAGGGAAGCATGGCGCAGGCGCAGGTCCGGGAGATGAGCCTGAGCGGCCTGAAGCCACCGCGTGAGCTGCGGATGGGGGAACAGGTGGTCGGTCCCGTTCATCAACAGCACCACGGGGACCGGCGTGTGGGGCGCCAGGGAGAGGGCCTGAGCCTTCAGGTAAACGGCCAGCGCTTCAGCATCCTCGGGGATCCAGGCGAGGTTCCCATAGCCGTCCCGCAGATACACCGTGAACACCCGCGTGCCGTCCGGCGCCTCCCATTCGAGCAGCGTCGGCTGGTCATCGAGGCCGCGCTGGAAGACCGCCGTCTCAATCCCGAACCCCCTCAGGATCTGCGGCAGCTGTCCGACGTGACCGAAGGGATCCGGCGTGTACCCGATGGACATCCAGCCCCCGAACCGGCGGGCGATCCGGATCCCGATCATGAGGTTGCGGAGGAGCGCCTCGCCGCTCACCAGGAACTCATCGGGCAGAATATACCAGGGGCCGATCCACAGCCGCCCCGCCTCCACCGCCCGTCGGATCCGGGACTCCAGATCCGGTCGGATCACCAGCACATCTTCGAGGATCACAGACTGGCCGTCCAGCAGGAACCCGGCGAAGGCCGGGTCGCGCTCGATGGTCTCCAGGACCTGCTCCACGAGGTCCACCAGGCGGTAGCGGAAAGCCTGGAATGGGCGATACCACTCCCGATCCCAGTGGGTGTGGGTGACGATGAAGGCTTCCAGATCCATCCATGCCTCCGGTTTAAGAGAATGGATTCGCTACAGGCTGGAATCAAGGTGGGCGGGCGGCTTTGCCGCCCGCCCACCTTCTTCTCCACCTCCGTCGCGTAGGGATAGAGGAGCTGAAGGGCGCGCCTTCGGCGCGCCCTCCGACCCTCGTGAGCCTTACCGGGAAAGATAGATCGGATTGGTCATCGCCACCATCGGCAGGTCATCCGGCGTCTCCTCCGCGAAATGGCGCACGCCCCGGAGCTCCGCCCGGATGTAGCCATGCGCCGTCAGATCGAGCTCCGCTACCCACTCGAAAGGGGAGCGATCAATGGGGACGAACGCCAGCTCCCCCAGCCGGGTGAGCAGCCGCAGATGCAGGCCCTTCCCCTCCCGCACCACGCATCGGACCCGAATCGGGCCGGGTGGCGCCTCATCGCCCACCATCCAGCGCTGATCCCCCCGTTCCGCCGTCAGCTCGATCCATGGCGCATCCACATCGGCGGTGATCACGACCCGGCCGGAGCGGATCGCCGAGAGGATCGCCGGGATCGTCCGCGCCTCGGCGTAGACCCATGTGGTCGGATGGCCGACCTGATAGAAGGGCGTGCCCTCGCCGGGCCGGTCCTGATGCTTGTCGCTTCCGCCGACGGCGGTCACACGACGTCCGGCCTGCAGCAGCCGATCCCAGAAGACCAGCGATTCATGGTTCCGCAGGGGCCATGGCCCCTGCCACGCTTCCACGGCATCCACCGGGAGGTCCGGGGGGTATTCCCATGGCGGCCCGTCGGTTTTGGGGTGGTTGATCGAGACCAGCGCGCCCATCGCGTGGGCGGCGTCGATCACGGCCCGGAGCTGCTCTGCTGTCCGGCACCGGAAATCCAGCCAGCGGGAGAGCCCCCAGGCGTTCATGTGCCCGTAATACGTGGTCACCTCCTCCCCCGGAATCAGGAGGAGATCCGGGCCGCTCCAGGCCTGCAGATAGGGGAAATGGCTCACGGTATTATGCTCGGTCACGGCCAGGAAATCCAGGCCCCGTCCCCGGGCCGCGGCGACCAGATCCTCCAGGGATCCGGGTGCATCGCTGTGATGGCTGTGGCTCTGCAGATCCCCTCGCCACCATCGGGCCTCCCCGCCGTCGGACCGTTCCATCCAACCGCGGGTTTCCGGGGGCGGGGGATGGGGCAACGTCCCTTCCTCCTCAGAGCCCTGCACGGTCACCGTGCAGGAGCAGCCCCGGGGCGCGATCCGGTAGAGGCCCAGGATCACGTGCCAGCGGCCCGGGAGGATCGGGCCGGGCAGGTAGCCGGGGGTGGCGGATCGGGGCGTGAGGATCGCTTCCGCCCGGGCGCTTCCGCTCCATCCGCGGAACCCTTCGGCCCGAAGGAAATCGGCTCCTCGGGGATCGAACAGCCCCAGGTCGATCACACTAAGGCTGTCCGGCCGCCCCTGCCCCTCGAAGGCGTAACGGACCTCCAGGCGGGCGATGCCGGGAGGGACCTCGAAGGGGAGGAGGACGTAGTCGGAGGCCGCCTTGTCGGCCGGGGTGAACCGTCCTTCCCAGTGAAGCAGTGTGCGCATGAAAGTGTTCTCCTCAAAGTAGGACAACTGCTTGCAGTTGTCCTACTTTACAATGCCAGCTCGCCGTTTTCCCGGAAAAAGAGCGCCCGCTCCATGGGCACCCGCACCCACACCTGCTCCCGGAGGACCGGGGGCTCATCCATAGATAGGCGCAGGGCGATCCGCTCATTGTTGATCTGCACGGTCACCAGGGTCTCGACCCCGAGGGGCTCGACGGCGTAAACCCGGGCCGAGAGATGGGTCGGCCCGGGTCCCTCGGCCAGGGAGAGGTGTTCCGGGCGGACACCCAGCCAGAGCGGCTCGCCATCGCGAAAGGCCCGGCGCAGCGCCTCCCCCCGTTCCCCCAGGGCGATCGCCTGCCCATCCTCCAGGGCCAGAACCGCTTCCGCCGAGTGGAAGCGGCAACGGATCAGGTTCATCGGTGGGCTTCCAATGAAAGTGGCCACAAAGGTATTGCGAGGCCGCCGGTAGATCTCCAGGGGGGTTCCCACCTGGAGCAGCCGCCCCCGATCCATCACCCCGATGCGGTCGGCCAGGGCCATGGCCTCGGCCTGGTCGTGGGTCACATAGATCGTGGTGATGCCCAGCGACTTCTGGAGATGCTTGAGGAAGCTCCGCGCCTCCAGGCGCAGCTTGGCGTCGAGGTTGCTCAGCGGCTCATCGAAGAGGAACGCCTGGGGCTGATACACCAGGGCGCGGGCGACAGCGGCCCGCTGCTGCTGCCCGCCCGAGAGCTGCCCGGGCCGCCGGTCCAGCAGATCCGCGATCTGGAGCACCTCCGCCACTTCCCGAACCCGTCGTTCGATCTCAGCCCGCGGATACCGGCGCACCCGGAGCGGGTAGCCGATGTTTTCCATCACGGTCATGTGAGGGTAGAGCGCGTAATCCTGGAAGACCATCGCCACATCCCGGGCCTGAGGCGGCAGGTCCGTCACCTCCCGTTCCCCGATGAAAATCCGCCCGTGGGTGGGGCGCTCCAGGCCAGCCACCAGGCGCAGCGTGGTGGTCTTCCCGCAGCCGGAAGGCCCCAGCAGGGCGAAGAACTCCCCGTCCTCGATCGACAATGTCAGATCGTCCACGGCCACCACCGGGCCGAACGTCTTCCGCAATTCTTCCAGGCGGATGCGCGCCATCGAGCAAGTGCCCTCCCGCAGGGGTGGCGTTAGCGCTTGATTCCCCCGAAAAACCGGAAGCCATACCGCGCGTTCACAAAAAGATACAGGGCCAGCACAGGGATCGCATAGAGCAGCGCGTAAGCCGAAGTAAGGGTTAAAATGGGCGTGCCCGCCTCGGTGTAAAAGGAATAGATAGCGATGGCGGCAGGCATGCGCTCCGGGGTGCGCAACAGCACAAAGGGGACGAGGAAAGCCCCCCAGACCTGGACGAAGGTCCAGATCCCCACCACCATCATCCCCGGCCGCAGCAGCGGCATCACCACATCCCGCACCATCTGCCAGGGCGACGCCCCGCTCACCATCGCGGACTCTTCATACGATCGCGGAAGGCCCTCCACGAAATCCCGGAGGATGAAAATGGCGGTGGGCAGCAATCCCCCGGTGAAGACCATGATCACCCCCAGGTAGGTGTCCACCAGCCCCAGGGCGTTGGCCAGCAGGAAAATCGGGACCATCGCCGCGGTCCCGGTGACCACCGAAGAGAACAGGATCAGGCCGTAGGTGAGGAGATCGTAATAAGGCACCTCGGCCCGGGAGAGGGCATAGGCTGCCAGTGTGGCCACCAGGGTGACCGTAATCATCGTCCCCCCAGCCAGGATGAGGCTGTTGAGCAAGGCCCGCATCGCGAAGGTGTTCGCGAAGACCCTCTCGAAATTCTCCAGGGTGAAGGGGCGCGGGATTTCCACCGCGAGGGTCCCCCGGGCGTTGAAAGGGGCCAGCAACAACCAGAGCATGGGCAGGGCGAAGAAGGCCCCGCAGAGGGTGGTGAAGATCGAGAAAGCCAGACGGGATAGGATCATCCGGAACGCGCTCATCGGGCGACGGCCTCCCGGCGCAGGGTGCTCAGATAGATCAGGGCCAGGATCAGGTTGATGACCATCATCACCACGGCCACAGCGGCCCCACGGCCGAACTCGAAGTGTTGGAACGCGATCCGGAACGTGTAGATCGAGACCACCTCGGAGCGGAACGTGGGCCCGCCGCCGGTGATCAGATAGGGCGTGAAGGTGTTGAACGTCCACAGGGTGATCAGGACGAGGTCAGTGATGATGTGGCTCCGGATCGAGGGCAGGATGATATCCCGGAAAGCCTGCCAGGCGCTTGCCCCGGCCACCGCGGCCGCCTCCAGATACGAAGGCGGCAAGGTGGCCAGGGCAGAGGAGAACAGAAGCATCGAGAAGGCCGTTCCCCGCCATGTGTTAAAAATGATGATCGAAAGAAGGGGATGGTCGATCAACCAGTCGACCCGACCCAGCCGAAGGGTCGAGAGGATGGCATTCAGGGTCCCCTGATCCCGATCCAGGTAGGCCACCCACATGAAAGCCACCACCACATCCGGGATGATCCAGGCGAGGATAACCAGGGTGTAAAGGGCCTCCCGCAACAGTCCCCGGCGGCGGTGGAAGGCCCAGGCGATGGCCAGCCCCAGGCCGGCCTGGCCGATGAGGGCGGAGCCGATCACAAAGAAGACCGCATTGCGCAGGGCATTGCCGAAATAGCCCCGGATCATCCAGTTTTCAAAATCGAACAGTGCCTGGAAATTCGCCAGGCCAACGAACTGGGGCCGGAGGGCGGCCTCTCCCGTCAGGGTCTGGTTAGTCAGGCTGATCTGAAGAACCCAGAGGGAAGGGAAAACCAGGAAGACCAGGACGAACCCGAGGGCCGGGAGCAGGAAAAGCATGCCGACCGCAGGCGAGAGGATCGGACGGCGCTGAACCACGCTTCACCCCCTGAGAAAGCGGATGGAACGGGTGGCGTTCATAGCGTTTCGGGGTTTGGATCGGGGTCTCCGGGCCCCTGATCCACCCCCCGAATTTGGGAACGCTGATCATGGGCGCTCCGCTTCGCTCCGTGCCCTACTACTGCTTCGTCCAGATTTGTTTTGAGGATATGAGATGATGTGGGCCAATGGCCCCACCCCCCTTTATCCCCCCTCCCCACGGCCCAAAGGGCCGTGGGGAGGGGGGATAAAAGAGATTCCCCAGGGGACCAAAACCAAAAATCAAATCTGGAGGGAGCAGTAGTAGGGCACGTGAGTGCCCGTGCTTTTTGCGAACGCCTGGAACGGGCACTCCGCTTCGTGCCCGACTACAAACAGGGTTTTTGTTCGTAGTCGGGCACGCAAGTGCCCGTTCCCTTCTTGTGAGCGCCTGATGGACGCTTCTGATAAACCCAATCCCATTGGGAAGGGCGGCCATCCTGAAAGGGGGCCGGCAGGGATTTTTGTCCTGTCGGCCCCCAGCAACTATAGAGGGCATGCGCCGATCACCGCGGCATCAGGTCCAGGATATTCTCCCGCCCGACCAGATCCGTCACTTCCTTCGCGTAGGCTTCCATCGCCTGCTCCGGCGTCATCTCGCCCGAGACCACCCGTTCGGTGGCCAGCTGGGCGGCCTGAGAGACCTTCGGGTAGACCGGGAGCATCGGCCGAACGGTGGTCAGCGGTAGCAGCTTCACCAGCTCCGTCATCACCGGGTCGCCCGTCACTGGAACATCCGACCGGGCCCGGATGCGCGGCTCGATCTTCTGGAACTCCATCAGCATCTCCTTGCTGAACATGAAGGAGAGGAACGCCCAGGCCTCTTTCGGATGCTTGGTGTTGGGGTTCAGGATGAAGCCGGTGCCTCCGGAGATGGTCACGAAGTCCTGGCCCCGGAAACCCTTACCGGGCTCCCTGGCCGGGATCCTGGCCCAACCCACCACCTCATCCCGGTTGGGGATGGCCCACTCGGACTTGGTCGCCGGGTTGAGCACTGAACGCCAGAACCAGTCGCCCTCCCAGAGCATAGCGATCTTCCCATCCCGGAAGCCGGCGAAGGACTGCTCGCGGCCGCCCTTGATCAGCTGGATGCGCGCATCGCCCAGCTTCTCATCGATGTAAACCCGCTTGTAGAAGTTCAGCGCATCGAGCATCGCCGGGCTGCGCACGATCCACTTGTTCTGATCCCAGTCGAAAATGAAGGAGCCGGCGGATAGCAGCACCGGGTAGAAGCCCTGCATCGTGGTCGCCTCGCCCATGTTGGTCCCGGCGTTCACCTGCATCGGGATCACGTCGGGCAGGGCCTTCTTGATCTGGCGGGCGGCGGCGAAGATGTCCTCCCATGAGGTCGGCTGCCAGTTCTCCGGGAGACCGGCTTTCTTGAAGAGGTCCTTGCGGTACCAGATCACCCGGACGTCGGTGCCGGTGGGGATACCGTATCGCTTCCCCTGATACATCAGGAGGGCCTGCACGGTCCCGGGGATCTGGGCCCATCCCTCCCACTGGTTCACCTCGGGGCCGACGATCTCCTCCAGCGGCTTGATCAGCCCGCCGGCGACGAACTCCGCGGTCCAGAAGCCATCGAAGGCCATCACGTCGTGGCCCTTGCCCGCCTTGAGGTCGAGGGCATACTGGGCCTTCAGCTCCTCATCGCTGCCCCCGAACTCCACCAGGCGGACCTTCACCGGCGTCCCTTTCGCCGCCATTTGTTTCTCAAAGGTGGGGATCACCGTCTCGGTCAGCCACTGCACCAGTGCGGCGTTCACTCCGCCTTTGACGCAACGACAGGTGATGGTGATCTCCACCGGGGCGGGCGTGGGAGAGGGCGCTGGGGTGGGGCTGGGGGCTGGGGTTGGAGGCGGCGCGGCCGTGGGGGTCGGCGTAGGCGTGGCCGCCGGGGCGCAGGCCGCGATCAAAAGAACCAGAACCGTGATCCAGGAGAAGGCGGAACCGATCACGCGTTTCATGGCGGCCTCCTTTCAGCAAGGCTTTTTCCGAAGGATTTTTGTGTTTCGCCGCAAACTCTGCGCGTAATGTGTTTGAACGGTGTGTGAAATCCGTGTAAAGGATCCTCCGTATCCACGAAGGGGCAGCTTAGCCTGCGGCAGGCGCGGGCCCGCAGGACTCCCGTTCGATTAACGTTCCCTGGAGCAGGATGCGTTTCGGGGAGGGCCGGCCATCCAGGATCTCCAAAAGCATCTCCGCCGCGAGGCGGCCCAGCTGCTGCCGGGGTTGGGCCACGGTGGTCAACGCCGGGATCACATAGGTCCCTTCCTCCAGGCCATCGAAACCGATGATGGAGAGCTCCTCGGGAACCCGCAGGCCGGCCCGCAGAGCCGCTTTGAGGGCGCCGATGGCCGTGAGGTCGTTGTAGCAGAACACCGCCGTGGGGCGGGGACGAACCTCTAACAGGCGTCGCATCGCCGTCTCGCCCCCCTCCACCCGGCCATCCCCCTTCACCACCCACTCCGGGCGTGGATTCAGCCCTGCCTCCCGCAGCGCCTGGCGGTAGCCCCGATAGCGATCCTGGTTGCTCCGCCCACCCCGGCGGCTCCCGATGTAGGCGATGGCCCGATGTCCCAGGCCGATCAGGTAACGGGTGGCGAGATATCCGCCGTGAACGTTATCGGTAGCCACCGAATACACGTAGGGGCCTGTCTGGTGGCTGTTGATCAGGACGATGGGGATCCGAAGGGCTTCGAGCAGGGGGAGGTAACGGCTGCCCAGGCGGGAGGCGGCCACAATGATCCCATCCACCTGCTTGGCCGCCAGCATCTCCACGATAGCCCGTTCCTTCTCGGGGTCCTCATGGGAGAGGCTGAGGAGGAGGCCGTAGCCGTGGGCCTGGGCTACCCGTTCAATTCCCTGCACGACCTCGGTGTGGAAGGGGTCGCTCAGGCGGGTGACCACCACGCCGATGGTCTGGGTGCGACGGCCCTGCAGGGCGCGGGCCACCGGATTGGGGCGGTAACCCAGGGATTCAGCGATCGCCCGGATCCGGGCCCGGGTCTCGGGGCTGATCTCCTCGCTGTCCCGCAGCGCCCGGGAGACCGTGGTGTGGCTCACCCCCGCCGCCCGGGCGATGTCCTTGATGGTTACGCGCATGGTGATGCACACGTGTGCGAAAATCTATCCTGATTATATGCATCCGTGTTCGCCTGTCAAGTGAGATTCCGCTTCGAGCCGTCCGGGGAGAAGGTCCACGGTGGAACGCCTTCAACCCGGCAATGGGTGCCTGAGGTCTCCTCGAGCTGTCTCGCGGCCGATGAGGGGATAGGTCCCTCATCGATCCATCTGTGGAAACCCAACAGGGCTGGATCGTCAGGGGGTTATCTCTGGAGGGCGCAGGCCGCTTGCCACGGGGGCAGGCCAGATGATCACTTTCTTTGAAGGCTGTTCACAAACCGGTGGGGGGATATTGTAAGGGATTTGCTCTTTTGCCCCCGGAAGGCCCGAAGCGTTTGGAGGGCAAAACGAAGGAAACCGGGGAGTGGGGGGCGCGACGAAGGCGCGCCCCCCATTCCCCAAATGCCCGGCTTCGCTTACGGGGTAGACACGATCCACCCACCATTACCATCAGGCGGTTGTCACTGATCCGCTCGTGAAGGATAGCGATGGCTTCGCTATCCGGTCCCGGAGCGGACA
>JAEVEY010000185.1 GCA_016842045.1 Candidatus Thermoflexus sinensis | reverse complement strand
AGAGATTTGGGGGGCGAGCCGGGCGCCTTCGGCGCCCGGCTCGCCCCCAAACCCCCAGGGGACCAAAACCAAAAGTCAAATCTGGAGGGAACACTACGAACAAGGGGTTTTTCCTGTTCGTAGTAGGGCACGTAAGTGCCCGTCCTTCTTTGTGCACGCTCATAACGGGCACTCCGCTTCGCTCCGTGCCCCACTACGAACAAGGGGTTTTTCCTGTTCGTAGTCGGGCACGTAAGTGCCCGTTCTCTTTTGTGAACGCTTATAACGGGCACTTCGCTTCGCTTCGTGCCCTACTACGAACAAGGGGTTTTTCCTGTTCGTAGTAGGGCACGTAAGTGCCCGTTCTCTTTTGTGAACGCTTATAACGGGCACTTCGCTTCGCTTCGTGCCCTACTACGAACAAGGGTTTTTCCTGTTCGTAGTAGGGCACGTAAGTGCCCGTTCTCTTTTGTGAACGCTTATAACGGGCACTTCGCTTCGCTTCGTGCCCTACTACAAACAGGGGCTTTTCGTTCGTAGTCGGGCACGCAAGTGCCCGTCCTCTTTTTGGGAACGCTTATGACGGGTGCTCTGCTTCGCTTAGGCTCGACCGTGTACAGAGGGCAGGGTTTTTAACCTGGATTCGCGGAGTGCCCCCACCCCTCTTGAGAAGAGCTATCAGGCGCTCTGAACATTCTCCGAACCGCCTGAGCGGATCATGTTAAAGTAAAGGGGAACCCGGCCGTCAGGGGTTCAGCTGCGCATTCTGTCCCCGGCGTTCTCGGGGCGAGGCTGGGCTCTTCGGGCGTGAACCGGGCTTCTGGCCTTGTGACCTGAAGGACCCCCGTGAGGGGAAATTTACAGGGACCGGGCTGCCGAAAACGATCCGCACCCGGCAACCCGTTCAGGAGGAGAATCGCCCCCGCCCCATTCTCGATGCAGGAGGGAATCCCCATGCCAGAGCGCATCAATCTGTGGAACATGCCGGCCTGGGCTCAACCTGCGGTCTATGCCTTCCACGCCCTCTGTCTCGCGATCTTCCTACTCGCCTTCTATCGCCGGATTCGGATCTGGTGGGCTGTGGGGAAGCCGGAGTTCCGCTTCGATCGCCCGCTGGAGCGCCTTCGTCGGGTGCTGGTCTATGTGCTCGGGCAACGCCGGGTGATCCGGGATCCGGTGGGCGGCCTCTCCCACGCTTCTTTGTTCTGGGGGTTCGTGATCTTCTTTATCGGCACCACCCTGGCGTTCATCGATGCCGATTTCTTCAAATTCCTGCGAGGGGAGATCTACCTCGTCTATGAGTTCGTCCTGGATCTATTTACGTTGCTGGCCCTGATCGGGATCATCGTCCTGGCCCTCCGGCGATACCGCATGAAACCTCCAAAATTGAGTTACGGCTGGAAGTTCGATCTGGCCCTCCTCTGGCTAACTGTGCTCATCGTCACCGGATGGGCCCTGGAATCGTTCCGCATCGCCGTCCAGCGGCCGCCGTGGGGGGCCGCCTCCTTTATGGGCTGGGGGTTGGCGACCTTCTGGGATGCCCTGGGCCTGCGCCCGGAGACCCTGCGGGGGATCCACCAGGCCACCTGGGTCTTCCACGCCGCCCTGGCCGGGCTGACCTATCTCTTCATCCCTGTAGGTTTCCTGGTCCACATCGTCTCCTCGACACTGAACATCTTCTTCTCCCGGATCGACCGACCGAACGGCGCGTTGACCCCGATCCCCGATCTGGAGACCGCCGAGCGGTTGGGGATCGGGACGCTGCGCGATCTCACCTGGGTGCAGCTGCTCAACGGGGAGGCGTGCACGGAGTGCGGGCGGTGCCAGGCGGCCTGCCCGGCCTATGCCGCGGGGACCCCCCTGAACCCCAAGCAGGTGGTGCTGGATGTGCGGAACACGCTTCATGCCGTGTTGCCCCCTACCCTGAATCCCTTCGCTCCGATTCGGATCCAGGAAGATCGTCTGGCCCTAACAGGGGCAGTGACCCCTAAGGAAGCGATCTGGGCCTGCACCACATGCTACGCCTGCGTCTCTGAGTGTCCGGTGCTCATCGAGCATGTGGACCTTATCGTCGGCATGCGGCGATACCTCACCCTGATGGAAGGCGATGTCCCGACGTCCCTCTCCAATACGTTCCGGAACACGGAGCGGGCCGGCAACCCGTGGGGGCAGCGGACCTCGCGGCTGGAATGGGCGAAAGGGTTGGAAGTGCCGGTGATGGCGGAGAAGGGAGAGGCCGAGGTGCTTTTCTGGGTAGGATGCGCAGGGGCCTTCGATCCCGGCGGCCAGCGCACTGCCCGGGCCATTGTCCGGTTGCTGCAAGCCGCCGGGGTGGATTTCGCTGTGCTGGGGGATGAAGAGACGTGCACAGCGGAATGGGCCCGCCGCTCCGGCCATGAAGCGATGTATGTGGCGGCCACGGAGGCCGTTCTCGAAACGCTGCGGTCTTATCGATTCCGCACCCTCCTGACCATGTGCCCCCACTGCTACAACACGTTCCGAAACGAATATCCTCAGTTCGGCGCGCGGTTCGATGTCGTTCATCACACGGAGTTCCTCGCGCGCTTGCTCGAGGAAGGCCGGCTGAAGTTAAAAGGAACGGCAGGCAAGCGACTGACCTTCCATGATTCCTGTTATCTGGGCCGTTACAATGGGATCTTCGACGCGCCCCGGCGCCTGCTTCGGGAAAGCGGGGTGGAGCTGGTGGAGATGGCCCGAAGCCGGGAGCGGGGGTTCTGCTGCGGGGCAGGGGGCGCGCAGGTCTGGATGGACACCCCCCAGGCCCGGCCGATCCATCTCCAGCGCCTGGAGGAGGCCATGGGGGTGAACCCCGAGGGGGTCGCGGTGGCCTGCCCATTCTGCCATCTCATGCTGACCTCTGCCGCCCAGTCGAAAGGGGTGGTGGATCAGCTCCCCATCCGCGATGTCGCAGAGGTCATGGCCGAAGCGCTGGAGAATCCATAAAGGCGCCGTCCGGAAGCGGCATGTGGGGGTGGTGGGCTGCCGATCCTGCCACCCCCGCCCAGGGAGGAGCTCCAATGCAGGAGTTGCTGGATCGCCTGGAATCCACGCTGGACGATCTGCGGTGGGCCATTGCCCAGGTTCCGGCGGATCGGGAAGGGCGGCGCCCTCCACCGGCGCTGGGGGACTGGTCGGTCCGGCGGATCCTCTATCACCTCTGGTTTTATGAGCGCTACATCGCCCTCCCCCAGATGCGCTACGCCCTGGGCCTTCAGGGCCCCCTCTATCCCGGCGATGTGCCGGACGAGGATCAGAGCTGGCCCCGCGAGATCCCCGCCGCTACGTGGCTCGACCGTCTGGCGGAGGTCCGGCGTGAGACCCTGGCGCTGGTCCGTTCCATCCCGGCGGAGGCCTGGAGCCGGCCTGTGTCGGGGACCATATGGGGGACCCGGACGCTGGCCTGGATCGTCACCAAGACGCTCCAGCACACCTACGAGCACATGACGACAATCCTTCAGATCGCCCTCTTCTGGGAAATGGCGGCGGCCTTCGAACCCCGGTGGGAGTTCGAGTGAGTGGAGGTAGGACAACTGCAAGCAGTTGTCCTACTTTTGCTCCAGGAACGCGAGGGACTCCTTGGCCTCCGGTAGCATCAGCTCGAAGATAATGGGCCCGGCGAACCCATGGGCTTCCAGGGTCCGGAGAAGCTCCCCAACCGGGACCTCCCCCCGGCCCAGAGGAAGATGATCCGCCCAGGCGACCGAGCCATCGGGCCGCTGGCGATAATAGCCATCATGAAGGTGCACCTCCGCCAGACGAGGGAGACAGCGCTCCAGGACCTCCTGGAAGGAGAAGGGTCCGGGCTGTCGGGAGATCACATGACCTGTATCGAAACAGATGGAGAGATCCATGGCCTCCGCGAGCTCCAGGGTGAGCTCCAGCGGGAACTGGATGGTCTCCACCGCCAGGGCCCGCGAGGGCAATCCGGTGCGGTGCAACAACTCCTCGATGCTCCGGGCGGCCTGCTGCTGGAACCGGCGCATCAGCGCCCCACGGACCATGTCCGGGATCCCGGGGGAGGTGAAAAACTCCGTCGCCAGCGGCCCCGCAATATGGAGCACGTAGACCTCCGGCTCCAGCGGAGCCAGCCGGAGCACCGCGTCCACCAGCCTGTCCACCGAGGCCCGGCGGATTCCCTCCACCGGGCTGGAAGGCTCCAGGGACCAGAGGGGAAGATGCACCGTGTAGCGCAGGCCGCGGTCTTCCCTCAGATCTTGCAGGCGGCGGAGGATGGGGAGCGCGAAGGCTTCGGGGAAAAAGATCTGGAGGTCGGTGTTCAATTCGATCAGCGTGAACCCGTGGTCGGCGATTCGCTCCGCGAGCTGCGCTGCATCCACCCGCACCGCCCCGGGCGCACCGGCCAGCAGCGGTTGCGAGAGCTCCAGCAGCAGGGGCGCCTGAAGGAGTTGAATGCCGAATGAAAAACGCATCGCGTTCTCCTCCTGTGGGGCTTGCTGGGGATGGAGGGGCTGTCCGGCCTCCGAGAATCATTCAGGCTCCGGGACCTGGCGAGGCACCTGCTCCTCCAGCCGAACCACCAATGGGATCCTCAGGGCCAGAAGCCCGGTCAGCGCGCACGCGAGCCCGCCCGCGATGAACCAGACCTGGACCCCGACGGCATCGGCGACCGGGCCGGCGAGGACCATGCCCAGCGGGGCGATCATCCCCACCACGCTTCCCATCACCAGCAGGACCCGGCCCTGAAGCTCCGGGGGAACCACCGCCTGGAGGATGGCGAAAATGGGTCCGTTGGTCATCACATTCATCATGCCTCCCGTGAACATCGCTCCTACGGCGATGAGGAAGGCGGTAGGCGGCAGGAGCCCCAGCGTCAACAATGCGCATCCCATTCCGACCAACCCGGCCAGTGTGGTATAAATGCGACGTCGGAACCCTCCCCATGCTCCCAATACCAGCCCCCCGCTGATGATCCCGATCCCCCAGGCCGATTCCAGCCAGCCCAGCTCCAGCGCGCCGCCCCGGAAGTGACGGGTGACCACCAGCGGGAGCAGGGCGAAGGCCGGGTTCACCATGAAATTGATGAGAGCGCCCATGCCCAGCAATATCAGCGCCCCGGACCAGCGTCGCACATAGTCGATGCCTTCCAGCATCTCTCTCCACCATGCCGGGCGGGTCGCCGCTGCCCGGGACGGCCGGGGGATTGCGATGAAGAGCAGCGTCAGCATCGCCAGGAGGGCCGTGAGGACATCGACCATCAACACCCCGGGGAGCGGCAGGAGGCTGAGCAGGATGGCCCCAGCCGGCGGGGCGATCATGTTAAGCGCGCCGCTGAGGGCCTGGTTCAGCCCTGCGATCCGGGCCAGATGACGCTCCGGGATCATTAAAGGGATGGAGGCCTGGAGGGCAGACCAGTGAAAGGTCTCCAGGAGCGAGCGAAGAAACATCACCCCATAAACGGGCCCCAGAGTCAGATCGCCTGTGGCGGCCAGGACAGCCAGCCCCAGTGTAAGACCTGCCATTCCACCATCGGAAGCCAGCATAATCACCCGACGATCCCAGCGATCGACCAGGGCCCCAATGGCCGGGCCCAGCAGGACCCCGGGCAGTAGCGCCAGCAGGGTCGCGATGGACAGCGCGATGGCGGAGTCCGTTGTGCGGGCGATCCACCAGATGAGGGCGAACTGAACCAGCATGCTACCGAACAGGGAAATCCCATGCCCGGCCCAGAGCGCCCAGAAGGCATGCGTCATTCGAGATGGAAGGCTCATGGCGGATTACTCTACGGAGATCTCCACCCGCTCCCCCTCTTCCTCGTCCACAACCTCCAACAGCTTTCCGACCCCTCCTTTCCGCAGGTGTTCCAGCAGCTCCTGAAGGTCGCTTCCTGTGACTCCGGATATAAAGCGCCCGCTGACGCGGAGGCCCAGATCCGCCAGGCTCAGGGGAATGTTCACGTGAACCCGCTGGCGCCCGGAGGCGAGGTCCGTGACCCGAATCCGTAGCCAGCGCGTGGAAGGGGCGGAGCCCCCCGGAGTTGCCTCCGCTTCCTGGAGCGCCTTCAACAGCTCCAGGGCCTGTTCCGCCGTGATCTGGCCAGCCTCAAGCATCTTCAGGATCCGTAAACGCTCCTCATCCCGCGCCATCATAGCCTCCTTGGTCGTTATGGGCTGGGTCCCTTCCGGGGACTTGGAGAGACGGGGACGGGTGTCCTTTATCCAACCCTCAGGTCGCAGCGCATCCCGATCAGGGTGCGGATCGGCCGGAAGCCGAGGGAGAGCAGTGCGGCAGCGAGCGCCGGCTCCTCTCCGGTGAGGGCCATCACCGGAAGCCCGGGAGGGATCCCCTGCAAGGCGGTCTCCACCAGCCATCGGGCATGCTGGGGGGTTCCGGAGCCGGCCAGAAAAGCCCGCAGCGTCAAAAGACCCTCCCGTCGGATCCAGGCCGCGAGGGCCACAATCTCCCCTCCCTCGGTTTCGACAATCCAGAGGGTTTTCCGGCGCCGGCCGAAGGGCCAGGGAGCCAGAGCCATTGGAAGCAGGCCCAGGGGCTCAAACAACCGCATCGCCGGGTTCTCCACCGTGGCAATCCAGGCGGAGAGGGCAGAAGCCTCCCCGGGTCGGGCGGGCCGCACCCGATAGCCGGGGACCGGGGGCGAGAAAGACAGCGGGAGCGGCGCGCGCCATGCCTCCCGGTGCCAGATCTGGATCCGCCCGATCTCCACAAAGCCCAGCGATCGATACAGCCGAAGAGCCGGGATGTTGTCCGCTCGAACCTGCAGGGCGGCCCATCGAGCCCCGTGCGCCCGGGCGTATTCTAGACAGGCGGAGACCAGCGCCCGGCCGATCCCCCTTCCCCGGAATTCAGGGGCCACCGCCACATTGGCGATCAGCCAGCCTGTTGAGCCCGGCCGGAAGCGACGAACCATCGTGTAGCCCACCACGCGGCCGCCTTCCACCCACACATAGCCTGGCGCGAAGGTCTCGCCCGGGGGGAGGAACCATTCCAGCCATCGGAGAAACCATCCCAGGCGGGACCAGAAACGCATCTCCCGGATGATCCGCTGGCCGATCTCATCCAGCTCGCTGGCGAAGGCCTCTTCCAGCAGATCGGCGATCCCACGCAGATCCCGTCGCACATCGGCGAGGCGCAACCCGCTCCCCGTTTCCCGGCCTGCGACACGCACCATCATCATCCCTCCGAGGATCCTGCCCCGCGCAACCGGCGGAGGGCCTCTTCATAAGAGATCTGGCCCTCCGCCAGCGCTTCCAGGATCCGGAGGCGTTCCTCCGGGCCGGGGGGCGCTTCCGCCTCGGCCTCATAGCCCATCGCTCGCAGGATCTCTTGAAGCCGCTTGCGCAGCGTGGGGTAGGAGAGGCCCGTCAGGCTCTCCAGCCGGGTAAACTTCCCCTCGCACCGCAGGAAGAGCTCTACAAAGGCCAGTTGTTCGGCGGAAAGCCGGGCCAGCCGGCCCAGCTGGAACCGCCCCTCGATCCGCGTCTCGCAGGCCGGGCACTGCAGGGCCACCGCCTCCAGGCCTTCCCCGCACACCGGGCACACTCCAATCCACGCGGCCATCCCTGTCTCCCGTTTAAAAATCCAACTGTCTATTTCGAAATTTTAAATACTTTATTTGAAGAAGTCAAGCATGCGGAAGGATTTCCCGATTGGATCCAGCCTGGCGTTTGGGGGCCGGACATGGGTGTCTTCCAGGAGAGGTTTCCATTGCCCGGTTGCAGAGCGGAACCCGAGCAGGGATCGCCAGGAGCGCAACAGAGTATGTTTCCATACGAATTAGGAGTTACGCGGTTCGGGGCTCGCGAGAAGAGGTAAAATGGCCCCACCCCCCAAAACCCCCAGGAGAAAACCAACTGTGTAACTCCTACGAATTTAATAGGCCGAACGGATGATTCCCCCTCGCTACGGCCCAATGGGCTATGGAGAGGGGCGGGGCTCCCGTCGCCCGGCTCGCCCCCAATCCTTTTCGTCCCCCTCCCACGGCCCGAAGGGCCATGGGAGGGGGATCCAGGGGGTGGGGCCATCCGCTGGGCCCGAACGGGATAAGGACGGAAAAGCCCTGCCGATTCCCGAAAGCGGCGATCTGGGTTAAAATGAAAAAGTGTTTGCATTCCCGGGCCATCCGCCGTCGTCGAAGGCGGATGGGCCTGTGCCGGGCAAGCGCTCCAGGTTGATGCGGAAGGGAGGATGTATGGCGAATGAGACACGAAAGATCGCTCGAGCAGCTAACTCCAACGGCGCGGCAGAGGCGGTCACGACGTATGATGCCAGCCAGATCCAGGTCCTGGAGGGCCTGGAGGCTGTCCGTCGTCGCCCGGGCATGTATATCGGTTCGACGGACATCCGGGGCCTGCATCATCTGGTCTATGAGGTGGTGGATAACGCGGTCGACGAGGCCCTGGCCGGGGTCTGCACCCATATCCTGGTGGAAATCCTGGCCGATGGAAGCGTTCGGGTGACCGATAACGGGCGAGGCATCCCGGTGGACATCCACCCCCAGACGGGCCGGCCGGCCCTGGAGGTGGTGATGACCACGCTGCACGCCGGCGGAAAGTTCGGAGGCGGGAGCTACAAGGTGGCGACCGGTCTCCACGGTGTCGGGGTGAGCGCCGTCAACGCCCTCTCCGAATGGCTGGAGGCCATCGTCCAGCGGGACGGCTATCGCTACCGCCAGCGCTATGAGCGAGGCCGCCCGGTGACTCCCGTAGAGCGGCTCGGGAAGGCGGATCCCACTCGCTGGTATGCGCATCCGCGCTTCCCGCCCGCCGACCATGGGACCATCGTTCACTTCAAGCCGGATGCGGAGATCTTCCGCAGCGGGATTGATTATAAATTCGAGACCCTGGCCCAGCGCTTCCGGGAGATGGCCTTCCTGACCCGGGGGCTCACCATCACGCTGGTGGATGAGCGGGAGGACCGGGAGATCACCTTCTACTTCGAGGGAGGGATCCAGTCCTTCGTTCGTTACCTGAACCGCAACCGCCAGCCACTCCACCCCATCTGGTATGTGGAGAGGACAGTAGGGGACATTCTGGTCGAGGTCGCCCTTCAATACACGGACGCCTACAACGAGACGGTGCTGGCCTTCGCCAACAACGTGAACACGGTGGACGGGGGAACGCATCTCACGGGGTTCCGATCGGCCCTCACGCGGACATTGAATGATTATGCGAGGAAGGCCGGGCTCCTGAAGGACAACGACCCCAACTTCACCGGGGAGGATGTGCGAGAGGGGCTCACGGCGGTCATCAGTGTGAAGCTCCCCGAGCCCCAGTTCGAGAGCCAGACCAAGAGCAAGCTGGGCAACGCTGAGGTCAAAGGGGCGGTGGAGTCGGTGGTCGGCGAGGCGCTGGCCCGCTGGCTGGAGGAGAACCCGCGGGAGGCGAAGGCCATCATCCAGAAATGCCTCACCTCCGCCCGCGCCCGGGAGGCGGCCCGACAGGCCCGGGAGCTGGTCATCCGTAAGAGCGCGCTGGAGTCCCTGACCCTGCCCGGGAAGCTTGCCGATTGCTCAGAGCGCGACCCGGCCAAGGCGGAGCTGTTCATTGTGGAAGGGGATTCGGCGGGCGGATCGGCCAAGCAGGCCCGTGATCGCCATTTCCAGGCGATCCTGCCCCTGCGGGGGAAGATCCTGAACACGGAGCGGGCCCGCCTGGATAAGATGCTGGCCAACGAGGAGATCAAGGCCCTGATCTCCGCCATCGGCACGGGCATCGGGGACCAGTTCGACATCTCCCGGCTGCGCTACGGTAAGATCATCATCCTGGCCGACGCCGATGTGGATGGGAACCATATCCGCACGCTGCTGCTGACGTTCTTCTTCCGACACATGACGCCGCTTATTGAGAACGGGCACGTCTATATCGCCCAGCCGCCCCTGTATCGGATCGAGGTGAGGAAGACCAAAGAGGTCTTCTATGCATATTCCGATGCCGAACGGGATGAGATCTTCGCCCGGCTGCGCAAACGGGGGATCGACCCGGCCGATGAGCGGCAGGTGGTGACTCAGCGTTACAAGGGGCTCGGAGAAATGAACCCCGAGCAGCTTTGGGAAACCACCATGGATCCGGCGCGGCGGATCCTGCTCCAGGTAACGATTGAGGATGCCGCGGAGGCCGATCGGGTGTTCGATATGCTGATGGGTGCCGCCGTAGAGCCCCGTCGTCGCTTCATCCAGGCTCACGCCAGGGAGGTGCGAAACCTCGACGTGTGAGCCGCTCGCCCCGCTCCTGTAGCCTCCCCCTTGAGGGTTGCGAAAAGCGATGCGGATCGTCCCAGACGATCCGCATCGCTTTCATTTCCTCTTCTCCCGGCTCTCTGGGCCGCAGGAAGGGGCTCGCCCCACACGAGCCAGGGATTGGACCTGGAAGCCGCGCCCCTCATTTGATCCTTAGTTTCAACCCGTTCGGCACCTTAGATGACTGCCTGGAGCGCTACAACAACGGGTTAAATCGATTTAACCATATCTTGGGTGGGCTTGTCCTCGGTTTTCAAGAAGAAGATTGACGAATTTGAAAGATATAAGCAAAATGCAGAAAGAAGATTGCTCTGTTGCAAACGGGGCTCTATCTACCCCTCTCCACGCCGTGAAGCGGCGCAGGGAGGGGCCAACGCGGAACCCGAGCGGGCGCCGTCGGGATCGCAACGGAGCAAGAGGATCCTTAATGGGATTATGGGATCTTGTGCCCCGGAAGCCCCAGGGGTCTCGGGGCGGAGGACTGATCATCTTGAGGGGATTGGGGAGTTTGCCCAGGATTCTGAATAAAGGGATCGGGCAATTTGTCCAGAATCCAGAGTCTTCGATATCGACAAAGGAGATTCTGCACGAATGCTGAACTTATGGCTCGCTGAGGTTCGGGGGATCCTTCTCGGGCAACCGATTCCGGAGGTGAACTGGATCGCGCTGGCTCTGGCGGCGGCGCTGGGCGCGTTGCTCACGCTGTTGATCCCCATGCTCCTTCCGCGCCTCTGGGGCGTCCTCCAGCTTCGAGTTGGAGGGCCGTTCCGGGAGGTCCATCTCCGGCGCGCCTGCCTGAAAACGCCGCCGGTCCTCCTCCATGCAACGGGTCCGCTATCCAGCCAGATCGGTCCGGTCCCTCTCAAGCAGGTCTTTGTGAACCCCCCGTTGCAGATCCTCCAGAAAGCCGTCTCTCATCCCGGAACCGGAATTCGCTGGTGGATCGCAGGGGAGCCGGGATGTGGGAAGACCACCCTCCTCCAGATGCTGGCCCTTTGCTGGTCGGAGGCCGCGCAGGGTCGCCCCGGCGCGCTCCTGACGCTTCTGCAGGCGCTGGCCCCTGCGGAACTCCTTCCTCCGGATCAGTCCTTTACGGCTCAGATTCCCTTCTGGCTGCCTGTTGCCCATTATCGGCCTCAGGTCCCACTGAGCCAGCAGCTCGCCGAACGCCTGTATCGCACCACCCGCGGTGCCCTCCAGGTCCCGGTGGAGGTTCTGGAGCGGTGGCTTCAGCAGGGCCGGTGCGCGCTGCTGGTGGATGGGTTTGGGCAGACGGAGCGTGTGGATGCGGAAGCCGCGTTGCTGGAAGAACTGGAGCGGCTGGCGGCGAGGACAGGCTGCTCGATCATCGCCGCAGGAGCTGTGCAGGCGGTCCAGCTGGAAGGTTTCCACAGCTTCGTTCTGGCCCCCTGGACGGAGGCGCAGATCCTGGCGCTGGCGGAGCGCTGGCAGGCGGCGGCAGGGCCCGGGAAATGGTTCGCCGGGTCCAGAGAAGGGCCTGGCGCGTTCCTCCGGGCCCTTCAGGAGGATGCGGAGCGCAGGGCGCTTGCCGCAAATCCGTGGCTGCTTTCCGGGCTCCTCGCGCTCTTCGCCCAGCACGGCGGCCTTCCTTCCCGCCGCTCGGTCCTCTATGCCCAGCTGGCCGGGGCTTTGCTGGATCGCCCACAGGCTCTTCCGGTAGAAGAAGATCTCCCCGCCTCCCTGAAATTCGCCGCGCTGGAGAACCTGGCATGGGCCATGCTCCTGCTGCGGCGTCCCTCCCTGCCTGCCGCATCGGCAGAGGAGTGGCTGGCCGATCTGCTCCGATCGGATGGGCGCTTCGAGCCCGCGCAGGTCCGTCTCGCCCTCGCCTGGTTGCGGGAGCGCTGTGGGCTGGTCACCCCAGGCCCCGCGCTGGCATTCCTGCGACCTGCCTTCCTGTTCGCCCTGGTTGCTCGTATGGCGCTGGCCGATCCGGGCCGACGGGCGATGTTGCTGCGGCAGGTCGATGACCCGGACTGGCATGAGGCGACGGTGATGTTCGCCGGCCTCGCGGAGCCGGCTCTGGCTCGCGAGCTCCTCTCCCATCTCCTGGATTCCGAAGATGACTTCTTTTATTCGAGGACCCGCCTGGCCGGCCGCTGTCTGATCGAAGCGCCGCATTTGCAGGTGGAGTTGCGGGATCAGACGATTGAGCGATTGCGCACGTTGTTGCTGACCACCCCTTATGCGTTTCTCCAGGAAGAGGCTGCCTCCATCCTGGCCCGCATCCCTGGCCAGACCGAGTGGCTGGCGGATCAGCTTCGCAGGCCAGATCTCCCCACCGGGACCCGGGGGTTCATTGTGGAGGCGCTGGCCCGGGAGCAGGGGAGCCGAGCCGCCGGGCTTCTGGCCCTGGCTTTGCGGGATCCTCGTGTCCCCGGGCCGGTGCGGGAGCAGATCGCCGAACAGCTGGGGCGCCTGGGCGATCCGGCCATGGCCCGGGATCTGCTGGATCTGGTGGGGAATGAGAGCGTGGAGGTAGAGGTCCGGTGGAAGGTGGTGATGGCGATCGCCCGAATAGGGGATCGGTCGCTGGGACCGGCGCTGGTGGAGCTCCTGGGCCTCCCCTGGTTGAACCCGGCCATCCGTGAAGCCCTCCTGGAGGCTCTCAAAGCTCTGGGCGATGCCGGCCTGATTGATGAGCTGATCCCCTTGATCCGTGATCCCAACATGCCGTTGGAGCTCCGACGCCGGATGGTCGGGGTGCTGAAGGCCTGGATCGAGCCTCGATCTATCGAGATGGTTCAGGCTCTGGTTGAGGATCCGGGTCTGGACATCGGTCTGCGGGTGGCTCTTCTGAATGCGCTGGCCGAGACGGGGCTCCCATCCATCACGCCCTGGCTGATGGGCTTCCTGCGGGAAAGCCGCTGGCGCCATCTGCTGGCCCGGGTATGGGAACAGATCCGAACGCTTCCGCCGTTCTTGATGCAGTGGATCGACCGGTTGACAGGCCTCTCGACTGTAGCGCAGGAGGATTTCTCCCGAATGCTCCTCCAGCGCCAGGCGATCGCGGCCCTGGGCCTGTTGCGGGATCGCCGCGCGATTCCACTCCTTGTGCGGATCCTGAAGAACCCCCAGGTTCATCCCTCCCTGCGGGCGCTGGTGCCGGACGCCCTGGCGGCGATTGGGGAGACTAAGGTGGTGCCAGAGCTCCTGACCCTGTTGCGGGATCGCGGGACCGATTCCATGATCCGGGAGCGGATCGCCCTGGCTCTGGGCACGATGAAGGCCACCTCCGCCACGCAAGCCCTGCTGGAGCTCCTGCGCGATCCGATGGAGGATCCTTTCATCCAGGCCCGGGTCGCTCTGGCGATCGGGTTGATGCGGGATCCTTCGGTGGCCCTTGAGCTGGTGCCCCTTCTGCGTCAGGAAAACCTTCCCGTGACCGCTCGACGGGCCATTGCCGACGCCCTGGGGACGCTGGGGAACCGGGAAGTGGCGCGCTCGTTGATCCAGCTCCTCCCGGAGGAGCGGATCCCGGCTTCCGTGCGGCAATCCATCGCGGATGCGATCGGGGCCCTGGGCGCCTCAGAACTGGGGGATGAGTTGCTGTGGCTGTTGCGGGATGAGCGGATCGATCCCCATGTGCGAGGGGCCATCGCCCTCACCCTTACTACCCTTCGCCACCGCCCGGCCGCTTCGGAGATCATCTCCTTGCTGTCGGACATCCGAATCGATCCCTCCATCCGTCAGAGCCTGGCGGAAAGCCTGGGAAGCCTGTGGGATCCCTCGCTGATTGCTCCGTTGACCCGCCTCGCCCATGAGGGCACGCTGGAGCCGGCGGTTCGCCAGGCCATTGTGCGCACGCTGGGAGAGCATGGAGGGCCGGAGGCCTTTTCTGCCCTCTGGATCCTGGCAAAGAACGCGGAGGCGCCGATCTCCCTGCGCCGGGCAGCGGCTGACGCGATGGTCGCGAGCGCCAGCGCTGAATTTGAAGAGGTCCTGGTGTCGCTGGCCCTGGACCCCGAAATCCCCCCTTACATTCGGGGCCGGGCGCTGGAGGCCCTGCGCCGGGTGGGCAATGATGTGGAGACGGTTCAGGCCCTGGTGGCCGCGCTGCCGGAGTCCGACATGCCAAACGCGGTCTTCCGCGCTCTGGTGGAAGTCACCCGGCGGGCTCGCGTTCGCCTTTTGCGAAAAGGAGCAACGATCCACTGGATCTCTGAGGAGAACCCGATCCAGCGTTCGGGTGGCGGACATCGCGAGGACCTCCATTAACCCTGTGGTTCATCCCCGGAGGCCGCATCTTCTTCCACCGGGATCGATACGGCCTCTTCGCCCCCCTGGACCCGCAGGCGGGATCCATCTTCCCAGCGGTAAAGCCCCACCCAGACCTTTAACGGGACCATGGACAGGGATTCGGGGAGGATCACGATGCGGGTCTCCCGGATCCGATCGCCGGGCTGCCAGAGGCCTGTGTTGTAGGCGCCATCCATGATGCCCCCATCCCACTGAGCGATCGGAGGGGAAGCAGGGGGCCATCGGGGGGCTTCCGCCTCCGGGTAGATGTGCACGAACACGCTGTAATCCCGGGAAGGCTTCCCCATCGCCAGCCAATCCAGGATCACCGTGAGCCGGCGTCCGCTCCGTCGGGCGATCCCGCCTTCCAGGACGATTCCATCCTCGAAAACGGCTTCCAGGTTCGATCGCATCCGGTCCACGGGTTCCGCCCACAGGGCCCGATATCGGGGGACGTTCTCTCCGGGCCACGGATCCGGTGCGTGCAGGGAGAGCAGCGCTTCCTCAGGAAGCCAGCGCCGTAGCAGGGGAACTGGTTCATGTTGCCACCCGACCACCAGGGCGGGGGCAGGAGGTGGTTCAGGCGGATTCTCCTCTAAACGGCGGATCCGCACCATCGGCTGCTTCCAGAGCAGGAATCGCATTTCCGCCCGCCCGGCCCAGAGGCGCTCCGACAGGATCACAGTGCCATTGGGGTAGGCGCTCAGGAACGATCGGATCTCATGGGCCACCTCCCAGGAGTCGAGGGAGAAGGCGCCCCGAACGCGGGCCTGAGCCCACCAGGCGGGATCGAAATAAGCCACCGTATGCCAGGGGAAGCTGAGCCCCAGGCATCCTCCCAGAACCGCGACCTGCCCCCATGGGCTTCGGATCCAGCGTCCGATGGCTTCCCCCAGCGTCCAGAGGCCGAGACTGGCCCAGAGCACCACCACGGGCAGCGCCCCACTGGCCCGCAGGTAATGGGGCGCTTCCGTGGAGAGGAAGGTGGGAAGCAGCATGACAAGGCCCCAGATCGCTGTGAAGGGGGCCTGCCGGACGGCCTGGATCCCACCGATGAGAAAAGCCACCGCCAGCAGGGGATCGAAGACGGGGCGGCTGCCCGTGTTGTGGCGGGGGTAATCATCGCCGCGTATGAAGAACATGCCTCCCACCCGCGCCGCCTGTTCCATGGCGACGGAAAAGAAGGGCCGCTGGCTGTTGAAGGCGGACGTCTGCTCCCCTCGCAGGGTGAAGTCCGACGGATGGAGAAAGAAATAAGCGGCCAGGGGGGCGGCAGTGATCGCGGCGCTGATCAGGAAGAGGGCGATCCCCCGGAGAGGGAACCGCCGGGGATCCCACCGGCGTCCGAGGATCAGGCCCAGGGCGATGGGAAACACGGTCATGCGAGCGGCCAAATACGTGTAGAATCCGGCGCCCCAGATGAGGCCGGCGAATGCCCAATCCCGCGCCCATCCACGCCGGGCCGCGCGGGTGAAGGCCCACAACGTCAGCGCGGCGGCGAGAGGGAACAACCCCGCCCGGAATCCCACCCGGCTGAGGTTCAACGGCCAGAGCAGGAAAGCCGTCAGGATCCCGCTCAACATCCCGACCTCCCAGCGCCGGGAAAGCGTCCAGGCCATGCGGAAGGTGGCCGCCACGGTGAGCACGCCGATCATACTGGCGGTGAGCCGCAGCGCGTAGGGGGTGGGGCCCAGGATGGCCATGGCGCCGGCGACCAGATAGATAAACAAAGGCTCGCGGCCGTTGTTCTCAGGGAAGAAGAGGGCCAGATGCCCCTCCAGAACCCGCAGGGCATCCAGGCCGTAATAGGCCTCATCATACCAGAGGCCGTAGGGAAGATGGGGAAGGTCCACCCAGCGGAGGAGCGCGGCCAGCCACAGAAGCCCCACAACCGCTGTCCAGCGGGTCCGTGTGTGAAGTGGCATTGCAGGCTCCAGCGAGGTTCCAGGGAATCGAGTCTTTACGTATGGGGCGGCACACGGAAGACATGCCGCTCCCATCCGGAGATAAGGGGCTGGGTGGCCGCCTCAGGCAGCCCACCCGGCCCCTTATCTCCATCCATAAAAGCCTGCGGGAACCCGTTGAGGGAACTCAGAACAGTGAAACCTCTCCAGCGATGATCTTCCGACGCACCACATGGATGTTGGACAGGTGCTCATCCACGATCGCCCGCACCGCCTCCTGGATCCCGGAGGTGAGCTGGCCGGAGCGGACCCGGACGGCGGCGTTGGCGATGAGGGGTTGATCGAGCGGTTTGCCGATCTGGGAGAGGAGATACACGGTCGCTTCCTGGATCTCGGGCAGGCGGGCCACGATGTCTCGGGCGATCTCCAGCGCCAGCACGTTGTAGACTTTCCCAACATGGGAGATCGGGTTCTTCCCCGCGGCGGCCTCCAGGCTTGTGGATCGGAAGGGGGTGATCAGGCCGGTGATGCGGTTCCCCCGACCAACGGCCCCATCGTCGCCCATCTCCGCGCTGGTGCCGGTCAGCGTCAGATAGAAATCGCCCCGCTTGGCGTGATCGGCGGTGTTCACATCCACCCGCACCGTTCGCCCTTCCAGGGCCGGCAGGCTGGAGACAAAGCGCTGCAATGCCTCCTGAACACCGCGTTTGGCCTCCTCGTATTCGGCGGGATCGTGGACCCGGGTGGCGATAAAGGGAACGGCCACCGTCAGGATGACCTGATTCCCCTGGCGCAGCCCCATCACCTTGACGTCCTCACCGATGGGGAACTGGTTGATGAGCTCATAGTTCAGATACTGGGCGGCCTGATAGACGGCTTCCTCGAGACCGCTGCGGGGCCAGTGAGCAACGCCGAAGCTGGTGTCGTTGGCGGTGACCTGATGGACGATATCGATGAGCTCGCTGGCGCCACGGCCGGCGAAACAGTCGATGATGACGTGCTTCACCGGATCCAGGTAGCGCATGGTCTCTCGCAGGTAGGCCCGGGCGGCCTCGATGGCGATGGTTTCCATGGGGATCGCCTGGCCGTTGTAAAAGGGCGTCCCTCGGCCGGCGATCTGGATCCGGATCGGCTTGAGCAGTTCCCCGCCGCCGAAGCGGACCGAGACTTCGCCGGCGACCAGCTGAACCTTATCAAAGTTGTGATGGAGGGCGCCGCCGAGGTGCTCTTCGCACCAGCGGGTGTATTCCCGGCTGATGCGCTCGGCGATCCCATCGCACAGGCTATCGGGGTGTCCGATACCTTTCCGTTCGACGATCTCCACCGGGAGGTCCTCAATGTAAGGGCCGCTGGCCTCGGAAACCACAATATTGCGCATCGGAGTCCTCCTTTTTTAGATGGGGATTCGGGATTGCTGAGTGGGGGGTCTTCGGCCCCCAACCCCGACACCCTGAAGGTGTTCTTTCCGTGCCCATCCTGCACAATAAAACGCCCCTCCGGGAGGAGGGGCGGAACAAAACAAAAGCCTCTTCTGGGAAGAAGAGGCTGATCGCCGCTGCGGGCCACCTCATCTCCCAGACGGACCGTCTGCCGGACTTGGCACCATCCCCGCGAGCGCTCCGCCGGGGGGCGGCGTGCTCCCCGGTCGGCCCTGATGCTACGCGGGAGGTTGCCGAGGCTTCATCGGGCCGGGTCCCTCCACCTCTCTCGATGAGTGCCGCGCTCTATTCACTTTTTGTGTTTATCTTACCACAGGCGATGAGAATGTCAACCTGCTCTGTTGCAAACTGGGAGCTTTCAGGTGGTGGGGCTGCCCGCTTCGCTGCTCGTTCCACCACCTGAACTTTAAAGATCCGCGGGCCTATCCTCGACAGTAGCCGGCATGGCTCCTCGACCCAATGGGGAGAGACCCCGCCCCTATGGATCCTCTTCCCGCGGCCCTTCGAGCCGCGGGAAGAAAGGAGCAAACGTATAATTCACCGGGAAGCGGATTCCATTCGCCGCGCCCCATATCTGTGCCCTTCCGGAGGAGGCCCCTATGGATTTCCGGCTGAGCGATGAACATCGCATGGTGCAGCAGATGGTCCGTGAGTTCGCCGAGCGGGAGATCCGGCCGGTCATCAAGGAGCACGACCGCGCCCAGAAACCGATCCCATGGCTCTTTGAACGAATGGCCGCCCTGGGGCTCCTGGGGATCTGTATCCCGGTGAAGTATGGCGGCGCTGGCATGGATTACATCTCCCTGGGCCTGGCCTGCGAGGAGCTCGAGCGCATCGACAGCTCGCTGCGCGTGGTGATGTCCGTCCACGTGGCCCTCAATTCCCTCTCCCTCCTTCAATGGGGGACAGAGGAGCAGAAGCAGCGATACCTGGTCCCGCAGGCGAAGGGGGAGAAAATCGCCGCCTATGCTCTCACCGAGCCCGGCGCGGGCTCGGACGCCGCCGCGATCCGCACCACGGCCCGGCGCCAGGGGGATGTTTACATCCTGAACGGGGAGAAAACATGGATCAGTCTGGCTGATCTGGCGGATCACTTCCTGGTGATCGCCAAGACAGATCCCGAGAAAGGCCACCGGGGGATGTCCGCTTTCATCGTGGAGCGGTCGTTCCCTGGGGTGAAAACCGGCACCATCCACGGCAAGCTGGGGGTCCGCGCGGGCAACACCGGGTGGATCGTTTTCGAGAACACCCCGGTGCCGGTGGAGAACCGCCTGGGAGAAGAGGGGGAAGGCTTCTACATCGCCATGGCGGCCCTGGACAACGGGCGCTATACAGTGGCCGCCGGGGCCACCGGTCTGATCCGGGCCTGCCTGGAGGCCTCGGTGAAATACGCCAATGAGCGAATGACCTTCGGCCGGCGGATCGGAGAGCACCAGCTGGTCCAGGAGATGATCGCGAAGATGGCCGCCAACTATGAGATCGCCCGTCTGCTCTATCTGCGGGCCGGGTGGATGAAGAACATGGGGCTGCGCAACACCCGGGAGACCAGCCTGGCCAAATGGTTCGCCACCGAGGCGGCGGTTCAGGCGGCCCTCGACGCGATCCAGATCCACGGGGCCTATGGCTACAGCGATGAATACGACGTGGAACGCTACCTGCGCAATGCGAAGGGCGAGGTGATCTACGAGGGCACCAGCCAGATCCACACGATCCTGCAGGCGGAATACGCCCTGGGCTATCGCAAGGATCGCCCGCTGCGTTGCGAACTGCCGGCCTACGATCCGGAGATCTGGCGCGCCGAGCCCGCCATGGCCTGAACCGGTTCTGAACAGCCCTTGCCCAAAATTGATTCCTGGCGCTTCGTAGCCCGATTCAGGCGGCCCGACGGGCGGGGAAAGCGGGTTGCCTCTCCCCGCGACCTCAAACGGTGAGGTGAGGGGAGAAAGCATATCTGTGGGGGGCTGGGCCGGCGGCCTTCCGCTCCCAGTCTCCAAATTCAACAGCCCTCCTGGCCGTGGGGAGTCAGAAAGAGGGATCCTCTCGCCCGCCTGCGAAATGTCCAGGCTGGCAAAGCACGTGATCTCGACTGGGGAGGCGATCATGCATATCGTGGTGCCCATCAAACAAACCCCGGATACAACCGCCACGATCACTGTCGACGCGTCGGGGCGCATATCCTGGGGCGACGCCCCGCTGATCGTGAATCCATGGGATGAGTTCGCGATCGAGGAGTCCCTGCGGTTGAAGGAGAAATTCGGAGGGAAGGTCACGGTCCTCACCATGGGCCCGGAATCCGCAAAGGAGGCGCTGAAACAGGCAGTGGCCATGGGCTGCGATGAAGCCATTCTTCTCCACGACCCCGCCTTCGAAGGCTCGGATGCGGTGGTCACCGCCGCCATCCTGGCCGCCGCGATCCGCAAGCTGGGAACCGTGGACCTCGTCTTCATGGGCAAGGAGAGCGTGGATGGGAACTCCGCCCAGGTCCCACCGGCCCTCGCTCGACGGCTTGGATGGCCCCTGCTCGCCTATGTGGGGAAGATTCGGGAGATCGACCCTGCCGGGCGAACGATTGTGGTGGAGCGGATCCTGGAGGAAGGCCGTCAGGTGGTGCGGGCGCCGCTCCCTGCGGTCCTCAGCGCGATGCAGATGAACGAGCCTCGCTATCCCTCTTTCATGGGCATCCGGAAAGCTGCCCGGATGCAGATCCCGATCTGGACCGCGGCGGATCTGGGGCTGGCGCCGGAGCAGGTGGGCGCGGCCGCCTCAGCGGCCCGGTGGCCCGCCGTCTTCGCCCCGCCGAAACAGGAAGTCCAGTGCGAGTTCATTCAGGGGGAGTCGCCGGAGGAGATCGCTCGCGCCCTGGTGGATCGGTTGCTGGCGGAGAAAGTATTGTAGGACAACTGCTTGCAGTTGCCCTACCAGAATTCCAGTTTGCGGAGGACATCCATGAGCCATATCTGGGTCTGGCTGGAGCAATTCCAGGGAAAGATCCCCTCGATCGTGTGGGAGACCATGGGGGTGGCCCGGCGGCTGGCGGATGCCCTGGGAACGGGAGTGACCGCGGTGTGGATTGGGGGAGCGATCACCGATCAGGCGGAGGAAGCCATCGCCATGGGTGCGGATGTCGTCCAGGTGGTCGAGCACCCGGCGCTGGCGGATTTCCGTTTCGAACCTTACCTGGCGGTTCTGACCCGTCTGGCAAAAGAAGGTGCCCCCCAGGCCATTCTCATGGGATCCACCGCCCGTGGTCGCGAGCTGGCCGGAGGGCTGGCCGCTGAACTGGGGACGGCAACGCTGGTTGATGCGATCGAGTTATCCGTCGAGAACGGGCGTATCATCGCGATCCGGCCGATTTATGAGGGCAAGCTGTTCGCGCGGACCTATGTCGAGCGCTCCCCGGCGATCTTAACGATCCGCGGGCGCGCATTCCCCAAGCCGGATCCCGATCCCGCTCGGAAGGGGGAGATCCGTCGGGTTTCTGTTGATCTGGATCCTTCGGTTTTCTCCACGGAGGTCCTGGAGTGGATCCAGGAGGCCGAAGGGGAGATCAGCCTGAACGAAGCCCGCATCGTGGTGGGCGGCGGGCGGGGCGTGGGCAGCCCGGAGGGCTTCGAGCCCCTGCGGGAGCTGGCCCGGGCGCTGGGAGCGGCCCTGGGCGCCACCCGGGCGGTGGTGGATGCGGGGTGGATTCCTTACAAGTATCAGGTCGGTCAGACCGGCAAAACCATCAGCCCGGATCTCTACATCGCGTGTGGGATCTCCGGCGCGATTCAACATCTCTCCGGCCTGCGGGGAGTGAAGGTCATCGTGGCCATCAATAAAGACCCGGAAGCGCCGATCTTCAAAGTCGCTCGCTATGGCGTGGTCGACGATCTGTTCAAAATCGTCCCCGCCCTCACCGCTGAGCTCCGTCGTCGCGGGCTGGCCAAGGGGTGATGGACTCCATTGCCGGGGAATCCCATGGGGGGCGTGGGAACAGCGCCCCCCATTTCTTTTAGGACTTACGCAGTTCGTTTCCCATGGGGGCAAGGATTTTTCTCCCCCCTCCCCACGGCCCTTTGGGCCGTGGGGAGGGGGGAGAAAGGGGAGTGGGGCCATTCCGTTCCACCTTTAGAGCTTTCAACTGCGTAACTCCTATCTTTATCCGAATCCAGGTCCAGCTGGACAGGGTGGATACGAACGTCAGGCGATCACTTTTTCAAGAGCCCGCTGGATAGCCCCGCATCAGCCTCCATGTATCGAAGGCGATTTTCATCGCGAACCCCGCGAGGACGGTAGCCAGGATGGCTAAGAGAATCGCGTAGGGGATGACCCCCAGGATCTTCGTGGCGCCTCCGCCAGCGGCAAGCAGGATCAACCATGCATAGTCCATCCACACATGGCTGATGTACATCGCCGCGAACCCTTTCCGACCCAGCTCGGAAGATTTCTCGATCAGCGGATAGCCGACCGTGAGCCACCAGGCCAGGAAATAAACATTCAATCCGGTGAGGGCCGCCCCGACAACGAAGGCCTCGAACGGCCTCGAGACCGGTGATCGGCTTGGGGAACTCTCGCCCCGCAGAACGGCGATGAAGTCCTGAAGGAGAAGGTAGGAGAAGAAAAGAAGAAACACGATGATGATGGTGTTCATCGGAACTTTCAGCCGTGCAAGGCTTCTCCTCATCAGACTGGCAAACCGATAAAGGGTAGCCACATAGGGAAGTTCTACCGCCATATGCCCCAGGGCGATCAGGAAGCCACCCCACGGGCCCAACAGGGCTCCCACCGCGGCAGCGGAAGCGGACAGCGGCCCAGGGCTCAAGGCGCCGCTGGGCGTGATCGTGAGCGTAGCGAGCACCAGGCTCCAGAGGCTTTTCGTCATCGTATGGGTCCTCCTGCTTCGGGTTCAAAGGATCGGCCGGGCCCTTAGAGAGGGTCTGAAAATTCAGTGATGGGCGATGAGTATGGGTGCGCGCTCAGCGTCTGATCATCAGTTGGTAGTCGGGCACGAAGCGGAGTGCCCGTTAGTTGTCCGCAAAAAGAACGGGCACTTGCGTGCCCTACTACGAACAGAAAAGCCCCTGTTCGTAGTAGGGCACGGAGCGAAGCGGAGTGCCCGACCAGGAGAGCGCCTGAGCGTTCAACTTCGCTCGACCATCTCAAGAGCAGGCAGGCGGGGTCAACCCCGAATCCCACACGAACTCCTATACAGCTACAGCATTCGTGTATTCGTGCTCCATTCGTGGACGGCGCCTTTCCCCCGGGCAAATCTTGGGACACCCTCTTAGGGTCCCTCCACCAGGAAAAGGGGCAACCCTCCGACGGCAGCTTCCCCCTGCTTTTGGCGCACCTGTTCCCAGGTTGGATTGCACAGGGTCGGCGTGTTGTAATTCGTGGCAGGCGGCAGGGAGAAGGCGTAGATGCCGTTCACAGGGCGCACGATGGTAGCAGCTCCGCTGCGGATATCGTAGACGATCCCCTGGGGCGCGATGGCGGTCACGGTGATCGTCGCAGGGACGTTCAGGCGGGTCCACGCCAGGAGGACCCGCGCGCCGTCCGGCCGGCGGAAGGCGAACCATTCCACCTGCCCGGTGCATGCGCCCCAATCGGTCTGGCCGTTGGTGGTGCGCAGACGCCAGAGGGGCGTGGCCCCGCGCAGATGGGCGGCCACCAGCCGATAGGCGGCGGCCGCGGGACGCGCGCCGGCATCAGACGGATGGCAGGGTGCCGGGCTCGGGTTACGATAGAGGCCAAAGGCATCGTAGGAATCCGGCCCGTTCCCACAGTCATCGTGCAACATAAAGTGGAAAACCACCCGCGCTCCCAGCCAGAGGGCATAGGCCGCGCTTTGCACTACATAAGCGGCCTGCTCCTCCTTCGTTCCTCGGTATCCACTGTCGGGATCCCAGGTCGGTCCCGGGTAGTCATCCCACACCGGCAGGCCGCTTTCGTTCACCCAGAGCTCTTTGGAAAGCCCGAAGTCGCGCAGCGTCGCCTTCGCCTGGTTGAGGTAACGGAATGTCTGCCAGGCATAGCTGTAGCTATGAATGGGGAGGATATCGAAATACCAGCCGAAAGCGTCCCGCAAATCGGGGGTGGGATCGTTCCGAAGGACGGCGAGAACTTCCTGGAGCCAGTTCGGTTTCTTGAAGATCGCCAGACCGCCGAACAGGATGCGGGCCTGGGGGTCCGCCTGACGGGCGGCGATGGCGGCGACCTTCAGCAGCCGCGCATAATCCGCGGCGGTGCCGTTCCAGAAGAACGTCAGATCCGGTTCGTTCCAGATCTCCCAGGCGCGCACGCCACGGCCGGAAGGCCATCCGGGCACCTGCTGGCTTGCGAGCCCGCCCGGCCGGTAACGGGCGACCGCCTGATACACAAACGCCGCCCATCGGTTCTCCGGGTTGATGGTTTTGCCAGGGCCCGGGCGATCCGTGCCATCGGTGAAAATGGGCGCATACAGGCCAGCCGGAGGGTTGGCGGCGGCGATGGCGATCGGCGCTTCGGGGGTTGGGGCATCCCTTCGGGACTGGCGCAGGAGAGAGCCGCCGATGGGCAGGCGAGTGGGGACCCCTCCGGCGGCGTAGAAGCTGGGGGTGCCCATCAGGATGAGGGAGACCTCGAAACCCTGAGCGAGGGCATCGCGAAGGGCGGAATCCACGTGGTTCCACTGGAATTGGCCCGGCGATGTCTCCACCCCGCTCCAGTACAGCGGCCAGCGATCCCAGCGGGCACCTGCGCTTCTCGCCCGATCGAAGCGAGCCGCGTCCGCGGGATATTCCGCGGAGGTGATGAAGACCAGCCCGAAATCCACACCGGGTGGCATCTCCGGTCCCTGTCGGGCTACCAAGGGGAGATAAACCCGGAAGGGACCGCCCTGGCCGTGGGCGGTAGGCAGAGGGAGCATGCTTCCTCCCAGGAGGAGAAGGAGCAAGCTCCAGAGCCATGGCGGCGCGCGTCGCCGGCAATCCGGGGGAGAACTGAAAGGGTCTGTGTTCAACAAGCGGAAGGCGGAGCGCCTGGCTGTGAAGCGCCTGCGCATGGTTTCTTGCTCCTTCAAGCAAGACTGTGAGAGCTCAGGGGCGGTTGGGTGGGAGAGGCGATGTGGGCTCCCGTAATGAGATGAGGCGCCAGCGCCCATAGGCGATGAAACCGGCGATGCCACCCAGGATCGCATTCATCAGGATATTGATGAACTCCCCCCGTGAGAAGTGCCAGAAGGCCGCGCCGATCATGATCAGCACCAGCCCCAGGGCGGCCAGGGGCGTTAGCCGGGTCTGAACGCGAAGGAGTCCTGGCAGGATGAGCCCGAATCCACCCATGATCTCCGCAGAGCCACTGATCAGATGAAGGGCAGGTGGAAGCTCATACATCCACGCCATCTGCTTTGGAAGACCCGGCGGCACGATGAAGTGAACGATCCCGGTGATGATAAAATAGAAGCCGAGGAGAAACTGAAGAATCCAAAGTAGAACATGCATGACCCCCTCCTTTCTCGCCAGGATGTTTTTTCCTCCAGCGGCCATCGGATCTCGGAGCGTGGGGCTTTTGAATTCTATCCTGCTCTCTTGCCTGCCCACTTTCCTCAGGATGGGGGATTAGGGGTTTGCATCGTGCAAGGGAAGGGCCTGAACGAGAAATCAGACAGCCCGCCTGTTCAAAGTCGAATTGTAAATAACAATGGGTAGTCATCTCCACCGGTGTGGACAATTTTTCGAGCCCATGGAATCCTTAATAATGGACAGGCCCTGTCAGCGGCTTGCCTCGAGGGGAGCTTCCATCTTCGCAAAAAGACCATTTTGTATTAATTATGGAGGAATATGATGGGTATGCAAACTGCTGGGGTCGTCATAATTGGAGTATCGCTTCTTATGTTGATCGGGCTGGTGCTGATCGTTTTGAGCCTCCAACGTCCCCGCTCATTCCGGAGGAAACCGGCGGGGACGACAATCGGGTGGATGCCGGCAGAGACCGAAGAGGACCTGGACGTTGGGAGGATAAGACCTCTCCGATTGCTTTCCGAGAGTGAGGCGGCTTTCTATTGGACTCTAAAGAAAGCGATCGGGGAGCGATGGGTGATCGCGGTGAAGGTTCCGCTGGCGCAAATCATGAAACGTCGTCGCCATCTCCCTCGGGGATTATATCAGATGTTAGAGTATGGCCACGTCGATTTCCTCCTCCTCCACCCCCGATCATGGGAGCCGGTGATTGCCATTGAACTGGATGACACCTCTCACCTTACGTCGGTCCGACGAGATCGGGATCGCCGGAAAGATGAACTGTTCCGAATCGCGGGGATCCCATTGCTTCGATGGCAGGTTGGTCAGAACTGGAGCGTGGAAGAGATCGCTCAAAAGCTCTGGCAGACGGCCGCTTCAAGAGAGAACTAAGTTACTTTGCAATCAAGAGGCCTCAATGATCACATGGCTTTGAATATAGAGGCTGAAGGGCTGAAGGCGTCCACTGGTTCCACTTTTCTCGGAGGCAGGGATGAACGAGACACGTGGATCAGGGCGGGGGGTCGTTGCCCTGATCCATTACACGGCCCCTCCAACGGTAGGTGGCGTGGAGACCGTGGTTGCCCGGCAGGCGCGATACCTGGCGGAGGCCGGTTACCGGGTGCGGGTGATCGCCGGGCAGGTGGAGATGGAAGCGCCCGGGGTGGAGGCGATCCAAATCCCACCGATGTATGGGGGGCATGGGGCGATCGTCGATCTGCAGAAGGTGCTGGCGACGGGCCACCTGCCGCCCGAATTCAAAGCATGGCGAGAGCAACTGCGGGCCGCCCTCTCGGAGGCCCTGCGCGGGGCAGATGTGGCGATCCTTCACAATGTATGCACGCTGGATAAAAACCTCGCCCTCTCCGCAGCGCTGTATGACCTGGTCTGTCAGGAGCCCCGGCGCTGGATCGGCTGGCACCACGACGCCGTGATCCTGCGGGCGGAGGCGCCCCGCTTCCCGGGGGAGCCGTGGGATCTGCTCTTCCGGCCGTGGCCGGTGATCCACGTCACGGTTTCAGAGGCCCGTCGTCAGGCGCTGGCCGCCGCATGGAAAATTCCACCTGAGCAGATCCACGTGATCCCCAACGGCGTGGATCCCGGGGATTTCTTCCGCTGGACCCCCCTGACCCGCTCGCTGGTGGAGCAGCTGGGCTTGATGGAAGCCGATGTCATGCTGCTTACCCCGGTCCGGATCACCCGCCGGAAGAACCTGGAAACGGCGATCGCGGTCCTGAAAGCGTTGCGCGAGAAGACCCGCTGGGATGCCCGACTGGTGATCACCGGCCCGCCGGGTCCGCACAGTCCGGCCAACCGGGCTTATCTGGAGGAGCTCCGCCGTCTGCGAGCCGTGTGGGGGCTCGAGAACGCGGTTCATTTCCTCTACGAATTTGTGGGAGAGGGGTTGCCGGAAGAGTCCGTGGCGGACTTCTACACCTTGGCCGACGCGGTGCTGCTCACCAGTCGCGAGGAGGGGTTCGGGCTGCCGGTATTAGAGGCGGGGCTGGCCCGGCTGCCGGTGTTCGCGTATGCCCTCCCACCCCTGGAGGAACTGGGCGGGGCCGATGTGTTTTTGTTCCCCGAAACCGAAGGTCCGGAAGCGCTGGCGGCAGCAATCGCTCGCTTCCTGGAAACCGATCCCATCGCCCGCCTGCGCCGGCGGGTCCGCCAGAGGTTCAC
>JAEVEY010000158.1:17222-27796 GCA_016842045.1 Candidatus Thermoflexus sinensis | reverse complement strand
GTAACTATTCAGCCGGGCCACATTCCGTTTGGAGCTCCCGCGAAGCGGCGGAAGGGCCCCACCCCCCTTTCTCCCCCCTCCCCACGGCCCTTTGGGCCGTGGGGAGGGGGGAGAAAAAATATTTTGGGGCCGAGCCGCGCGCCTTCGGCGCGCGGCTCGGCCCCAAAAGCCCCCAGGAGGAAACCGCCTATATCCGTACAGGCATTGCGGGAGAACGGCTGAATAGTTACGATCACCCCATTGACCTCCGGCAAGTGGAGATGAAGTTCATTTTGAGGCTGGTTCGGTCGCCTTCGGTGCCCGAACCAGCCTCAAAAACCCGCTATGTCAGAAGGCCAATTGTGTAACTCCCAAACCGGCAACGCTCCGCCTTACCCGGGGACAACCGCCCGATACAGGGCTACCGTGGCCTCCGCAATGCGCGAATGGGTGAACCGCTCCAGGACCCGCTGCCGCCCTTTCTCCCGCATGGATCGGTAGAGCTCGGGGTCTTCCATCAGGCGCCGGAGCGCTTCCCGCAACGCGTCTGCCCGATCCTCCGGGAACACCAGCCCGGCCTCCCCGATCACCCAGGGGATCTCCCCTGCCGAGGAGCCGATGACCGGAACGCCACATGCCATCGCCTCGACCAGCACCCGGCCGAACTGCTCCGTCCAGTTCCGCCGGGTCCGGGAGGGGAGCACCAGCACATCCAGTCCTCGATAGACCTCAGGCATGCGGGTGGAAGGCGACGGAGGCTCAAACGAGACCCGATGGGAGATCCCCAGGCGCCCGGCCAGCCGCTGCAACGCCGGCCCCTCCGGGCCGCTCCCGATGATCCGCATCCGCCAGTCCCCGGGCAGCCCCGCCGCCGCCCGGAGCAGGAGATCGATGCCTTTCTCCGGAACCCATCGGCCCACATAGCCGATCGTGAAGGGCCGGGGCGGCCGCACCCCTGCCGGCGAGAACGCCTCGGGATCCACGCCGACCTGGGGGATCACCGCGAGAGGCCCGGTGTATCCTTTGGTCCGCCAGACCCGGGCCGCTGTCTCGCTCCCCGCAATCGCCGCATCAGCGGATCGCAGGACCTCCCGTTCCCACCAGCTAAACGGCGGGGGATATCGGCGGAAGAGATTCTGCCAGGAGAAAAAGATCGTCCGGATCCCCAGGCGCCTCGCGATCCGGACCGCATGCCAGGTCGCCAGATTGTAGGGCTCCTCCTCGATGTGCAGGAGATCCGGCCGCAGGGCGCGCAGGCGCCGGCCCAGGTAGGGATAGAAATGCAGATGGAAGTGCCCATTGAGGGCGATCGGTTCGATCAGTAAGGTGTAGCCCCGCGTATGCGCACGCTCCAGCGGAAGCACCCCCCGTTCATCCCGCCAGGCGGGGGGGACGAGCACGATGAGCTCGATATCCTCGTGGCGCGCGATCTCCTCCGCCTTACGCTGATAGGCCCCAACCACCAGGGCTTTCGAGAGCAGAACAACCCGCATGGGGTTCCTCATCTCAATCGGCTTCCCACGCGGTAAGGGCATCCAGGCGCTGTTTCGCCTCCTCCGGGAGGGACCAGCCCACCGCGCCCAGGAGCTCCTGCAGCTGCTCCACCGTGCTGGCCCCGATGATCGGGCTGGTCACCACGGGGTTGCTCAGCACCCAGGCCAGAGCGACCTGAGCAGGTGTTTTGCCAAGCTCGCGGGCGATCCGCCGGACCTCCTCCAGCACCTGCCAGGCTCGCTCGCTCCGGAGATATCGCGAAAGCCATTCGCTGACCGCCCCGCGGCTGCCGGAAGGGGGCGGCGCATCCCGCCGGTACTTCCCGGTGAGGAAACCACCCGCCAGCGGGCTGTAGGGAATCACCCCTAGGCCCTGATCCCGGCACAGGGCCATCAGCTCTCGCTCGAACTCCGCCCGATGCAGCAGGTTGTAATGCGGCTGCAAACTATCGAAGCGCGCCCATCCATGCTGATCGCTGATCCACAGCGCCTTGCAGAGCAGCCAAGCCGGGAAGTTCGAGGCCCCGATGTAACGCACCTTCCCCTGCCGCACCAGATCATCCAGCGCGCGGAGGGTCTCCTCAAGCGGCGTCTCCTCATCCGGCCAGTGGACCTGATAGAGATCGATGAAATCGGTGCCCAGCCGCCGAAGGCTCCCCTCGACAGCTTCCATGATATGTTTTCGGGAAAGCCCCTGGTCGTTCGGGCCCGGGCCCATCGGGCCGCGCACCTTGGTGGCGATGACCAGAGCCTCCCGCCGCTGTCCCTTCAGCCAGCGGCCGATGATCTCCTCGGTGCGACCGGCCCATGCCCCCGGCGCCCAGTAGGGATAAATATCGGCCGTATCGATGAAGTTGATGCCCGCGTCCACGGCGGCGGAGAGGATCCGATGCGCCGTGGGCTCATCCGCCGTCCAGCCGAAGGTCATGGTGCCCAGGCAAAGCGCTGAAACCTTGAGGCCGGTTCGCCCCAATGTCCGGTATTCCATCGTCGTCCCTCCGCTTCGTCCGGTATAGAAGATTTACGGTTCCACCCGGATTTCCTGATCCCCAAATGTGTCCGTGCGGGGACCCTGAGCCAGGAGGGAGCGCCAGATCTCCGGGATCACGGTGACCCGGCCATCGCGGTCCAGACAGACGTGTTTGGTCCAGCCCGTGGCCAAGCGCTCCCCCGTGTCGGCGTTGTGAACCGCATAGCCGAAGGTGATGGCCCGGCTGCGGACTTCTTCCACCCAGGTGCGCACGGTGACGCGCTCGCCGTAACGGGCGGGAGCCTCGTAACGGGCGTGCGCCTCCGCTACGGCGAACAGGGCCCCGCTGCGCTCGATCTCCGCGTAGTCTGCCCCGCAGGCGCGCATATACTGACTGCGCCCCTCCTCAAACCAGACCAGATAGGCGCTGTGATGCACGATCCCCATCTGGTCGGTCTCCGCATAGCGCACGTAAAACGTCGTCGCCACGACCGGTCGATTCCCGGATGCTTCCCGCATGGGAGGGTTCCGCTTTCAGGAGATGGTTCTTCCGGGCTTTCCCTCCCTGCACCGTGGAGCGGCACGAAGAGAGGGAAGGAGGATTTCCTGCGTGGGGCGGCGCGCCGCCCCACGCAGGAAAAAGGAGATTCTGTGGTCCACGGGCGCCCCTTTTACGGACCTGCCGACCGGGAGAGTTCGCCAACCTCCCGAACGGTCAGGAAAAACAGGAGCGCCAGCAGGAAGAAGAAGCCGATCAGATGGATGACCCGCTCTCGCCGCGGATCTAACCGCCGACCCCGGATCGCCTCCACCAGCACAAACAGAATCCGCCCGCCATCCAGAGCGGGGATCGGCAACAGGTTGGTGAAGGCGATGGCCAGGCTGATCAGCGCAATGAATGTAAGGAACACATCCGGCGAGCCCACCCGCACGCTGGTCTGGAGCGCCTCCCCGGCCTCCGCCCCGATCCGAACCGGACCCGCCGGCTGAAGCACGCCCGGTGGAACAAGCCCCAGCACGATACGGGCCGGCAGGCTGAAGAGCTGTCCGGTCAGGGCGGCGAACATCGCAGTGCCCCGCGCGATCGCCCCCGAAACGCTGAAGCGCTGGATCCGATTGTAATCCGGCACGGTGGCGATGATGACCCCCATTGCTCCCTGGCCGGGAGGCGGGTTCGGCCGCACATACACAGAAACCTCCCGTTCCACGCCATTTCGACGGATCCGCAGGCTCACCGTTTGCCCCCGGCGATCCTGAGCCAGCTTTCGCACCTCCTCGGTGGTGGAGACGGAAACCCCATCCAGGGCAACGATGAGATCGCCCGATTGAAGGCCAGCCCGGGCAGCCGGCGATTCCGGTGCGACCTCCTGGATCTGCACCTGAGGGGCGGGAACCCCGACCAGGAAGATCAGGATCAGCACCCCCCATGCCACCAGCATGTTCATCAACGGGCCCGCGGCCAGGATCAACAGTCGCCACGGCCAGGGCCGGGCAGCAAACCCATCGGGAACCTCCGGGTCATCTTCCCCCCGCAACCGCACGAAGCCTCCAAAGGGGATCGCATTGAGGGAAATCACCGTCTCCCCCCAGCGGCCCAGGGCTACCAGGCGCGGAGGGAAACCGAATCCGAACTCCTCGACGGCCACCTTTCCTAACTTCGCCGTGAGCAGATGTCCCAGCTCATGGAAAAAAATCAGAGGGCCCAAAACCAGCAGGAACCCCAGGATCCCCCAGGGCACTCCGATCGTCGGCTCGGTCATGGTTCCTCCGCAAAAGCTTTTTCAGGCAGGCTGGTTACGCAATGACGGTGGAAGGGGCCTTTTCTCCAGGTGGGCCATCCTTCCCTCATTATGCACGACATTACAGATGCGGGATGCGGCATGCTCCGCCCCCTGGGCCGCTGGCCAGCACCCGCCGCACCCCGGGCACCCGTTGAAGGCGCCGGGCGACCTCATCCGCTACCTCCATCGGACAGAGAACGTGCACATTGGGCCCGGCGTCCAGGGTGAAGGCCACCGGCAACCCTTCCTCCCGCCAGCGACGGACGGCATGCAGGACGGTGATCGTGGCCGGCTCCCAGTAGAACAACGGGGGCCGCGAGGTCATCATCACCGCGTGCATCCAGATCGCATCCACCTCCACGATCTCCGCCAGGGCCTCGAAGTCCCGACGCCAGATGGCCTCCCGACAGCGGGCGACCCGTTCGGGCGCCGTCGCCACCCGCAGGGCATGGAGCGGGCTGGTGGCTGCCCGGCGATGGCCCTCGCTGGAGCCCACCGCCTTATGCTGTTCGCTAAGGATGGCGATCACATCCCACAACGCCCAGTGCTCGGGAGGCGCGATGCTGTAGGCGTAAGAATCTTCATGGCGATCCCCAGCAACCCACTCCACAAAGCCCGGAGGCACGGAGCGGCAGGCCGACCCGGAGCCGAGCCGGGCGAGGATCGAGAGCTCGCGTTCCGAAAGATCCATCCCCAGCGCCGCGGCAGCCGCCACCGCCAGCGCCGCGAACGCCGCCGCCGAGGAAGCCAGCCCTACACCAGCCGGGATATCCGTGTTCGACTCCACCACCGCCCGCCCGCGAAACCTGGCCATCCTCCGGACGTGATGGAGGAAGGCCTCCACCCGATCCCGGGCTGGGCCTTCCACCCGGATCCCGTTGAGGATCAGCGTGTCAGGGCCTTCCTCCTCAAGGAAGGCCACCGTAGTTATGGTGCGTAGCGCGTCCAGATTCATCGAGAGCGAAGGGTTCGCCGGAAGCCGGAGCTGATCGTCCCGATTCCCCCAGTATTTGATGAACGCGATGTTCGGATGCGCCTGCGCCGTTGCTCGTCGAATCGCCTCCATTTCCTCTTACCTGGATCTCGCCACATCGAATCAGCTTCAGGATCGTTGCTTGAGCAAGCTGAAATTCCACAACCGGGCGCGGCCGTTCCGGTGATTCAGTCTAACACAATTGATAGGAGTTGCGCAGCTGGTTTTCTCCTGAGGACTGTGGGATAGGGTCATTCCATCTCCTCTCGCAAGCCCCGAACGGTGTAACCCCCAAAATTGAATCTGGAGCATGAGTTGCGCGGTTGATTCCCTGATGGAAACGAGCTTTTCATGGTTTTCGCGAACCATGGAGGGGTTCGACGAGAGCCTCGCTTTTCGAAGAACCCCACCGTATGATCGATCTCACCAGATCGGGACCGGTGGGAGCAAAAGGCGGGAAGCGGAAGGAAAGATCCCGCATGCCACCATGATATCCTCATCCCCGAAGCGGGTATCGCTCCAGGCGGCGCACACGCGATCACGCACCACATCCAGGCCCCAGTAATCCCCCGGGGCCGGACTGATCGGGGGCACCTTCACGTTGAGATCAAAGGAGCGGCTGCTGACCCGGAACGGAAGGCTCCAGGTCCGGCCGCCGTCCGGGGAATAGGCGTAAAAGGCATCGAACAGGCGGTTTCGCGGATCCCGCCGGCGGTCCAGCCAGAACAGATGCACCCATCCGCGGGGATCCACCCGCACGATCGGATGCATGGCATCCCCCGGAGCGGCGAACGGGACGGATACGCTCCAGGTTCGACCGCCGTCCTCGCTGCGGGCAAAGGCGACTTCGGTTCCCAGAGCCTCTCGAGCGGAGAGCTCCGTCCATGTGACATAAAGCCGATTGGCGTCGTAGGGATCCGCCGCCGCGCTGGGGAGCGTGTAAAGCCGCCACTGATCATAGGGCCGCACCGGGCTGGGAGGCTGGAGGACGCTGGACACCTTCCGGGGAGGGGAGAAGGAGCGCCCTCCATCGTAGGAGGTCACCACGCGGATCTCCCCTGTCGCGGTAGGAGACATCGGCTCCACATAGAACAGATGGACGGCGCCGTCCGCCCCGACCACCGGCATCGCCCCCTGAACGCCCTCCCCTTCCGTTGCGGTCACCGGAGATGACCAGGAAAGCCCGCCATCCCCGGAGTGGACCATCCACAGCACGTCCGCATGCATGGGGCGCCAGGCCACATACAGGCGCCCATAGAACGGGCTGCCCGGCCGGTTGTCGCGGGTCAGCCACGGCTTATCATCGAGGATCGTCGATGGATCCGAGATGACGGTTACCGCATCCCGCCACGTGCGCCCGCCATCCTCGGACCATGTGAGAAAGAGGCCGTGACGGCGATAAGCCGGCGTCCCGGCGCCCAGGACCAGGACGTAGAAGCGCCCCTCCTCCGTCGCCAGGGCTACCGGATCGCTTTGTCGGGTGATCGTGGGGGGGAGCCCGGGAAAGGGGAGCTGGATCGGCCAGGATCGCCCGCCGTCGAAGGAGACGTAGATCCAGACCTCTCGGGTGATATCCTGGGTGCGACGGAAATCCTTTGCCGCCACCACCAGGTTTTGAGGATCCCGGGGATGAATGGCCAGGCTGGGCTCCTGCTGGGCGAAGCCGCTGCGATCGTTGTTCGCCACCACATTGGGGCCCCAGAGCGGCGGGGGAAGCGGTTCCGCTTCGACCCGGGCCAGGGCCAGGAAAACCGCCAGCCCTGGCAGGAGCAACCATACGATGATCATCCTCGCAGGAAGCCCCCTTAACACCCCACTCCCTGTTAGCCGGCTTCGCATTTCCTCCACCCATCCATAAGGCGTTACGCCGTTGACCTTCCCCTGGTTTTTTCCGGTCGGGCCCGGTGCCCTCGGCGCCCGGCCTGATCCCCGCAATATTTTCAAAGAAAGGATCATCCGTCCTGTTCGCGGATCCGGATCCCCAGCCATAACTGGGCAAAGCCCTGCTGCTTTCAACAGTGCTTGTGGGGATTCTATCACTGAACCAGCCCCCCTCGCAGCTTGGCGGGCGCTTTCCACCGGGAGCGGAGGACGGCACTGGCTTTCCATCCCGCCCGGACGGCGAGCTACGCTAAACTACAATCTAAACGCTGTTGCATTCGCCTCACCTCCCGGCAAGCCCCTCACTGGAATCAGGCGTTAGGCCGCTTGCCTGTGGGCGATCACAAACAGGGGGAATGGATCGATGACGGTCGAACGCGAGTGGATGGCGGCATGGCATGAGGCGGCGCTGTGGAAAGACGCAGGCTGGGGACGGCTCCTGGTGCGGGGGGAGGATCGGCTGGCCTTCCTGCAACGGATGTCCACGAACGACTTCCGCGCGATGCAACCCGGCGCCGTCCTTCCCACGGTGTTCACCACCCCTACCGGACGGATCCTCGATTGGGTCCACGCCTGGGCGCTGGAGGCGGAGGTGCTGCTCCTCGCCTCCCCGGGGGCCGGCCCTGCGCTGCTGTCGTGGCTCCGGCGATATATCTTCTTCCGGGATCGGGTTCGGATCGAAGATGGCGCCGACCGGTGGGAGGCCATCGGGCTGATCGGACCCCGGGCAGCCGAGCGCATGGGAGGGGCACCCAGCCCCTCCTATATAAGCCAGCGGGTTCAGATAGAAGGCGGCGAATTCCTCGCGGCGAGGGTCGACTTTCCTCCAATGATCTGGGTGGTCGGACCTCCTGATCCCATCCGGGCCCTGCAGAAGCACCTGGAGCAACAGGGGGTGCCGGCGATGGGAAAGGCCGCATGGGAAATCTGGCGGATCGAACAGGGGATCCCGGTATGGGGTCGAGAGCTTACGGAAACCGTGAATCCGCTGGAAGCTGGCCTCCGGTTCGCGATCTCGTTCCAGAAGGGCTGTTACATCGGACAGGAAGTCATCGCCCGCCTGGAGCATTATGAGAAGGTCCGCCGTCAACTGATGGGCCTGTATCTGGCGGAAGAGATCCCGGCGGAAGGGGCTCGCCTGGAAGCGGAGGGACGGGAGATCGGATGGCTGACCAGCGCGGTCCGCTCGCCCCGGTGGGGTCCGATCGGGCTGGGATACGTGCTGCGGGAATATGCCGAGCCTGGCCATTCGGTTTCCGTTCGATCCGGTGAACGAACCATCCCCGCCCGGCTAACGGCGCTTCCGTTTCCCCTTAACCCTGAGGAAGCCTGAAAGCTGAGCCGGGCCGCAGGATCCCGGCTCAGCCCCAATCCCAGGGCACGGAGCGAAGCGAAGTGCCCGTCTAAGCGTTCCCAAAAAGAGGACGGGCACTTGCGTGCCCGACTACGAACGGGAAAAGCCCCTGTTCGTAGTAGGGCACGAAGCGAAGCGGAGTGCCCGTCCTTAAGCGTTCACAAAAAGAGGACGGGCACTTACGTGCCCTACTACGAACGGGAAAGCCCCTGTTTGTAGTCGGGCACGAAGCGAAGCGGAGTGCCCGTTATGGGCGTTCACAAAAAGAGAACGGGCACTGACATGCCTTACTGCGAACGAAACCCTGCACGGGCAACGCGCTACCCAGACGCGACGATCTGAATTACCATAAAAGACAGAGCATCCTGTGGGAGGGGATCTTCCGATGTCGCGAGAGCCCGTGAAGCTGGCCATCATCGGGGGCAGCGGTCTCTACCAGATGGAAGCTCTGCGAGATGTGGAGGAGGTGCGGATCTCCACGCCTTTCGGGGATCCCAGCGACGCCATTATCATCGGAACGCTGGAGGGACGGCGGGTTGCCTTCCTCCCCCGCCATGGACGCGGCCACCGGATCGCCCCCAGCGAGATCAACAGCCGCGCCAACATCTATGCGCTCAAAGTGCTGGGGGTTGAACGGATCGTTGCGGTGAGCGCCTGCGGCAGCCTGCGGGAGGAATTCGCACCTGGCCATGTGGTTGTCCCCGATCAGCTGATCGATGCGACCAAGGGCAAGCGTGCCTATACGTTCTTCGGCAACGGCCTGGTGGTCCACATCTCCATGGCCGACCCTTTCTGTCCTCATCTCAGCGAATACGTCTATCAGGCGGTGAAAGCCGTTGGGGGCACCGTGCACAAAGGGGGAACCTTCATCACCATCGAAGGGCCACGCTTCTCCACGAAGGCCGAGAGCCGGGTATGGCGGCAGTGGGGCGCGGATATCATCGGCATGACGGCGGTGCCGGAGGCCCAGCTGGCCCGCGAGGCGGAAATCTGTTATGCGGCCATGGCCCACGTGACGGATTACGATGTCTGGCATGAGAGCGAGGAGCCGGTGACCGCGGAGATGGTGATCCAGCGCCTGGCCGCCAACGTGGCCCTGGCGAAGGAGGCCATTCGGGTTCTGGCCCGCATCCTCCCGGATGAGCGGCCATGCGCCTGCGGCAACGCCCTGCAGCACGCCTTCGCCACCGATCTCTCCCTGGTCCCCGAGTCCCTTCGGCGCGATCTGGCGCCGATCCTGGGGAAATACCTGGAGGCGCCCCGCGCGGCCAGTTGAGGGATGAGTTTCCCTCTCACCATGGCCGGACAGGCTGCGGGGAGGAAGAAATAAGGGGGCGCGCCTTCAGCGCGCCCCCCATGTTTAACCTTCGCACCGGGCGCCCGGCCCTCAACGGACCTCCCGCACCAGTCGCTCATAGGGGATGTCTTCCGGAATCAACCCCTTCCCCCGAGCCCAGGCGATCACATCCGCGAATTGTTCCCGACTCGGGAGCGCACGCTCCGGATACGGAGGAACCCGATACGTTCCCACCAGCGGCTGGGGCACCAGCTGCTTCTCCGAGAGAAGGCCGGCGTATTTGCCCGGATCCGCGTTAATGGCCGCCACCGCCTGATCCCATGCCTGCAGGAAGCGCCGCACCACCTCCGGGTTCCGCTCCACCACCTCTGCCCGGAAGCTGAGCAGGCTCAGGGAAATCGACTGCACCTCTCGATCGTCCGCGACCACCTTCGCCCCCTGCTGGATCGCCAGAGTCGCAAAGGGATCCGGAAGCGTGGCCGCCTTCACCCGACCTTCCGTCAGGGCCTGCAGCCGATCCGGGATGCGGGGGATGTTCACCGTCCGGTATTCCCCGGGCTTAAGCCCGGCCCGCTCCAGGATCCGGTCCGTCATGTACTCGATGACCGTCCCCTGGGAGATCGCGATCTCCACCCCCTTCAGGTCCTGGGGGCTGTTTATCCCGGCGTTCGGGTTCGCCAGGATGAAATACTGAGGGGCCTGAGGATAAGCCTGCCGCGCGATGCGGACCACGTAGATCTGGGCTTTCTCTTTATTGTAAAAGAGGGTGGAGACCGTATCGTTGACCATCGCGTCGATGCGCCCGGCCTGCATCAGCTGATCCCGCTCGGCCGCGGAGGCCGCGGG
>JAEVEY010000158.1:14594-16697 GCA_016842045.1 Candidatus Thermoflexus sinensis | reverse complement strand
TGAATAATTTCTCAAGAAGGCCTGGCCCCGGCCCTGACCTGAAAACCGGGGGCGAAGGTCAAGGGCGTAGCTCGATGGAGCTTTTGTGGCGTTCCTCCGTCCTCGCGGTCTTTCTAACTGGGGGAGGGAGCAATCTGCCGGTCGTCACCGGAGGCGGGTCCAGCGGGCGCCGGCCGGAACTTTCCCAGCACCCCCCACCAGCTTTGACAATTTTCCAGAACCCACTTATACTGGATTCAGAACACGCAGATAGGGGGAGGCTTCCCTTGCGTGTAGAGATCTGCAAACGAAAGCGATGAACCCACGGCACGCGGCCGGCAGGCTGACGTGCCGTTTTGTTTTCTATCAGGCCTTCATGGCCTTTCTTTCCCTGGGGTCCTTTGAGCCACAGGATGGGAGAATTTTGGGGACTGGGGAGGCCACCGAAGGCGGCCTCCCCAGTCCCCTCGATGCGCTATCGGATCGATTTCCGAATCATCGCTGGAACAGGGCGAAGCCCAATCCCATTTTCAGGAGGTTCCAATGGTGGACTCGGCGCTGATCGGCAAGATCGAGAAGGCCCGACGCTACGCCGAGGAGCGGGACCGTTTCCACTTCATCTCCTTTGCCGTCACCGTTCGCGGCGAGAACAATACCCATCACGTCCGTTACCACGAGGGCAACTGGACCTGCGATTGCGAGTTCTTCCGCCATCGCGGGACCTGCGCTCATACGATGGCGCTGGAGCGGATCCTGGAAGGGATGTTATAACGCGGGGCCTTTCCAATCCGGCTGAAAGGGAAGGATCCGCGGACGGATCTTCTGAATGGATCGCTTTTGCCCCAGCCGGGGCCTTGCTGGACAGAATAGCATGAACACGGAGGGGCGGGTGGCCTCGCTGCCCGCCCCTCCGCTTTCACTTCAGACGGCTATCATTATTATGAAGCAATCTGCCCGGGGTGAACGCTTCGTTTCGATGAAGGATTACACCCCCGACTTTCTATCCGGGCGCTCAACTTTCTTCCTCCTCCCCACGGCCTATGGGCCATGGGGAGGAGCAGGCTCACAAGCATTCATGACCGAGAGCAACGCTGTCCATCCCAATCCGAACGAAGCGCCATGGGCGTCGACGACCGCTCCCCAACTATCGCCTCCCGAGAGATCCCGCGCTGGCAAATGCTGCGGGAGACCATCGTGCTGGGGGCCACCCTGGCCAGCTTCCTGGCCAGCATCTGGCTGCTCCGACGCCCAGCCCCGGCCCCGATCCGCATCGTGCCCCCTCCCACCCCAGCCCCCACGCCCACCGCAACCCCGATATGGCTGCAGGTCTATCTCACCGGCGCGGTCCGCGCCCCCGGGGTCTACACTGTGCCGCAAGGCCTGCGGGTCTGGGCGCTCCTGGAGCAGGCCGGGGGCCCTCAGGCCGATGCGGATCTCGAGGCCCTCAACCTGGCCGCACCGGTTACCGACGGAATGCACCTGCACGTGCCCCGGCGTGGGGAACGGCCGGCGACGCCCGCCTTTTCCACCCGCCTGGATCTGAACACGGCCTCCGTGGAGGAACTGGAGCGGCTGCCCGGCATCGGGCCCCGGACCGCACAGGCGATCGTGGACTATCGACTCAAGCACGGTCCCTTCCGGCGCCTGGAGGATCTCCTGGCCGTCCCTGGCATCGGCCCGGCCACCCTGGAGCGGATTCGCCCGCTGGTGACGCTCGGCCCTTTCCCTTAAGCGATGGCGCGGATCGCCACCGCTGACAAGCCCACAGAAGTTGGAAGAGGATCTCCCGCGAGGCCTTGCTGTTCCAAAGGGGAACGGATAAAGTTAATAGGACGGGGCGAGATTTTACGGCTCTCAACCCGTGTCGGACCCAGAGGAGCGATTATGGCGTTCACCGTGGAAGACTTCCAGGATCTTCTGGCGCTGCTTCGAGCGCACCCCGATTGGCTGGGACAGCTGCGAGCGCTGATCCTGACCGAGGAGCTGTTGCGCCTGCCAGCGGAGTTCCGGGCCTTCCGGGAGGAGATGGAGGCCTTCCGGCGGGAGACGGAAGTAAGCTTCCAGCAAGTGGAGGCCCAGATCGCCGCCCTGGTCGAAGCCCAGCGGCGGCACTATGAGGAGTTC
>JAEVEY010000158.1:0-13973 GCA_016842045.1 Candidatus Thermoflexus sinensis | reverse complement strand
CTTTACCAGCGGGAAGCGCCCGCACTGCTTCGCCGACTGATCCGACGGGCTGTCCCGCTCTCCGGCGAGGAGAAGATCCGTCTCCTGGAGGAGGCGGAGGCTGCCGGGCGGATCACGGAGGAGGAGGCCGATCGGGCGGCGCCCCTGGATCTCCTGGTGCGAGGCGTTCACCGACGGGAGGACCGTCCGCTCTACCTGGCGGTGGAGATTTCATGGTTGGGAGGGACGGAGGATGTGGGGCGCGCGTTGGAGCGGGCGCGGATCTTCGCCCGGGCACTGGAGGCGGAGGTGTGGCCCGTGGTGGCGGCGAAGGATCTGACCACGCCGGCGCGGACGATGGCCCGTCATCTGGGGGTGTGGTGGGTGCAGGACGGCCGTGCCTTCGCCCCCCATGAGATCCCGGAGGAGAGCCCTGAGAAGAGGGAAGAAGCAACCGAGCGTTGAAAGCCTCCTCTCCTTAATCGAATGCCCTCCCAGGAGCCGCAGCTTTCAGGCCCCGATGAAAATCCAGTGGGCCTCCCCCGTCCTTCCCCTTCGCGTGGATATCCCCGCTTCCCCCAGCGGCGGGGGCTCCATTCTGCAGCGCTTCGCGACACAACGAGGGAGGAACCTGCTCGTCCCATCGGCTATGAGGCATGCAGGGCCGCTAACATATCTTCGATCAGGTTCTCATCCGTGAACGCGCCCTTCTCCAGCACGGCGTAGGCCTGCTCGCGCAGGCGGGCCCGCTCCTCTGGAGCCAGGCTCCGGGCGGTGATGACCAGGACCGGGATCCGGCGCATGGCCTCATCGGCCTTCAAGGCCTCCAGCACCGCGAAGCCATCCATCCCGGGCATCATGAGATCCAGGAGGATCACATCCGGCGGCTGCCTCCGGATACGCTCCAGCGCCTCATCGCCTCGATAGGCCTCCTCCACGTAGAAGGCCCCCCGCGCCTGAAGGATGCGCCGGATCAGGCGGACGGCGTCCGGATCGTCATCGACAATGAGCACCCGCCGGCTGCGCGGATCCAGCTGATCCAGGGCGGTGAGGAAGCCCTCTGAGGGAGCCTGAGGTGCCTCCAGGGCATGCACCCAGGCCTCCCCCAGAGCGAACTTCTCCACCGGGAACGTGTGGCCCGAGGCGTTGATCACCACCGTCTCTTCGGGCCGTATCCGGCCCGAGGCCATCAGCTTGAAGGCCCCGGCGAAGGCGGCCGCCGCGGCGGGTTCCATGGAGAGGCCTTCCATCTTGGCCAGCAGATGCATCGCCCGGTAGGTCTCCTCATCGCTCACCGACTCCATCGCCCCGCCGGTCTCCAGGACGATCCGGCGTAGCACGGGGTAGGCCGGGCCTGGATCCCCGGTGGCCAGGGTGGCGATCCGGGTGCGCGGCGTTCGGACCACGCGGGCCTGCTCCAGGCCTTCGCGGAAGGATTCCACCATCGGCGCGCAGCCCTCCGCCTGGATGACGCCGATGCGCGGGATGCGATCCACCAGACCCATCGCCTGGAGCTCCCGGAAGCCCTTCCACACCCCGATGGGGCCCATTCCCCCGCTCACCGCCTGGATATACCAGTCCGGCGCTCTCCACCTTAGCTGCTCCGCGATCTCGAAGGCCAGGGTCTTCATGCTCTCCCGCGCTGCCAGGCTGCGGATCCCCCGGTCCAGGAACAGCCCCCGTCGCTCCGCGAACTGGGCCGCCACCTGCTTGGTTTGGTCGTAGGTCCCCGTCACCTTGATGACCTCCGCCCCATATAGGGCCACCTCGCGCATTTTGTCCGAAGGCGCGGAGCTGACCAGGAAGGCCCACAGCTGGATCCCGGCTCGGGCACAGTAGGCAGCGTAGGAGATGGCGACGTTCCCGGTGGAAGCGACCACCATCTCCCGCAGGTCGGCCTCCCGTGCCACAGAGATCGCCAGAGAGGCCTGACGATCTTTGAAGGATCCCGTCGGGTTCTGGCGCTCGTCCTTGATGTAAAGGCGCGGGCGGCCCAGCATCAGCCCCAGGTTCTCCGCGCGCAGCAGCGGCGTCCCCCCTTCATCCATGGTGACGATATGGAGATCCTCCCGCACCGGAAGCAGCTCCCGATACCGCCACATGGTGAAAGGTCGCTCCCGCAACACCTGCTCCCAGCGCCGACGAACCGCGGGGAGATCATAAACCACATCCAGCCAGTCGCCGCCGCAGCGCGGGCAGCGGATCTCGAAGCGGAGGTAAGGCCACTGATGACCGCAGGATGCGCACCGCAACCACATCGGCTCCCCCTACTCCAGACCCAGAGCCCGACGGATATGAAGATCAAAGGGCGGATACAGGATCCCCTTCTCAGTGATGATGCCGGTGATGTAGCGGGCCGGCGTGACGTCGAAGGCGGGGTTGGCGGCCCGTGCCCCTCGGGGCGCGATAGGGATCCCCTCGATCTCCAGCACCTCCCGTTCATCCCGCTCCTCAATGGGGATCGCATCGCCGTTCGGGGTGTGCGGGTCGATGGTGGAGGTCGGCGCCACGACGTAGAAGGGAACCCCATGCTCTTTCGCCAGGACGGCCAGGGTGTAGGTGCCGACCTTGTTGGCCACGTCGCCGTTGGCGGCGATGCGATCGGCCCCCACCAGCACGATGTTCACCTTCCCTTTGCGCATATAGTAGCCGGCCGCTCCGTCGGCGATCACCGTGAAAGGGATGCCCAGCTGCAACAACTCCCATGCGGTCAGGCGGGCCCCCTGCAAGCGCGGCCGCGTCTCATCGACCAGCACATGGATGCGCTTCCCCTGCTCATGGGCGGTGCGGATCACCCCCAGCGCCGTGCCGTAGTCCACGGTGGCCAGGGCACCGGTATTGCAATGATGCAGGATCGTGTCGCCGTCCCGGATCAAGGTCGCCCCGAACTGACCCATCCGCCGGTTGGTCTCCACATCCTCCTCCGCGATGCGGATCGCCTCCGTCACCAGGGCTTCCCGCAGCGCCTGTGGATCCTCCAGGCCCTCATCGGTCGCACGGCGGAGCATCCGATCCACGGCCCAGAAAAGGTTCACCGCCGTGGGCCGGGAGGCTTTGAGCAGCGCCGCAGCGGCCTCCAGATCCCGAAGCAAGCCGATCCGGTCGGACGCCGGGCTCCGCAGGGCCGCCAGGGCCATCCCGAAGGCGGCAGCCGCCCCAATCGCCGGCGCCCCCCGGACGGCCATCGTGCGGATCGCCTCCGCGACCGCCTGGGGGGTATCGCACTCCAGGATCACCAGCTCATGAGGCAGGCGTCGCTGGTCGATCAGACGCAGCACGCCGTCGCGCCATTCCACGCTGCGCATCCCCTCGCCTCCGCATGGAAAGATCAATGGGAAATTTTACTCGAACATCGCCAGGAACTCCTGATCCTCTCCCCGCCCCCAAGGGCCACTGAGAAGGAGTCCCCTACTTAGCAAAACCGACTGGAGCCGCGGCGCCGCTCCATCTTCCCGAAACGTGTGGCGGGCCGCCTTCGGCGGCCCGCCACACGAACGATGCTGGAGAAAGACGGGGCATGGCCCCGCCCCTCACGCCTTAACACTCGCTATAGCCGCAGTTGTAGCAGGTCCGGCACCCTTCCTGCTCCAGAAGCGTGGCCTCGCCACACTGGGGGCACAGATCCCCCACCGGGCCCAGTCGGGTGGTTTCCTCCTCACCCTCCGGGCGGGCCTCCGGCAGCGGGAGGGCCGGCTGCACCGCAGCGGACGGGGCCGGAATGGCCTCCATCCCCCGTTCCGCCAGATATTCCGCCAGCACCCGGGCGATGCCGTCGGGGAGGCTCCGCACCCGCTCCGGCCCGAAGCCCAGGGCCCGCCCCCCACCGATGCCGTGGAGCTGATCCACCACCTGGCGCAGCCGCTCAACCGGCGGCACCGGCGAGGGCAGGCGCAGGAGCAGCGAGATCAACCGCCCGATGGCCTCGGCCACCGCCGCGATGTCCGACCCCGCCTTCCCCACGTTCAGGAACACCTCGAAGGGCTGGCCCTCCCCGTTCTCATTCAGGGTGATGAAGGCCGTCCCCACCGGCGTGGCGATCCGGTAGGTGACCCCGGTCAGCTTCTGCGGCCGGGGGCGCACCGTTGGGCCCACCGGCTGCGGCAACGTCGGCTGCGCCGGCACCATCGCCATCGCCTCCTTCTTTTCCTTCTTCTCCTTCGTCTCCAGGGTCTCCAGCACCTCCTTCTGGCGGGACCCCGCCACGTAAACGGTCAGGCCCTTGCATCCCAGCTTCCAGGCCAGCATGTAAGCCCTTTCAACATCCTCCACGGTTGCCGTTTCGGGGAAATTGATGGTGTTGTGGTTCCCTATCCCATTTGCAATGAAGGAATGGCTGCCAGGAACGTGAAGATCAAATACCTCGGCAAATCCGCTCTCGATGCGCTCTACCGGAACGTAGAGCATTTCCGGGCGATCGCTGTTGAAGAAAGCGCGAGCATACGGATGTTCAACATCGTCGGAATGACGATACAGGCGATAAGCCATGGAGCGCTCCATCCGATGACCCATCCGCAGATTCACACGGGCCCGCTGATATTCCGGCCCCGGCTCCCCATACAGGCTGAGCAGGGATCGCGTGGAAGCCTGCTGCATCGCTCGCAGCGCCTGCGTGACAGGTTCCGGCAAAAGGAGCGCATCATTGAAGAGACGGTGGTCACGGCCGTTATGGCGAGCCCTTATCCGCCGCGTCTTCCATGGCTCATCGAATCGGGCAATAGAAGCCAGACGGTCCAGGGCTTCCCCGCTCACGGTGAGCGCCCATGCATGCGCCCCGCTGCGGGTTACACGGGAGAAGATTCCCATATTTAAAAGAAGAATCTGCAGCTGACGGATCAGCGTCCGGCTGGCCAGGGTGATGCCGAACATGTGTCCATCCCCGGTCACGAAAGCATCCAGGAACAGTCCCTGGAGAAAAGCGATGATCTCCTCCCGGCTGGCCCGCAGAATGGATTCCGGGATCACCTTGTTCCGCGCGCCAGGGCGCATCCCCAGAGCGTGGATCAACCAGTCCCGAAGCGGCCTGGAGTTGACCTGCAGGTTGTAAAGCTGCTTCCGGCGGCGATCCGGCACGATATGCCCGCGCAGGCCAAACCGCTCGTAGAAGATTCCCTCCAGGCGCTGAAGCAACTTCCGGTCGTGATGGCAGATGGCTACACCATTGACCGTGATGCTCCCCGCTGAGGTAATGCAGCCCAGCAGATAAGCCAGATCCTCCGACATCCGCTCCGGGAAGCGGATGCGCCCGGAGGATGTCCGCCATGATCCGGTGTAGGAGGGCAACGGCTGCCCGGGCGGCCCAAACCGTTGCTGATTCATGTAAAGGACCACCCGATCTCCCGGCTTCAGGGCCTCCAGCGGCACGAAGCGGATCCGCCCGTCATCGCCCAGCACCTGAATCGGATGATTGGGCGTTCCTTCGATCTCAAAACCGTAGCGGAGGTAGACCCGTCGCGTCTCCCGCTTGCCGCCGTAGTAAAAGAGGTTCGCTGGCTCCACTCCATGAGGCGAAACAACCCGCACTTGGATCGGCTCGAACTGGTCCGGCAGGCGCATGGGGGACAGGCTGGCGATCGGAACCAGGCCGTTTTCGGTCAGAACGAGCGTATCCCCCGTCACGCACTTGCTGATGCTGTTATCAATAAAAGCCTGGATGCTGGCCTGCATCCAGACATGTTCTTCAGGGGTCAGGTCCTGGGCGACCACGAAGGTATGGCGGATCCAGTCGGGCAGCTCCCGGATGTGCTGGCATGTTCCCTTGCGCAGGACCTCTTCGATGATCCGGGCGCGGGCCTTTTCGTCCAGGCCGGCCTCTTTGAGGGCGCGCATGAAGAGGGGGCTGACGTAACGCAGCTCCAGGCGCCCTTCTGCCTCATGGACATACCGAATGTAAGCCAGGGCGAAGACCGGCTCGCAGCCGTAGCCCTCACAGCCGGCGACGGTGGAGATGGTACCGGTAGGAGCGACAGTAGTCTGCGCGGCGTTGCGGATGCCGTAGCGCCGGATCCCCTCCACGATGGCGTTCCAGTCCAGGGGCGGACGGCCCCAGTCGCGGGTGTAGGGCTTCAACGGCTTCGGCGGCTCCCACTTCAGGTTCTCCGGGTCGTAGATGCTCCCCCTGATCGCCGGGAAGGGCCCGCGCTCTTTGGCCAGCTCAATGCTGGTGCGCATGGCGTGGTAGCGGATGAACTCCGCGATCTGGGCGGCGAACTCCTGGCCTTCCTCCGAACCATACCGGATCCGCAGGTGATACATCAGATCCGCCAGCCCCATGAAGCCCAGGCCGATGCGCCGGGTCCGGAGGGCAGCTTCTTTGAGCTGTGGCACGGCGGGCACATACCGGTTGGCCTGCACCACGTCGTCCAGGAAGCGGGTGGCCCACTCCACCGTCTCCTGCAACTTCTCCCAATCCACCTCCGCCCGGCCGTTGGTGTATTTCACATGACGCGCCAGGTTCACCGACCCCAGGCAGCAGTTCTCATAAGGCCCCAGCCACTGTTCGCCACATGGGTTAGTTGCCTCTAAAGAATAGAGATGGGGCACCGGGTTCGAGCGGTTGGCAGTGTCCAGGAAGAGGACGCCCGGCTCGCCGTTGTGGTGGGCCTGAGTGGCGATCTTGCGGAAGAGGTCCCGCGCCCGCACCCGCTTGTAGACCTTGATGGGGATGCCGGCCCGCTCAGCGTCTTCCAGGGTGCCGCGGAACTCCCGGTAGGCGGGATGTAGCACATCGGGGAAGCGTAGCTCCCACTCCTCATCGTTCTCCACAGCCCGCATGAAAGCGTCGGTGATCCCCACCGAGATGTTGAAGTTGGTGATCGCGTTCTCATCCGTCTTGCAGGTGATGAACTCCTCGATGTCCGGGTGGTCCACCCGCAGCACGGCCATGTTGGCGCCGCGGCGGCTGTTGTGGGTCACCATGCCATTGGCCAAATAAGTGTGATTGTCCGACACCTCCAGATCCAGCGTCAGCGCCTCACCGGCGGGCTCAACAGATTGAACGTGAACAAACCAGCGATTGCCCACCGGAAGGACATGTCGGGCGAATTCGGGAGATCGCTCTGCCAGCTCCTCATAAGTCGTAAGGGTAAGCCGACGCTCCCCTCGGGCGTAGCGCAGCAAGGCACGTCGCAGCGCCGGGCGCGGGCTTCGGATCTTCTGGCCGGTTTCTCGCCCTCGTCGATCCCGCTGTGGAAGGGCGGTCGCTTCCAGAACCGGGCTGAGCCAGTAAGCGGGCTCCGGAAGCGGATAGTCGGATTCACGAGCTGAATCCGGGATCCGCTCCAGGCAGACCCGGAAACGGGAGCGGGGATCACAACCGATCCGCTCCGCCCATGCCCGCAGCCCGGCAGAGGAGACAATGCGAACGAACCAGGGGAGGGACCGTCCGAGCCGGTTCCCGGATGGACGACCCGGACGCACTTTCACCGGACACCCCAGGCCGATGAGCAGCACCGCCACTTCTCGAGCCAGGCGCTCCGAGGCGGTGCGGAGCATGGGATAACCATGGACGATCGTCCCATCGGCTTCGAAAAGCCCCCGCAGGTAAGCCGCCACCACCGAAGGAGGGCTGAGCCGGATCAGACGGGGGACGCTGGCCTCCACGCTCCGGCCTTTCCCCAAACCGTTAATGAGCAGGAATTCCTTCACCGCACGGTTATCAACGATAAAAACCGTGGAGCCATCCCCGGGCTTACGCCGGGCATGGACCCGAACCCCGAAGAGGCGCTCCATCAGGCGGGGCATCTCTTCGATCAGGTAGGAATGATTGGCTACCGCCACCCCGATCCGATGATCGTCCTCCCCCTGGGCCACGAAGCCATCGCCCGTGAGATACCCCAGGAAGAAAGCGAACTCCTCGTCCAGAACATGGGGCAGCCGGGGCACGACCTGATTGCCGTGTCGCTTCTCGACCGGCTTCAGGGTCTGGAGATGACCCTGATGCTGGCCCAGAATGACCGGGATGGCATCGCCGGGCTGTAGCTCGTCCAGCCGACGCCAGACCCAACCTTCCCGCGTCAGCACCTTCACCTTGTGATCCGGCGTGCCGGTCAGCGTCAGGCCCTCCTCCGTCACCACGCGCAGCACCGGGGATCGGCCGCGGTTGTAGCCGTGAAGGGAAATCCGCGGGCCTTCATCGGTCAACACGGTGATGCGCTGCGGCTGCCAGCCGGGCTTTTCCGGATCGACGATCTCGTCCAGCCGGAGCAGCCCATGCGTGGTGAACACCAGGGTATCCGGCGTCAGGCATCCCCCCTGGGCGATCTCCCCGAAGGCCCGATCGTAGACCCGCAGGAAGCCCACCGGGCCGGTGGCGCGGCCCATGGAGGAGACCACCACCGCGTTCTTGGGGCGGAGCCGGGAGAACGAGAAGCCGTTCCCGCCGCCGGTCTGCTGGATCAGGGCCGCGTCCCGCAATGTCTGGAAGATGCCGCCCGGGATCTTGCCCATATCATCTTCCAGTGGAAGAACAAAGCATGCAGCCAGCTGCCCCAGGGGCGTTCCGGCGCCCGTGAAGGTGGGGGAGTTCGGGAGGAAGCGGAGGGAGGTGAGCATCCGGTAGAACCGTTCCTCCCACAGCGCCGGATCCCCGCCCAGCTCCTTCTCCGCCTCGGCGACGGCCCGGGCCACCCGGCGGAACATCTGGGGGATGGTCTCCACGGGTTTCCCGTCGGGCCCCTTGCGCAGATACCGGCGCTCCAGGACGATGCGTCCGTTCTCAGTTAAGGGGATCTCGTCTTCCGGATTGGCTTCGTCCACGCGGATCTCCCAGCGGGTCGTCATAATCTCCTCCTCGACAAGGATGGGTTCAGCCGGGCCGGAGGCCAGAGGCCCTCAAAGGACTGATTCTTCCCCCTCCCTGCCGCCCCGGGGCGGCAGGGAGGGGGATTGCCTCTCCGTCCGGTGAGAAGAGCAAACCCCTGCCGGATACCCCCAGATATGGGGGTTAAAAACCCAATAAATCCAATATATGGCGAATCCCGGAGACGCAAGGAGAGTCGTTTCGCGCTTTGTTGAGCGTGCTGAAACCTCAGGTGGACTCAAGATCCTTCCGTTGGGGCAGGGCTGGCTTCCCGGGCGCGGTTCTGAAGCAGGTTATCGATCTCCCGTCGGATGCTCTCCAGATCGCTCAGGCCGAGATAAACGATCGCATAACGGATATAGGCGATCTCGTCCAGCTCCTTCAGCCCGGCGATCACCATATCGCCGATCTGGCGGCTGGGGATCTCGGATCGGCCCATCGCCTGCAGGCGGGCCTCGATGCGCTCCACCAGACGCTCCAGGGCCTCGGCCGGGATCGGGCGCTTGGCGCATGCGATCTGGATCCCGCGAAGGAGCTTCTCCCGGTCGAAAGGCTCCCGGCGCCCATCCCGCTTGATCACCATCGGGGCGAGATGGATCGGGCGCTCGATGGTCGTGAACCGGCGCTGGCACCGCGGGCACTCCCGACGCCGCCGCACCGCCCGCCGCTCGGCGTCCGGCGTGGTGTCGATGACCCGTGTCTCCGCGCTCTCGCAAAAGGGACAGCGCACGCTCCGGAACCCCTATATATAGGGTAGGAAATCCCCCATCCCGCCAGATGTTCGGGATCCAAACGGGCCTTTATCTTAGCATGGGGGATGGTGGCCTGTCAAGGCTCAGGGATCGCTTTAAAGTTGCGCCCGGTCGCCCGTTTCCGGGGGATCCGGTGCAGCACCGGGAGCGCCCGCCTGCTACGTGGGGGAAAGATTTTTCGAAGAGGAAGAATGATCCGGCGGCCCTGCAAATGCAGACCATCCGATTCCCCACGGGGCGCTCACCATATCCCCTCGCAGCGAGGCAGGGACGGGCATCCAGGACGAAGGAGAAATCATGGGAGACCAGCGGCATCCAGTGAGCGATGCCCCATCGGGCGAACGGCTTCCCAGGTCCTTATTTAAAAGCTGAAAGCCCCAGGTGCCCTTCAGGACCCCCTGGGGCCTCCCCTTAACGTCAACGGAACCCTATCGGGGCTCAGATACCTCCTGAGCGTGGCGGAGGCTCAACGGGGATCTCGTGGGGGGCAAAGGGACGACCGTCCTTCAGCCACCAGACCCCTCGCTCCCGAGCTACTGCCCCCGCCCGCGGATGGAGCTCCGGCCCTGCTACTACTGCCAGCACCTCGGCATCGGGGAGGGCCCTTCGGAGAAGCGCAGCCCGTCGCGCTGCCCGCTCTATATCCTCGGGATGCACCGTCGCCGAAACCTCCACCACCAGGAAGACCTCCCCTTCCCCCTGGAGCGAACGCCCCCGGACGATCACGTCCGCACTGCCCAAATCGTCCACCTCCTCCACGGACAGCCGGCCGGCATCCCGGGCTGCCTCCAGGAATGCCACCCATTCCTCGGGGGAAAGCGCGCGGGGCGCACTCACCAGACGGAGATATCGGTGGAGTTGGGTGCGGTAGCGATTCTCATAGGTCAGCCCCCGGAGCCGCCCGCGGAGATCCTCGAGGCGAGCATCCGTGCGCCGCTGGGCCTCCGCCAGCTCTCGAACAGCTTCCGCCAGCTCAGCGAAGCGTCGATCCGCCTCCGTTCGCACCGCAGCTATCTCCTCCCGCAGCTCCGCAAACCGACGGTCCGTCTCCGCCCGATAGGCCGCAAACTCCTCATAGTGCCGCCGCTGTGCCTCCGCCAGGGCAGCCACCGATTCCGTGAGGGCCTGGAGCGCCTTCTCCACCTTCCCCACCCGGGTGGAGAGCCGTCGCAGCGTCTTCGGCGACTCCAGCAGATCCCTGGTCAGCATCCGCTGGCGCAGCGCCTCCATCCACGCCGGATGCTTGTCCAGAAGACGGATCAAATCCTCTAAATCCCGAATGGTGAACGCCATTCGCGCCTCCTCAAAGGGATTTTACCACAGCGAGTAACGGTTCGGCCGTTCCTCACGCAGCGCAACAGGGATATGGCCGTTTCACCGCTGGCTTTCTCCTGGGGGCTGGAGGGCAGAGCAATTTGTGGGGTATAGGCCACTTGCGCAACCCATATCCTACAAATTCCCACTACGGATTGAGAGGACCACCCACCAGATGACACGTGTCGTTCAACCGTTGCACCCTCCATCGCCCGTCCTGAAGCACCAGCTCCGTGAGGGAGGCGTTGTCGAACTGAAAGGGGGAAGGCTGATCCAGCGGCAGGCCGAGCCATTGTCGGAAGAAGACGCTGAATGTCCCCCCATGGGCGACGATCGCCAGGCGCCGCTCCGGCCGGGCCATGGCCGCCTGCATTGCCGCCCAAACTCGGGCCGCGAAGGCCGCCCGGGGCTCCACCCCCTCGATCTCCGCCGTCGGGTTCTCCTCGAACTGCCGCCACGCCCGCCGCAACGCCTCGATCTCCGCCCCGGTTCGCCCCTCCAGCGGACCCTGGCCCCGCTCCTTCAGACGCTCGTCCACCTCCACCGGGACCTTCCAGACGGCGGCGAGGATCTGCGCGGTCTCATAAGCCCGCCAGAGAGGGCTGCAAAGAATCAGGTCCGGGGGATCGCCGCGCAGGCGTTCCGCCAGCCGGCGGGCCTGCTCCCGGCCCACCTCGTCCAGGGGCACATCCGCCCACCCCTGAACACGCCCCTGGGCGTTCCACGCCGTCCGACCGTGTCGGATCAAAAAAAGACGCTCCGCCATTGCGCGATCTCAAGAACCGGCTATTAGGTCTCGATTCTATCTTGATGATCTTCTTCCCATCATGCCCGGAGGCCTCTCCTTCGTCAAAAGACCGGGAGATGAGGTTGAGGGCTACGGCCATTTGGGATTAACTGCTCTGGAGAGGAATCCACCGATGCTCCTTCCCTGCGAGCGCCGCATGACACGCCACCGCGGCCAGCATCAGCAAGATCGGCTCGACCGGCAAGCGGTAGCGGGTATTGCCGGCCACCGAGATCATGTAGGGAGCGGTGAACGCAAGCAGCCACCAGAGGCTGACCAGCAGGGCGGTGCGATGGCGGCGATAGGCGAATATCGCACCGATGAACGCCACCGCCAACAGAGGAATCTGGATGATGTAGCGCAAGAAGTAGAAATATCTCGGCTCTACTATGTTCTCATCGGTGATCTGATAGGTGGGTGAAATCAGCCAGAAATACACGATGCGCCTCAGGGTCAACTCGAGAAAGCGATGGGGATGGGCGACGATCCATTCCCAAGCCTTGCGTTGCAAGACAGCATATCGTTCGGCCTCGTTGAGCGAGCTGAGATAAGCCACCTGCTCGGGTGGGAGCGTGTTCTGCATAGGCTCGCCGGTCATCGTATAGAGAAAGCCAGTGGCATTCGGATTGTTGCCCATCCAAAAATTCAGACCGAACGAGGTCTTGAGCGGCACAAAGCGCTTGAACACTAGATAGTTGCGCACGGTCCACGGCGAAACCATCGCCATGGCCAGCAGCACGGCACCGGCAAGCAGCAACGCGCTGCGTCGCCGCTCGGACGGCGCTTGGCGGAGCCAGTAAATCAGCAGGATCCCCGGCACCGCCGTGAGCAAAATCGGTTCAGCCAGTAAACCCATACCCCAAATCCCCCCGAGCAGGGCAGCGCGCCGGCCGGTCGGCCGAGCGAAAAAGAGCACTATCACATGGAATACCAATGTGGTGAAAAACGCAGTCATGATCGCCGGCGAAATCTGTTTGCAAAAATAGAGCAACGGTGGATAGAACGTCGTAAGCGCTGCAGAAATGACCCCGACTCCTGGATTGAACACCCGCGTGGCGACCTTCCCGATGAAATAGATCATCAATGCCGAAAGCAGCGCTTGGGCCAGCTCGACTGCGAGAAACGGCAACGGGATGGGGAGCCACAACCAGAATGCGAGGAACAGCGGATAGAGGGGGACGTTGAGCGCCGTCGGCTGTTCGGGACCCAGCCAACCGCCGCCGGTGAAACCCTTCCCAGCGACCAGGTTGCGAGCGACGATCCCGTACTCGGCAGTGAGCGGCGCCCGATAGTCGTTCAACACGAAGACCGCCGCAACCCGGATCGTCAATCCAACCATGGTGAGCATCCAAAAGAGACGCCCAACCGATCCCATCAGTGCCATCTCCTATTCCCTCAAGGACAAAGCGACGGGTCGTCTGGATTTGTGTCGCTGAACCAGGAGCTATCGACCGCTCGGACAGGACGTGTCGGACCGACCGCCAATCTGAGATGGCCTTGCTCCTTTTTAATTGTAATCTTCCCCATACGGCCGAAGGGGATACCTTACGGCCGCTCCAGCCTCCCAACCGGCACGCCGTCCCCTTCCCCACCATCCCAGCGGGCCCGCCACCGCTGCCCGGATTCCGGATCGTACAGCCCAACCCGAACGATGTAGGCTCCATGGAGGTCCCGCGGCAGCAGCACCCGGACGAAGACCGGATAGGCGTGATCCAGAGGCCAGCCGGAGATGGGGACCAGGTCATTCGGCAACGGGCCGTCCTGCTGGGCAACCAGGTGACCGGTGGGATCCAGGACATGGACGAACATCCGGGGTGGGCGCGGCACGGGCCCCACGCGGGCCCACGCCAGGGTGACCCCCAGGATATCCCCGGGCCATCGGGGTTCCCGCAGGTGGACCCCTTGCAGTTCGATCTTCCCTTCGAAATCGGCGTGGAAGGGGGTTAACGGACGCTGGCGGAATGGCGGCCACGTCTCATAGTACGCCACCCAGAGGGACCCGAAAGGCTGTCCCCCTACCTCGAACCCGTTCTCCAGCAGCAGCCCATCGAAGAGCCGGAGCGGATCCACGACCTCTTGCTGCCATCCGAAGAGCCAGAGACGCCAGGGGCGATCCGGCAGACCGTAGCGGCGGTGGGCCTCCTGCAGCCAGGAGAGGACCTCGCCTTCCTCCCAGATGGGCGTTTCAGGGCCCATGAGCAGAGGAGCGGGGACCTGCATGCGTTCCCAGTAATATAGCACCGCCCAGTTGGCCCGCAGGGCGAGGGCGGCCTCCCCGGGGCGGATCTGCCGGGCCACGTGGGCGACGGCCTCCCGGTAAGGATCGCGCCCGCGATGGGGATCC
>JAEVEY010000117.1 GCA_016842045.1 Candidatus Thermoflexus sinensis | reverse complement strand
GGGATCCTCCCAATTCGTGGATGTCCTTATAGATGATAGCCAGGTGAGATCCCGTTCCGGCGAGGGGACGGGAAGGGTTTGGGGGCTGATGAATGGGGCAGGGGGGAGCGGGCGGAGAGTGAGCAAGGCGGTCATGGGCAACCCTGCCCGGCCGCTAAGGGTCGCCCGGGGAGGACGCCAGGAGTAGTAAGGGGCCGCCGCTGGGACTCCTCACGTCTCCGCACCGGTCGCCTGATGGATGGGGAGAACCCGAGGGAAGCCGGGATCGAAGATCAGGCGATCCGGGGGCAAGCAACCCCGTGCGGCCTGCCGGATCGGGGTGGGGGTCCGGTTTCAACCCGGCCTCTACCGGGCTCGAAATGGCGAGCGGTGAAAGGGACGCGAAGGGGATAGGGGGGAAAGCTGAGCTGGATCCGCTAAGGGCGCTCTTCCTTGTAAAGCCGCTCGCGGAGGGCCATGATCTCCCGGCGCAAACGCTCGTTGTGCTCAAGCTCGCTCTGCACTTTCTCAATGCCGTAAAGCACCGTGGTGTGGTCTCGCCCACCGAAGGCCTCGCCGATCTGCGGGAGCGATGCCCCGATCTCCTCCCGCGCCAGATACATCGCCACCTGCCGGGGATAGACCAGCTCCTTGTTCCGGCGGGGGCCACGTAGGGCATCCGCCGGGACCCCATAAAAGTCCGCCACCACTTCGATGATCCGCTCGATGGAGATGGATTTGCGCCGGGGGAGCAAATCGGCGAGGGCGCTGGTGGCGACTTCCATGGTCAGGGGAAGGCCCATCAGCTGCGCGTAGGCCACCACCCGGTTGAGGGCGCCTTCCAGCTCCCGGATGTTGCTCTGGATCTGTCGGGCAATGAACTCGATCACATCATCGGGGACAGGGACCGCCAGCCCCTCGGCTTTCGCTCGAAGGATCGCAATGCGAGTTTCTAAATCTGGAGGCTGGATGTCGGCGATTAACCCCCATTCGAAGCGGGAGCGCAGGCGCTCCTCCAGGGTCACTAAGGCCCGGGGTGGGCGATCGCTGGAGATCACCAGCTGCTTGCCGTTGCTGTGCAGGGTGTTGAACGTGTGGAAGAACTCCTCCTGGGTGCTCTCCTTCCCCGCGATGAACTGGATGTCATCGATCAGCAGGACATCGATCGAGCGGTATTTGTCCCGGAACTGATCGGTGGTCTGGGCCCGGATGGCGTTGATCAGGTCGTTGGTGAATTCCTCGGAGGAAACGTAAAGAACCCGCAGGCCCTTCCGCAGGCAGACGTGGCCAATGGCGTGCAGGAGATGGGTCTTGCCCAGGCCCACACCCCCGTAAATGAACAGCGGGTTATAGGTCTGGGCAGGGCGTTCGGCCACCGCCAGGGCGGCCGCATGGGCCAGCCGGTTGCTGGGGCCCACTACAAAGGTCTCGAAGGTGTAACGGGGGTTCAATCGCTGCGCCCACGGTGAGGCGGTAACGGCCTCTTCCTCACCCGGATTGGATGGGGAGGACTGGATCCGGCCGTTCTCATACACCACGAAGTTCACCGCCACCGGCCGCCCCACCACCCCGGTCAGGGTCCGGGCGATCACGGTCCGCAGCCGGTGTTCCAGCCAGTCCCGGGCGTAGGCGCTGCGCACCCCAATGACGAAGGTATCCCCCTCCACGGAGATCACCTGTGTCCCCTTGACCCATGTCTCAAACGTCGGCTTCGGGATCTGCCACTGGAGTTCGTTCAGGACCGTTTGCCAGATCTCGCCGGGATTCATCGTGGAAGTCATTCGATCCCTCCCCTCATCCCGCTCGACGCGTCGGATCCCTCTACCAGATGCTGCTCGACAAGGGGACAGGCCATCCTGCCCCAAAAGCTCCCTCCAGGAATGTGATGAAAGCGGCTTTCGAACCGCCTCGCCGGATGTGGATCTTCGAAACCCCATGATGGGAGAAGCAATTTTTCAGGGCCGGGCTTGCCTGACCCTGAGAAACCTCGAGGAAAGAACCGACTGCGCAAACCCCTGCGGATGATGGAAGGCTCGGGGCCTTCCGCTCCGGTCGATGCTTCCTCGATTTTATCCAGGACGGACCCCCCGGGCAATCCATGGCGCCCGGGTTTAACCTGGGGGTTTTCCACAGGGTTTTCCACAATTCCTTTTTGGAAATCCCCAATCCATGGGTTTTCTATCTGTGGAAAGAGCCTCGTTTTGAGTCAGTTATCCACATGGTTTTCCACAGCGAGGGCAACCCCACCCGGACGCCATCCTGAGGGCTCCTGAGCGGCACTTCTCATCTCCCGTCTCCTCCACTTGAAAGGGGGGTAGGGTGCCACGACGGTCGAGGGCCATCGCCCCCGGTCCGCTTTTAGCCGTTTGAGGGTGACAAAGCCCTGACGTTATAATCCGGAGAAGATTCAGCTTCGCACCAGTCCGGCTTATCCTTGTCTTTCGGAGGTGGCATGTGAAGCGTTTGATGATCGCCGGCGGGGCCGGCTTCATCGGCTCCAATTTTGTGCGCTGGACGCTGGAGACGTATCCGGACACGTATGTGCTGGTGTATGACAAGCTGACGTATGCAGGGAACCTGGACAACCTCAGGGATGTGGAAGAGCGTTTCCGCGGCCGCTACGCCTTCGTCCGCGGGGACATCTGCGATGCCCGGGCGGTGCACGAGGCCATCCGGGCCCATCGGATCGAGGCCATTGTCAACTTCGCCGCCGAATCCCATGTGGACCGCTCGCTGATGGAGCCCGGGAGCTTCGTCCAGACGGACGTCTTCGGGACGTATGTGTTGTTGGAGGCGGCCCGGATCTTCGGGCTGCGTTACCATCAGGTCTCCACAGACGAGGTCTACGGCGAGGTGCTGGAGGGGGCCTCCACCGAGCGGGATCCCCTGGCGCCCCGCAGCCCCTATTCCGCCAGCAAGGCGGGGGCGGATCTCCTCTGCCTGGCCTATCACACCAGCTTCGGGGTCCCGGTGACCATCACCCGGGGCTCCAACAACATCGGCCCCTATCAGTATCCTGAGAAGTTCGTCCCCCTGTGCATCACCAACGCCATCGACAACGAGCCGTTGCCCCTCTACGGCGACGGCCAGCAGATGAGAGATTATCAATACGTCATCGATCACTGCGAGGGGATCGATCTGGTCCTGCGGAAGGGGCAGCCGGGGGAGATCTACAACCTGGGAACGGGGATCTCGACCCCGAACATTGAGGTGGCGAAGAAGATCCTGGACATCCTGGGCAAGCCTTACTCGCTGATCCGCCTGGTGCCGGACCGGCCGGGGCATGACCGGCGCTACGCCCTGGACATCTCGAAGATCCAGGCCCTGGGCTGGCGCAGCCGGCACACCCTGGACGAGGCGCTGGAGAAGACGGTGCGGTGGTATGTGGAGAACGAGGGGTGGTGGCGCAAGATCAAGTCGGGGGAATACCAGGAATACTACCGCCGGCAGTATGCGGAGCGCCTGGCCCGGAGCCGGCCGGCGTTCGCCGGATCCCTACCGGAGTTGGGGGATGAGCGTTGAGCAACTGCT
>JAEVEY010000153.1 GCA_016842045.1 Candidatus Thermoflexus sinensis | reverse complement strand
TCATCAACACCCTGATCGGCGTGATCACCATGGGACTGTGGGTCGCTTTTTATCCGGTGGGACTCATGGGGATGATCGGCGTGCTCCTGCGAACCCTCTTCACCAGCGACCCCCGACTGGGGATCGCAGGCGTGCTGGCGATCCTGCCCCATGGGATCCTGGAGTTGCCAGCAGCCGGGCTGGTGCTGGCGGGGGCCCTGCGCCTTGGGCTGACCCCGTTGACGCCTCCTGGCCCGCGGAGCTTGCGGGATCGCCTGGTGCTGGCCTGGGCGGACTGGCTGAAGTTGTTCCTGATCGCAACCCCCTTTCTCCTCCTGGCCGCCTGGATTGAGGTCCACGGAACTCCACGGCTGGTCCTCTGGTGGCTTGCTGGGATTTCGCGTTGAGCGCTTAGCCCGCCGTGGGTCTCCAATTGTCTCTCCCTTGCCGAGGGCTGGAGGCATCGGGGACAAGCAGGAATCAGGCAGGCCGCTGAGGGGGCTCACCCTCAAGCGGTCCATGTGTAGCATTTGCGTTCAGGGCTTGGTCAGTGAGAAGATCCATGGTCCGGGGAGGCGCACCGGAGGAGCGCCCGGGGCCCTTCGATCCCATCCAATTAGCTCCAGGACCTGGAGGGATCCTGGATCGGAAACGTCGCCGATCCGGCGCTGCTGAAGGAAGAGAAGATCCGTGCAGGTTCGGGCCCTATCGTTACCAGGGATGGGGATCGCTTCTCCAGAAATCACGTCATTTCGCAGGATCCACCGGGCTGTCGGAGACCACTCGCGGTTCAGATCCTGCGGAGGGAAGCACACGCGGGCGCGGGCTCCGGATGGCGCGCGAACCCAGCGCATCAGCGTCATCGGGATCCCTTTTGCATGGACCGTCTGGGGGCGTTCCCAGAGCTGACCAGGTAGGACACGGGCCTGGAAAGTAAAAACAAAAGAGAGGATGGAGCTTTCCGCGGGCGGCGAAACCCGCCAGGGGACAGATCGGTCAGGCTCAGGCGGAAGCCCTGGGATGCTCTGTTCCGGGATATCGGGCAGCCAGTGGATGGTCAGCCGGAGAGTTCGCGTAACCGGTTGGGTGACCGGCCAGCCGGGAAGAACCCATGGATCAAAGGCGGCGACGAAAGCGACCTCGCCCGGAGGAAGGGAGAGCCTCAGAATGTCGGAGGAGCCTCGAATCCCTTCGCCGCCGATATAGGGAAGCACTCGTCCTTCAGCATCCTGGAGAAAGATCTGATAAGGTTCTCCCCTTGCTGGCAGAGACGTATGAAAGCGATAGGCGATGAGGATCACATTGGCATCCGCATAAATCTGCTCCAGGATGGCTGTAATGCCCTCCTGGGTTTCCCGGAGCGCCAGAACCTGGGTTTGATCGCTCTCCTCGAAAGAGCGAATCAGAGGCAAACGGCTCCACAGATCCAGGGCGTGGATCAGCCCGGTGAAGCTGAACGTGATGAGAACGATCAGGAGAAGGGCCCACCGCAGCCGGAGGGGGGAACGAGAGCAGGATGGTGAAGCCGATGCAGGAAGCTGGGCCTGAATAGCCGGCCACAGGTCCCGATTCCGGGGCACCCAGGTCTGGGCGAGCCTCTGCAGGTTCTCACGCAGCCTCCGCTCATCTTCCGCCCACTCATGATCGAAGGGGCTCATTCATCCAGTCCCTCCTCTTCTGAGATTCGGCATCCCATACGGGAGTTACGCTGTTAGTTTCCTGTGGGGGTATTGAAGATATGCCATTTTGCCTCATCCCCCCGTGCTTTCAACCGCATCATTCACCTTGTAATAAATCGCGCAGGCGCTTGCGGGCATCGTGAAGTTGCCACTGGATCGTGCCGGCGGCGCAACCCAGAATTTGGGCGATCGCTTTCACCCCCATGCCTTCGTAATAGTAAAGAACAAGGATCGCTCGCTGACGTGGAGAGAGAGCTCTCAGTGCCCATGCAAGACGGGAAAGCTCTTCCTCCTGCTCCACCTGGGCGGAAGGATCTTCAGTGTGAATGGCGTGCTTCTCCTCTAGGTCTGCAACCAATCCGGCTTCCACGGAGTGTTCATAAGCCTTGTGCCTCGCCCGGCGTAAGGCTTCATGGATCACGAGGCGGCGAAACCATGGCCAGAAAGGCATGCTCGAGCGGAAGCGATCTCGATAGATCCAGGCGCGCAAGAAAGCTTCCTGCACTGCATCCTCTGCCTCCATCGGGTCCATTAAGATGAGCGCCGCTACCTGCAGAGCCGAATGCTGATAGCAGCGCACCAGCCAGGCCAAGCCCTCCGGATCTCCCCGACGCCGGCGCTGAACAGCCTCTTGCTCGCCCTGTGTTTCCATATCGCCCATGTGCCAGGGGTGAATAGGGCTGGGGAGGCTGTCTTCGGCGGCCCCCCCCAGCCTCCAAAAATCTTTTCCCAAGCTTCTACAGGGGCAACGAAGTTTTCCCTTCTGCTTGACGGATTCGAATGCGTGGTATTATGGCGTCCATCGTTCTGATGAGGTCTGATTATCCATCACGCCCATGCTACTGCATGAGCCGCCGCAATCCAGGACCGAATTGCCTTGCATCGGAACAGGCCTCTCTGGTAAGCCATCCGCCGGATTCCAATCAGGAGGCAACTGAATTGCGCCATCAGTGGCCGCGCCAATCGCCTCCGCAAAGGATTCGAAGCAGCCGACCCATTGAACATGTGAGGAATGTTCTCCAGGCTGAAGCGGCTCGATTTCTACTACACAGTGGTCACCGGATTTCAATGGGGTCTCCAGAAGAGGCTGGTCCCCGGGAGAAGTCGGAGGGGTTAGGGTGGGAACCGGGATCAGATGCAACCCCTGAAGGGCCTTCTCCAGGCTGGGGAAGCAACGGGGTTGAGAGATTGGGGGCTCAGGCTGTCCGGGTCGGAAGGGCTGAATGGACACCACACAGGCAATGTCCTCGCGCGCGGCCCACACTCCGCCTGCAATCCCCATCCCCAGCAACAGGATGAGCACGTCGATGAGGAGATAAGAGATCCGCCGCATGATCCACCTCCTTCCATTTTTGACTTTTCCTTCCATTACTAAATACCCGCTGAGATCAGAAACGGTTGGGTGCTTGCCCTCTCAGGTCATAGAGCCGTTTGAGCCAGTCCGCTAGGATAGAGGGCTCAGCTCTCTCTTAAGGGGAACATCGTCCACACTGCGGAGCTTGGTTCATGCGCGCGGGGTGGTAATATCGTTCTTTTGTCCGCGAGCAGGTAACAGTGAAGGGGACACGGGTGATAGGCGGGGAGGTTGTGAGCGTAAGACGGGATAGGATCTTTGGGGATGCGGAGGCTGGGATCTGATCTGTGGTTGGATGGAGTTACTGTCCGCGTGGGACATGACAAAGTATGCGACTTCCGACCTTTCACGGTGTCCAGAACCGGCCGATGCCCAGAGCCGCCGCAGTCATGGACCCAAAGAACAGCCCGGCGCTGAGTCCCAGCAGGACAAAGTCGTGCCGGCGGAAGCGCAGCTCGGTGACCCACGTCCGCCGCCCCACCCCGAAGGCCCGCAGATCCATCGCGTCGATGATGTCCTCCGCCATCATCAGGGCGTGAAGGGTCACCGGCACTACCAGCGGGGCGAGGCGACGGATCTGAGCCAGAGGGCCGC
>JAEVEY010000147.1 GCA_016842045.1 Candidatus Thermoflexus sinensis | reverse complement strand
AGCCCGTGACCAATCCCACCCAGCTGTTGAATCTTTACAAAAATCAGCGGTTGAACCCGGAGCCCCTGATCCGGATGATCCGGGCCCAGGCCTTCGGGATGGTGGTGCTGCGGGCCCAGTTCTACCCCCAGCCGGTGCTGGACGCGATCGGCCAGGCTTACCGACCGATCGCGGATATCCCGGTGAACGGATTCCTCTATCGGATTCTGATCCCCCGGCAACCCGAATAGCGCTTTGTCCTGCTCTGTTGCCCCGCCCCCAATGGGAACGCTCGGAAGATTGAAAAGCTCCGGGGTGCCTTCCCCCGGGTTTGACGGGCTCCCATGGTTGGGATACAATAGCCTTAAGCCCCTCCCCCGGGGGGAGGGGCATTCGCCTGGGAGGAGATATGGAAGCTCGGACGAAAGCGGAGGTCCTGCGGCGGCTGCGCAGCATTGCCGGGCATGTGGAAGGGATCGCCCGGATGGTGGAGGATGACGCCTATTGCATCGACATCATCCGGCAGGTGCAGGCGGTGCAGCGGGCCCTGGCGAAGGTGAACGACCTGGTGCTGAGCCAGCATCTGCGCACCTGCGTCACCACGGCCATCCGGGGGGATGATCCGGATGAACGGGAACGGGTGCTCCAGGAGATTGTGGAGGTTTTCGAGGCGGCGCAAAAGATTTAGCGGAAGGCGCCGCATGCCTTCCCTTCCCCTAAAGGGCTCGTGAGGATGGGGAGGTGCTGGAGCGGCCCGCCTGCCCTGGCGTTAACCTTTCCTGCGCCACAATACGGCGCGGGAAGAGGACAAAAAAGAGCAAAACCTTAGGACTTACGCAGTTCGTTTCCCATGGGGGCAAGGATTTTTCTCCCCCCTCCCCACGGCCCCAAGGCCGTGGGGAGGGGGGAGAAAGGGGGGTGGGGCCATTCCGTTCCACCTTTAGAGCTTTCAACTGCGTAACTCCTAAACCTTTTCATTCGGGAGGGAAACCATGGAGACCCGGACGTTCATCGCACCCAACATCTCGTGCCATCACTGCATCCATACCATCACCCGCGAGCTGAAGGCTCTGACCGGGGTGAGGGAGGTGCAGGGGGATGTGACGACCCGGCAGGTGACGGTGGCCTTCGAACCCCCGGCGACCTGGGAGCAGATCGTGGCGGTGCTCCATGAAATCGGATACCCGCCGGCATCCAGTTGAGAAGGGCACGTCCGTGCCCGGCTACAAACAGGGGCTTCTCATTCGTCGTTGGGCACGTCAGTTCCTGGTTAGTGCTCCCTCCAGATTTGGTTTTGGTCCCCTGGGGGTTTAGGGGCGAGCCGGGCGCCGAAGGCGCCCGGCTCGCCCCCAAAATCTCTTTGGGGTGGGGCCATTGGCCCACACTCTCTTATATCCTCAAAACAAATCTGGACGAAGCATTAAGGAAAGGGAGGCCAGGATGAAAGGGGGGATTTTCGGATTGCTGTTAGGGATGCTGGGATGGTTGTGGGCTGGATGCGCAACCGGTGGGCCTGGGGGATCCCCTACGCCGGTTCCTGGACTCCTGCAGGAGACAGGGACGGTTCCATCGGCGCCGATGGTCACCTGGACGCCCATCCCTTCGCCGACGGTGATGTCCTCGCCTACGCCGATCCCGACAGCGACAGGGACACCGACGCCGCGCCCCAAAGCCGCGCTTTATAACTTCGTCTTGCCTGGCTGACCGGTGTGCGCCCAGAATACGCGCCTCGTGCAGGCGCTGCGACCCCGGTTTGAAAGGGATGTGAATTTCTTGGAGGTACGAGCGGACACCCGGGAGGGTCAGACGTTGCTCGCCCGGTTCGGGATGCCTGGGACGCACGGGCTCGTGGTGCTGGATCGAGAGGGGAAGGTGATCTGGCGAAGCTTCGGACACGATACGACGCCGGAGAACGTGGAGGCCGTTTTACAGCAGGCGATCCGCTAAATCCATGGGGCCTGGGGCGGCACATGACCTGAGATGGGATGTAGGGACAGGCACAAGGCCCGTCCCTACAAAACAATGTCCGCGCCATTTCGGGGGCGCTCTTTATGTCGCTCCCATCCATGGAGGTGTGCTCACAGATGAACGGAACCCGTGAGATCGTGCTTCCCATCATCGGCATGACCTGTGTCAACTGCGCCCGGACGGTGGAGCGAGCGTTGAAGCGCGCGCCCGGGGTGCTGGAGGTCTCGGTGAATTTCGCTGCCGAGCAGGCGATGGTGTTGCTGGATCCCTCGGCGGCGGATATCCGACAGGCCGTCCAGCAGGTCCGGGCGGCGGGTTACGATGTGGCCACCGCCACCGTGGAGCTGCCCATCCTGGGGATGACCTGCGCGAACTGCGCCCGCACCATCGAACGGGCATTGAACCGGGTTCCCGGCGTGCTGGAGGCCACGGTCAACCTGGCGGCGGAGCGCGCCCACATTACCTATGTGGTTGGCGTGGCTTCCCTCCGCGATCTGATCCAGGCGATTCGGGACGCAGGCTATGAGGTGGTGGAGACGGCCGGGGAGCTTGAGGAGACGCGGACGGATGCGGAGCAGGCGGCCCGTGAGGCCGAGCTGGCCCGCCAGCGCCGGCGCTTCCTTGTGGGCCTGGCCCTGACGCTCCCCACGTTCTGGCTGAGCATGCAATTCGATCTGCTGCACAACGTGATGCCCGGGATGACCCGGCCGCTGCTTCTGGACTGGCTGCTGCTCCTCCTCAGCACGCCCGTGCAATTCGGAGTGGGGTGGGATTTCTATCGGGGGGCCTATCGGGCCCTGCGGCTGGGGACCGCCAATATGGATGTGCTGGTCGCCCTGGGCACTTCCGCTGCCTATTTCTATAGTCTGGCCGTCACCCTTGCCCTCACTCTGGGCAGCACGGCCCTGGGCCGTTACACCTATTTCGAGACGGCCGCGGTCATCATCACCCTGATCGTTTTGGGGAAGTATCTGGAGGCGCGGGCCAAAGGGCGCGCGAGCGAAGCCATCCGCGCCCTGATGGCGTTGCAGCCCGAACGGGCCCGCGTGCTCCGGGATGGCCAGGAGGTCGAGATCCCGGCCGCTGAGGTCCGGGTAGGGGATCTCCTCATCGTCCGCCCCGGGGAGCGCATCCCGGCCGATGGCATCGTTCTGGAGGGCCGCTCTGCGGTGGATGAGTCCATGATGACCGGGGAATCCCTTCCCGTGGAGAAGGGCCCAGGCGACCGGGTGCTGGGAGGGACGGTGAACCAGCATGGCCTGCTCAAGATCGAGGCTACCCAGGTCGGGCGGGACACCGTGCTGGCCGGGATTATCCGGCTGGTCCGTGAGGCGCAGGGGAGCAAGGCGCCGATCCAGCGGCTGGCGGATCAGGTCTCCGCGGTCTTCGTTCCCATTGTGATCGCGATCGCTACCCTGACCTTCCTGGGATGGCTGACGATCGGCGGGGCCGGCTTCACCCGGGCGATGGTGAACGCCATCGCGGTCCTGGTCGTCGCCTGCCCGTGCGCAATGGGGCTGGCCACGCCCACCGCCATTATGGTGGGAACCGGTCGGGGGGCGACGATGGGGATCCTCTTCCGCAGCGCCCAGGCTCTGGAGCAGCTGGGGAAGGTGACTATCATGGCCCTGGACAAAACGGGCACCCTCACCCAGGGGCGACCGGTGGTGACCGAAGTGATCCCGCGCGCCGGCCGAACCCCCGAGGAGGTCCTGGCGCTGGCCGCCAGCGTGGAGCAGGGGAGTGAGCATCCACTGGCCCTGGCGGTGGTGGAAGCGACCCGAACACGGGGGCTCCCGCTGGAAAAGCCGGTCGGCTTTTCCGCATTGCCCGGTCGGGGCGTGGTGGCCCACCTGAATGGGAACGTGGTGCGGGTGGGTAAGGTCTCGTGGCTCCAGGCGGAGGGGGTGGCGCTGGAGGACCTGGGCGAGGCGGCGCGCGCCCTTCAGGAGAAGGGGCGGACGACGATGCTGGTGGCGCAGGATGGGGAGGCCATCGGGTTAATCGCCCTGGCGGATACCCTGAAGCCGGAGGCAGTCGAGGCGATCGCTGCGCTGCATCGGCTGGGGGTGCAGACAGCGATGATCACGGGGGATAACCGGCGCACCGCCGAGGCGATCGCCCGTCAGGTTGGCATTGATCGGGTCTTCGCCGAGGTCCTGCCCGCCGATAAGGCCGAAATCGTTCGTCGGCTTCAGGGGGAGGGCCATCGGGTGGCGATGGTGGGGGATGGGGTCAATGATGCTCCGGCCCTGGCCCAGGCGGATGTCGGCATCGCCATGGGGACTGGAACGGCGGTGGCCATGGAGACAGCGGATGTCACGCTGATGCGGGGGGACCTGCGCCTGTTGCCTCAGGCGATCCGGCTCTCCCGGGGGACGATGCGAACGATCCGCCAGAACCTGTTCTGGGCTTTCTTTTACAACGTGATCCTGATCCCGGTAGCTGCCCTGGGCCTGCTGCATCCGATGATGGCGGCCGGGGCCATGGCCTTCTCCTCGATCTTCGTCGTGACGAATTCGCTTCGCCTGCGTGGGTTCCGGGCGTAACCGGCGATCTGGCAGAGCTGGGGCGGACGGCTTCGCCGCCCGCCTCACCACCCTGATCTCCAGGTTTACAACAGATGAGCGCTTCCGGAGGCAAAGATGAGACTCTGGCGAACAGCGTTCCCGGGAATTCTGGGGATCCTGCTTCTGATCAGCTGCACAGGTTCCTCCCCATCGACCCGACCGGCCAGCTCCCTATCAGGGGAAGTGGTGACGGTTTACCGCACTCCTAACTGTGGATGCTGTGGCGAATATATCCGCTATCTCCGGGATCAGGGCGTGGCCGTTCATGTGATCGAACGGGATGACCTGACGCCACTGAAACGGCAATGGGGAGTTCCGGAATCCATGTGGAGCTGCCACACGTCCCGGCTGGGCCCTTACGTGATCGAGGGCCATGTCCCGCTGGAGGCCATCGCCCGTCTGTGGACGGAGCGTCCGGACGCCCGGGGCATCGCCCTCCCGGGCATGCCTCCTGGATCTCCCGGGATGGGCGGCCACCGGACCGGACCGCTCACGATCTATCTTCTCACCGCGGATGGCCAGGCCCATCCGTGGATGAAGTGGTGACGAAGATGCGGGCAGCGGCAAAGCCGCTGCCCGCATCTTTTCGCTCCTTTTCCAGCCGGACAGGGATTTTGGGATGGGACTGCCTTCGAGGGCTCCACCCCTAACGGCCCCTCCCCGCGGCCTGGGGGCAGGCGGGATCGGCTCTGGCGACCCGGCCTGCCTCCCCAAAAAGCCCTGGATAGAGGAGTCAGCGAATTTGTCCAGAGCCCCATTCAACTCCAGGAAAGCGGGTTAAAATAAGGTAGACTCGTTGCATCCTTCGGGTGGAGAGGTTTTGGGGGCTGGGAAGGCCGCCTTCGGCGATCTGCCCGGCCCCCAGCCTCTCGAGGGTTGGGCTGGGAGTTGAAAGCCCTGGTCCAGCCCCCGAAAACCTTCGATGAAAAATAGACAGGGCCCTTGATATTTGGACTTTGGACAAACGGGCCGTCTGATTTCTCGTTCAGGCCCTTCCCTTGCGCGAGGCAAGCCCCTCCCCCCTTCCCCCCTCCCCGCGGCCCTTTGGGCCGCGGGGAGGGGGGAAGTTGAAGGATTTGGGGGTGGGTGGGGCCGCCGAAGGCAGCCCCACCCACCCCCAATCCCCTATCCTGAGGAAAGGGAGGAGTTTGTCCAAAGTCCAGTTGATATAGATCGTGGGAGACACCTTCGCGTTTTCTGAAGCCCGAAAAGAAGGCAGGCTCCCGGCCTGGTTTTCGTGGAAGGGGGTGAGGCGATGGCGGAGGTTCGAACGCTGGCGGATGTGCTGGATGCGTTGACGCGGCCGGGCGAGCTCTATGAGCGGCTCCCCGATGGCTCGGTGCGTTGCTATGCCTGCGGGCATCGCTGTCTGATCCGTCCGGGCCGCCGGGGGATCTGCCAGGTGCGTTTCAATCGGGATGGCACCCTGTATGTCCCGTGGGGTTACGTCGCGGCTCTCCAGGTGGATCCCACGGAAAAGAAGCCGTTCTTCCACATCTTGCCTGGCTCCTATACGCTGACCTTCGGTATGCTGGGTTGCGATCTTCATTGCAGTTATTGTCAGAACTGGAACATCTCTCAAGCTTTACGGGATCCGGCCGCGGGAATGATGCCGGAGGAAATCACGCCCCAGCAGATGGTAGCCCTGGCCAGGCGCTATGGTGCGCAGTTAGTGGGGAGCTCCTACAACGAGCCGCTGATCACCTCGGAGTGGGCGGTGGCGATCTTTAAAGAAGCCATTGCCCATGGGCTGCGGTGCGTCTATGTTTCCAATGGAAACCTCACCCGCGAGGTCCTGGAGTATCTGCGCCCTTACCTGGTGGGCTACAAGATCGACCTCAAGAGCATGCGGGATAAGAACTACCGGGCCCTGGGGATGCCGTTGAAGAACGTCCTGGAGGGCATCCGTCTGGTCTACGAGAGCGGCCTGTGGCTGGAGGTGGTTACGCTGGTGGTGCCGGGCTTCAACGATTCCGACGAAGAGCTGCGGGATGCAGCGGAGTTCCTGGCCTCGATCTCTCCGGACATCCCGTGGCATGTGACGGCCTTCCATCCGGATTACAAGATGACGGATCGGGACTGGACGCCGGTGAAGACCCTGATCCGGGCGGCGGAGATCGGGAAGGCGGCAGGATTGCGCTATGTTTACGCCGGCAACCTCCCGGGCCGGGTGGGGCCGTTTGAGAACACGTATTGCCCGAATTGTGATGCCCTCCTCATCGCCCGCCATGGCTTCCGGATCCTGGTGGATCATCTCAGCGGGCGGGGGACCTGTTATCGGTGTGGAACGGCGATCCCCGGCATCTGGCAGTGATGTTTCACAGACGGGCCCCCTCTGGCGGCCCGTCTGTGAAATCCCCCCAAATCCTTCCGGAAACCAACGGAGCGCGGACCGTGGGCAGTCCGAAAAAACGCGCCGCCGCGGAGCGTCGGCGGACCAAAGGAGGGGCTCGGGAGAGAACGTCCGGCGCTCGCCGGACCACTTCTCCCAAAGGCCGTCCTCGCTGGAGGCCCACCCTCACGCTGGATCAGCAGCTGGATCTGCTGGGCCTGATATTGTTCCTGGGTGGGATCCCGGTGGCGTTCGGATTACTGGCTCCCCAGCAGGCGCCCGGGCTGGCCCCTTTCCTTCTCGCCCTGATCCGCTGGCTGGGAGGCGGGGTCTTCGCGTTCCCACTGGGGATGATCGCAGGCGGAGCCTGGCTGCTGATCCGACGCTTTGAGCAGGTCCCCCGTCCCCGGCCCTCTTTCCTCCTCGGCCTCTTCTTGCTTTACGGATCGCTGTTGATGGCCCTGGATGAGATAGGGGGAATGGGTGGAACGGTGGGCGCCGCGCTGGTCCGGGGATTGACGGAAAACCTGGGCCCGGTCGGGGCGTGGCTGGTTCTGCTGGGGATGATCTGGGCGGGTTTGATGGGGACGTTCCGTCTTTCGCCGGAACGTCCCCTGGAATGGGCGATTCGGGGGCTTCGCGGGCTTCGAGGCCTTCGGCCGGGCCGTTCCTCGGATGGAAGCCTTCAGATCCATCTTCCCCCACGGACCTCATCCGAGCCGGTGGCTTCCCCGACCTCTCCCGATCGATCTCCGCGAATCCTTGGAGAAACAGAGATCCAGGAAGCTCCTGCAGAGGCGGCGGGAACCGCGGAGCCCTCTGAGGGCTGGGAGGAGATCGAGGCCCCCTTGCAGATCGCCCCGGAGGGGCCGAAGTGGACGCTCCCCCGTCTGGAGGAGATCCTGGACCCCGAAGAAGAAGTGGAGATCGATGAGACAGATCTTCGGGAGAAAGCCCGGATTATTGAGGAAACGCTGCGCAGCCTGGGGGTCGAGGCCCGCGTGGTGGAGGTCCAGCGCGGGCCTACCGTGACCCTTTTCGGTCTGGAGCCCGGACAGATCTCCCGGGGAGGTCGCTCCACCCGGGTGAAGGTCGGCCAGATCGCTGCCCTGGCGGATGACCTGGCCCTGGCCCTCTCCGCCCGCGCGGTCCGGGTCCTGGCGCCGATCCCGGGTCGGGGCCTGGTGGGCATCGAGGTTCCCAATGAACGGGCGGCCCTGGTTCGGCTGCGCGAAGTGATGGAGAGCGAGGCGTACCGCTCCATCGCCTCCCCCCTGCGGCTGCCCCTCGGGCAAACGGTCTCCGGCGAGCCCCTGGTGGCCGATCTCACCGCGATGCCACACCTCCTGATCGCGGGAGCGACCGGATCCGGGAAATCGGTGGCTCTCAATGCGATCCTGGTCTCGCTGCTATGCACGTGCACGCCGGACGATTTGCGGCTGATCCTGATCGATCCCAAACGGGTGGAGCTGACGCCGTATAACGGCATCCCGCACCTCTGGACCCCGGTGGTGGTGGAGATCGAGAAGGTGCCCCGGGTGCTTCAGGAGGCCATGCGGGAGATGGAGCGCCGGTATCGCGTCTTTGCCGCCGTCGGCGCGCGTCACATCGCCGATTACAACCGGCGGGCGGAAGAGCGGGGCGAGCCCCGCATGCCGTATCTGGTGATCGTGGTGGATGAGCTGGCGGATCTGATGATCACCGCGCCGGAGGAAACCGAGCGGCGGATCACCCGGCTGGCGCAGATGGCGCGGGCGACGGGCATCCATCTGATCATCGCCACCCAGCGCCCCAGTGTGGATGTGGTGACCGGGCTGATCAAGGCCAACTTCCCGGCCCGCATCGCCTTTGCGGTGGCCTCCTCGGTGGACTCGCGGGTGATCCTGGACATGCCGGGGGCGGAGACCCTGCTGGGGCGCGGGGATATGCTCTTCCTGGCTCCCGATCAGGGCCAGCCAATCCGGGCTCAGGGTTGTTTTGTTTCTGATGAGGAGATCCGGCGCATCGTCACCTACTGGAAGGGCATCCGGGGGCTTCCCCGCCCGGCCCCAGGACGCGAGCGCCGGGGAGCGATCTCAGCGCCGCCTCCAGTCCCGCCCAGGTCCGGGGGAGGGATGCCATCCCAGGAACCCGTTCGGGCAGGCGGACGAGAAGGAGAGATCGAGGAGGAGCCGGATGAGGCTCTGTTGCAGCGGGCGGTGGAAATCGTGCGCCTGCATCGGCGGGCTTCGATCTCGCTGTTGCAGCGGAAGCTCCGCATCGGTTACAACCGGGCTGCCCGTCTGATCGATCTCATGGAGGCCCGAGGGCTGATCGGCCCGCCGGAGGAAGGCAGTCGATGGCGAGGCCTGGAAGGGCTGGATTCCTCCCCAAGCTCCCAATCGGACTGACCCAGCATCCGGATCTTTCCCTTGCGATTCAGTGGATCAAGGGGTTGATCCTTCCCCCTCTCTTCCCGGGCTTTCCGCGATGAAGCGATCGGGCAGGATCGGACTGTTACAGACTGGGGTCCAGCGTGGATTGTGGGGAGCGGGTGGGCTGGCGCTCTTCCTGTTCGCGTTGTTGCTGATGCGCGCGGGGGCGGCTCATCTGACCCCTGTTCTGGCGGAGGCGGGAAGGCTTCCCTCCCCATGGCACAGCCTGGGGCTGGGCTGGCTGATGGCCTGTCTGACGCTCAGTGGTTCCCCTGTGGCCGCAGCTGCGGTCAGCCTTCAGGATGCGCAGGCGCTCTCCCCGGCCGCCACCCTCACCATGCTCACCGGATCCCGTCTGGGAGCTTCGTTTGTCCTGTTCCTCATCGGATTGCGCTACGCATGGCGCCGGGGACATCCCTGGAACAGCCTGACCACCGGGTTTGTCACCTTCTGGGTAACCGCTACGACCTATCTTCCGGCCACTGCCCTGGGCCTCTTCCTGTTGCCCTATGTTCCTGTCCCGTGGATCGCCCGATGGCGACCTCCTTTCCTGCCTGCCCTTCTGGAGCCCTTTCGAGCGTTCGTCCAGACCATTGAGGGGATCCTGCGTAGCGGGATGAGCCGGGGGTTTGGGAAGCCCGCACCCGAGAGCGCCATCGGGATCTCCCTTTTCCTCCTGGGGTTTTTCCTGGTTGGCATTGCGCTTCAGGCGCTGGATCGAGCCATCCCCTTCCCCCATCTGACGCGCGCGGAAGCGGATCCCCCGCCGGATTCCCCATGGCCGATCTTCGGCCTCGGGCTCGCGGTGACGGCCCTCACGATGTCGGTATCCGTCTCCATCGGATTGCTGGTGCCCTCGGTGACACGGGGCTGGATTCGACGGGAGCACCTGATCCCCTATGTGATGGGAGCCAACATCAGCACCTTCATGGATACGCTGCTCGCCGCGCTGGCCCTGGGGAATCCGGCCGCTGTCGGGGTGGTGTTGACCGAGATGATCAGCGTCAGCGCGATCTCGGCCGGGATCCTGTTCGCGGGTTATCGGTGGTATCGGGGTCTGCTGATCCGGGTCTTTGAGATCATGATGGATCGCCGGATGCTTCTAAGTCTCTTCCTGATCGCCTTCCTGTGCATGCCGCTCATTCTTTTGTGGTGGGGATAATGCGATACAGAGGGTGGTCCTGGCTTGTTCCTCACCTTCCTTTCCCCCGCCGTGGAGCGGCAGGGGAGAAGGGAACGATCGGACGAGCCTTTCCCCCGTTTGCTCCTCTCCCGCCCGTGGCTATAATGGCAGACGGCAATGGAATGAGTAGCCGTCGCTTCCGTGAGCGCGGTAAAGGGGGTCTTTTGCCCCGGTATGTCGTCCTCCCGCAGTCGCGGGATTTGCCTGCCGGGATGGCGGGCCTTTCTACGGCCCGTAGGGCTGCTGTGGGCAGGGGAGACGGGGAGCAAAAGAGCTGATCCTTCGTCGTGCGAATGCGACCGCTGCAGAATCTGGAAGAAAGGAGGGATCGCAGGATGCGTGTCACTGAGCCAGGCTATGTGCCTCCCTCGGAGGATTACTGGATGGCCCTGATGACCCAGGGCGAGTTCGCCGCCTCCCCGGCTCCGGAAGCGGAGCCGGAGGAGATCTGGGAGGGCCTCGGGATGGGCCGCGGTCATCCGATCCCGATGCCCGGCCCATGGGATCTGGAAGGCGGAGAGCCGGACTGGCGGGAGGCCCGGGCGTTGCTGGAATCCGGCCAGACCCTCACGGTCACGGTGGTGGGCTATAACCGGGGCGGGTTGATCGTCCAGGCCGAACGGCTGCCCAGAGGGTTCATCCCGGCCTCCCATCTTCTTCAGTTCCCCAACGCGCTGAATGGCCCCTCCCGGAAGTCCGCGCTGGCCCGGTATGTAGGCCAGACCCTTCAGGTTCGGGTCATCGAAGTGGATGAGGTGGGCGGGCGTTTCGTTCTTTCGGAACGGCTGGCCCATCAGGATCAGGCTCGCATCGACGCCTTGCTCGCTGAGCTGCGGCCTGGGGAGGTCCGTCGAGGAACGGTGACGAAGGTGACCGCGTTTGGGGCGTTCGTCGATCTGGGCGGCTTCGAAGGGCTGCTCCATCTTTCCGAGATGTCCTGGGGCCGGGTCACCGATCCCGGCGCCATCGTCCAGGTCGGCCAGGAGCTGGAGGTCCTGGTCCTGGATGTCCTCCCGGAGGAGCGACGGGTGCAGCTCTCTCTGAAACGGTTGAAACCGGATCCCTGGGAGACCGTGGCCCAGCGCTATCGGGTAGGTCAGGTGGTGGAAGGGGTGGTGACCACGGTGACCCACTTCGGGGCCTTTGTTCAATTGGAGGAAGGCGTGGAGGGACTATTGCACGTTTCCGAGTTCGGTGATGCAGAGATAAATCATCCTCGCGAAATTGTGCGCGAAGGGCAGCGGCTGCAGGTCCGCATTGTGAATATCGATCCGGCGGCCCGACGAATCGGGCTCAGCCGACGGGGGTTGAGTTAGAGTGCCGTCCACGAATGGGGCACGAAGACGCGAATGGCGCATCGGATTGGCTCCATCTGCCTGCGCCTCTGCAGGACAACTGCGAGCAGTTGTCCTACCACATCATCACGTTCAAGCGATCCCCTGAGCTCCGATGAAGCGACGCGTTCGAACGGTCCATGCTCGCCCGGCTCGCGGGGAGCCGGTCCGCGCCAGGCCCAGCGGGCCCCAGGCTCCTTCCGGCCTCCCCGAGTGGATCCGACGGCTGGGTCCACCCCGGTGGTATGGCACGCCGGCTTTCGGGCGACGGGAGCGTCAGGTGGTCGCGCTCGGGCTGATCGGCCTGGGGCTGTTTTCCGGCCTGGCGTTGCTGGGCCTCAGCCCGGGCCGGTGGAGCGATGCGTGGGCCGGGTTGTTGCGGAGCCTCTTCGGATGGGGCAGCCTGCCGGTCGCCGCGGGTTGGGCGGGGATCGGGATGTGGATGCTGTTGCGGACGATGGGCCGAGCACCGGCGCCGAACGGCTGGCGGATCCTGGCCGTCGAAGGGGCCCTGCTGGGGCTCTTCGGCCTGGCCCACGGGCTGGCCCTCCTGACTCGTGAAACTCCCTGGGAGATCATCGAGCATGGGGAAGGGGGCGGAACGCTGGGCTGGTTGATATGGACGGCCGCATCCGCTCCGTTAGGGCCCGGCGTGGGAGCGGTTCTCCTCATTCTGGCGACCGGGATCAGCGGATGGTTCGCCCTTGCCCGATGGACCCCTCCATCCTCAAAGGTAACAGAGCCGGCCCCGGCGCCGGCGCTGTCGGCCACCCCACCGCCGCCTCCGAAACCGGTCCGGTCATCTCCACGATCGGCCCCTGGGGATCTGAAGATCGTGACCGCGGTGCCCCGGCGCCCGGTCCGGGTGAAGCGGGATCGCCGCCTGCCTCCGCTGGATCTCCTTGAGGAAGATGAGCCGGCCACGGTCTCGCCGGAGGAGATCCGCCAGAAAGCGGCGATCATCGAGGATACCCTCCGGCAGTTCGGGCTGGAGGCCCGGGTGGTGGAAGCCACCCAGGGTCCGGCGGTCACCCAGTTCGGGTTGCTGCCGGGTTACATCGAGCGCCCGGGGCCGGAGGGAGAGGTGCGCCGTCAGAAGGTCCGGGTCGCTCAGATCGCCGCCCTGGCCAACGATCTCGCTCTGGCCCTGGCCGCCCCTTCGCTGCGGATCGAAGCCCCGGTCCCCGGCCGTGGCCTTATCGGCATTGAGGTCCCGAACCGGCAGATCAGCGTGGTCCGCCTGCGCGGTTTACTGGCCTCTCCGGAGTTCCGGAAAGTCGGGTCGCCTCTGGCCATCGCCCTGGGCCGGGATGTGGCCGGTCGGCCGGTGGTGGCCGATCTGGCGGCGATGCCTCATTTGCTGATCGCCGGGACCACGGGCTCGGGGAAGTCGGTGTGCATCAATGCGCTGATCACCTGCCTGGTCTACAACAACACCCCCGAGGAGCTCCGCCTGGTTCTGATCGATCCCAAGATGGTGGAGCTGGTGCGGTGGAACGGGCTGCCGCACCTTTATGGGAAGGTAGAATTCGAGATCGAGCGCATCGTGGGGGTTTTACGCTGGCTCACCCGCCAGATGGAGGAGCGCTACCGGCAATTTGCGGCCGCGGGGGCGCGGAACCTCGCGGATTTCAACGCCCGGGCGGAGGAGGCCGGGGAAGCCCGGCTGCCTTATATCGTGCTGTTCATCGATGAGCTGGCCGACCTGATGATGGCGGCGCCGGTCGATGTGGAGCGGACCATCACCCGGCTGGCGCAGATGGCGCGGGCGACGGGCATCCATCTGGTGATCGCCACGCAGCGCCCCAGCACGGACGTGGTGACCGGGCTGATCAAGGCCAACTTCCCGGCCCGCATCGCCTTTGCGGTGGCCTCCTCGGTGGACTCGCGGGTGATCCTGGACATGCCGGGGGCGGAGACCCTGCTGGGGCGCGGGGATATGCTCTTCCTCCCGCCGGATTTGGGGAAGCCGGTTCGGGTTCAGGGCGCGTATGTTTCAGATGCTGAGGTGGAGCGGGTGGTGCGGTTCTGGCAGGAGCGTTACGCGGATGAGCGACCGGAGCCTGCTCCCTGGGAGGGGATGGTGACCTCCCTGGAAGTGGGGAGCGGCCGTTCGGTGAGCCGTGGCGAGTTCGAGGAGGAAGATGAGGAGACCCTTTTACGGGAAGCGATCGAGATCATTAAACGCCATCGCGGGGCCTCAACGTCCCTGCTTCAGCGGAAGCTGCGCATCGGCTACCCGAAAGCGGCCCGCCTGATCGACCGGCTGGAGGAGCTTGGGATTATCGGCCCGCCGGAGGCCAGCGGCCGCCTGCGTCCGCTTCTCATTCCGGACAACTGGGAGCCGCCGCCGGACTGGTTCCGGCGATAGAGTTCCCATGGGGGGTAGAGGCGAGCCGGGCGCCAAAGGCGCCCGGCTCGCCCCAGCATTCTGATCCCTCCTCCCCACAGCCCGAAGGGCCGTGGGGAGGAGAGGATCCAGGGGGTGGGGCCATCCGCTGGATCTGAACGAGATAATGACGGAAAAGGTCTGAGCTCTACCCGGCTTGCCTTGACGTTTCGGAAGGCTATGTTTAAAATGTAAAACAGAACGGTGCGGTGGATCCTTGCACGGGGTCCTGGAGAGTGGGCGGGCTGCGGAGAAGGGCCTGCCTGTGGTGTGAGTTTCATCATCGGAACATTCCTCGTCATCAACAGGGGCGCAGTCGGGCGCCCCTGTGTTGTTCATAGAGGGTGTGGTCAGGCGGAATGGGCGGCCTGCGGCGGCCCGTTGAGCCTTCCGATCCCGACAGGATCAACCGCGTGATCCCGGACGAATACGCAGCAAGAGGAGCCATCGAATGGCCAAAAGCGAGCTCCTGCTGGCAGTGAATCAGATCGCGGCCGATCGGAATCTTCCCCGCGAGGTTGTCCTGGACGTCCTGAAAGGGGCCCTGGCGACCGTGTTCCGTCGCATGACGGATGTGGGGAGCACCCAGGCCGTGGATGTGGAGATCGATCTGGAGAGCGGACAGATCCGGGTCTTCCTTCAGAAAACGGTGGTGGAGACGGTGGGGGATCCCCGCCATGAGATTTCGCTGGAGGAAGCCCGTCGGATCCGCCCGGATGTTCGTGTGGGGGAGACCATCCGCCTGGATGTCACGCCGGCGAACTTCGCTCAGCGGATCGCCGCGCAGAACGTGCGGCAGATCGTTCTGCAGCGCATCCGGGAGGCGGAGCGGGATTATCTCTACCGTTATTTTTCCGAACAGGAAGGAGAGATTGTCCACGGGGTGGTTCAGGCGGTCACCCCTCAGGGGGCGACGGTGTTGCTGGCTCAGGGGCGGGCCGAGGCCATCCTGCCCCGCAACCAGATGGTGCCAGGGGAGCGGCTCCAGCCCCATCAGCGGATCCGCGCTTACCTGGCCGAGGTGCGGCAGACGCCTCGGGGGCCGCAGCTGATCCTCTCCCGCACTCACAAAAACCTGATCCGCCGGCTGTTGGAGACCGAGGTGCCGGAGATTTACAACGGCCTGGTGGAGATCAAGGCCATCGCCCGGGAGCCGGGCCAGCGCACGAAAGTGGCCGTGGCCGCCACCCAGCCCAACATCGACGCGGTGGGTGCCTGCATCGGTCAGCGCGGCATGCGGATTCAGAACCTGGTCCACGAGCTGGGAGGCGAGAAGATCGATGTGATCGAGTGGCATCCGGACCCCGCGATCTTCATTGCGAAAGCCCTGAGCCCGGCCCGGGTGCTCACCGTGCACCTGTTTGAAGAGAAGCGATCGGAGCGGACGGCGCAGGTGGTGGTGCCGGATGATCAGCTCTCCCTGGCCATCGGTCGGGAGGGGTTGAACGCCCGGCTGGCGGCGCGCCTGACCGGATGGCGGATCGACATCCATAGCCTGACGGAGGCGCTGGAGCAGTGGCTCCCTCGCGTGGAAGATCCCGAGTTACAGGAACGCATGGGGGAGGCCGCCCGGCTGATCCCGGCGATGCGGGAGGCCCTGGCCCGTCATAAGAGCCAGCCAGGGCTGCCCTGGAGCGCGGATGAGCTTCGGGATGCCCGAACCTTCCTGGAGGCGGCCTATCAGGCCTATATGGCCCGGCGGGAGGCCGAGCGGGCTCGCCGCAAAGCGCAGAAAGCGGCGCAGGTGGAAGCTCTGGAAGTCCCCGTGGAGAAGCCGGAGCCTGCCCCGCAGCCGGCGGAGCCGGCCCGGGTGGCGGAGGAGGCTCCCATTCCAGAGCCGGTGGCAACCGCGGAGCCGGCCCCATCCACCCAGGAGGCCGTGCCCGAGCCCCTCGCCCTGGAGGGCAGGGAGAGCCCCCTAAGCGAGGAAACTGCGCGGGAGGTTGAGGGGGAGATCCCGGTTCCAGAGCCGGCGCTGGAGCCTCTCGAGGTTTCCTTCCCCATTCCAGAGCCGGAGCCCGTGGAGATCGAGGGCGATGAGGATGAAGAAGAGGAAGAAGAGGAGGAAGAGCTCCGACGGCGCAAGAAAGCGGGGAAGGGCAAGGAGCGCCGTCGGGTCCGCTATGAGATCGATTACGAAGATGAAACGTGGCTGCGGCGGATGCGCGGCGGGCGGGTGCGGGACTGGCTGGAGGAGTGAGGGCGATGCATGTGATGGTGGTGGATGAGCGGAAGGAACCGATTGCCGGCCCCTATGTGGTGCGGATGGGGGGCTGGACGCTGGAGCGTTACCTGCAGGAGGCTCCCGAGGATCAAATCTGGGAGTTCGTGCGCGGAGAGCTCATCATGCACTCGCCCGCCACCGCAGAACATCAGGATCTCGTCGGCTTTCTTTACTGGCTCTTACGGGGCTATTGTGAGGCGAGGGGAGGGGGGAAGGTCCTGATGGGTCCGGCGGCGCTTCGGGTGTTGCCGGATGTGATTCGGGAGCCGGATGTGTTTGTGGTGCCGCCGGAGGAGGTGGGGAAGGCGCGTGGGGTGCCTCTGGAGGTGCGGCCGGCGCTGGTGGTGGAGGTGACCAGTCCGGCCACGCGGGGGATGGATCTGGGGGAGAAGGCAGCCGAATATCGGGAGGCGGGGATCCCGGAGTATTGGGTGGTGGATCGGGAGCGGGGGGAGGTGGTGGTTCATCGGCTGAGGGGCGCAGAGGTGGAGGTGAAGAGGATGCAGGAAGGGAGGCTGACCAGCCAGGCGGTGCCCGGCTTCTGGCTGGAGGTCGAATGGCTCTTCCAGGAACCCCTGCCCCCCGCCGAAGCATGCCTGCGACGCATCCTCGCTGAGAGGGGAGTGAGCGATTGAGGCCGTCGGTGGCTATAGAGGCAGGGGGGGATGATGCATGTGATGGTGGTGGATGAGCGGAAGGAACCGATTGCTGGCCCCTACGTGGTGCGGATGGGGGGCTGGACGCTGGAGCGTTACCTGCAGGAGGCTCCCGAGGATCAAATCTGGGAGTTCGTGCGCGGAGAGCTCATCATGCACTCGCCCGCCACCGCAGAACATCAGGATCTCGTCGGCTTTCTTTACTGGCTCTTACGGGGCTATTGTGAGGCGAGGGGAGGGGGGAAGGTCCTGATGGGTCCGGCGGCGCTTCGGGTGTTGCCGGATGTGATTCGGGAGCCGGATGTGTTTGTGGTGCCGCCGGAGGAGGTGGGGAAGGCGCGTGGGGTGCCTCTGGAGGTGCGGCCGGCGCTGGTGGTGGAGGTGACCAGTCCGGCCACGCGGGGGATGGATCTGGGGGAGAAGGCAGCCGAATATCGGGAGGCGGGGATCCCGGAGTATTGGGTGGTGGATCGGGAGCGGGGGGAGGTGGTGGTTCATCGGCTGAGGGGCGCAGAGGTGGAGGTGAAGAGGATGCAGGAAGGGAGGCTGACCAGCCAGGCGGTGCCCGGCTTCTGGCTGGAGGTCGAATGGCTCTTCCAGGAACCCCTGCCCCCAGCCGAAGCATGCCTGCGGCGAATTCTGGCCACTGAATCCGCGTAAACAGAGGTGGAGCCGGATGCCTTCGGTATCTGGCTCCAACTCCTGCTTTATTTCTTAGAACTTGGGTAGAACCTCTATGGCTCGGAAGCATATCCCTCAGCGCACATGCGTGGGCTGCCGGCAGGTGCAGGCGAAGCGGGAGATGATCCGTATCGTCCGCACGCCGGAGGGCCGGGTGGAGATCGATCCGACGGGGAAGAAATCAGGCCGGGGAGCTTACCTGCATCCCCGGCGTTCCTGCTGGGAACGGGCCTTGAAAGATGGGCGCCTGGAATACGCCCTGCGGATGGAGGCGTTGCGGGAGGAGGACCGGATGGCGCTGGTGGCCTATGCCTCGACCCTGCCGGAGGATGAGGGGTGATGCGACCCTGAAGGGGACCGCCGGAGAGCTCCCCAGCCCGTTTACACGGCCTGGGGAGAAGCCTCAATCGGATCCACCGGCACGGTCGGCCTGGGCCACCGTGCCGGTTTTTGTTGGGCTGGACGCGGATCTATCTCGTTTCACGAGGAGGTATGGGATGCGGCAAAACGGACGGAAAGAGATTGAGATCCCGGCGAGCATTACGGTGCGCGAGCTGGCCGCGCTCATGTCGGTAAGCCCCATCGATGTCATCAAGGTCCTGATGCACAACGGCATTATGGCCAGCATCAACCAGCGCATCGATTACGAGACGGCAGCCCTGGTGGCCCATGAGTTCGGCTTTGAGCCGCGAGAACAACGACCGCCGGAGGCCGTTGAGGAGGAAGGCCCCTCGTTGCTCTGGGAGCGCCTTTATGCGGGGGAGGATCCTTCCAAGCTGAAGCCGCGGCCGCCGGTAGTGGTGGTCCTTGGCCATGTGGATCACGGGAAGACCACCCTCCTCGACGCCATCCGACGCACGGACGTGGCGGCGCGGGAGGTGGGGCAAATCACCCAGCGGATCGGCGCCTACCAGGTGGAATACAACGGGCGCAAGATCACTTTCCTGGACACGCCAGGCCATGAGGCGTTCACTCAGATGCGGGCCCGCGGCGCCCAGGTCACGGACATCGCGGTCCTGGTCGTGGCCGCGGATGATGGGGTGATGCCGCAAACCCGTGAGGCCCTGGCTCATGCCCGGGCCGCCCGCCTGCCGGTGATCGTGGCGCTGAACAAGATCGATAAGCCTACCGCCAACATCGAGCGGGTGATGAGCCAGCTCTCGGAGCTCGGCCTGGTTCCCCAGGAATATGGAGGCGACACCATTGTGGTTAAGGTCTCAGCCAAGCAGCGCATCGGCATTGAGGACCTCCTGGAGGCGATCCTGCTGGTGGCCGAGACCCGGGAGATCAAGGCCAACCCGGATCGCCCGGCGGTGGGTACGGTGATCGATGCGCGGGTGGATAAGCGGGGCCCCGTGGCCACGTTGCTGGTGCAGAACGGCACGCTCAAGCAGGGGGACATCATCGTGGCGGGCGCCACCTACGGTCGGGTCCGCGCCATGTTCGACGATCGGGGCCGTCCGTTGAAGAAGGCGCCCCCCTCCACGCCGGTGGAGGTCCTCGGGCTCTCGGATGTGCCGGAGGCAGGAGATCTCTTCGAGGTGGTGGAGAGCGAGCGTCAGGCCCGGGAACTGGCCGAGCGACGAGCGGCCGAGCGCCAGCGCCAGCGCCAGGTCCGGCGGATGAGCCTGGAGGATCTCTACCGCCGCATGCAGGCGGGCAAGGTCCGCGAGTTCAACGTCATTGTCAAGACGGATGTTCAGGGCTCCATCGAGCCGATTGTTGGCCTTCTGCAGCGGCTGGTGGAGAAGCACGCGAAGGACCAGCTCCAGCTGAATATCCTTCACGCCGACGCGGGCGAGGTCAGCGTCTCAGATGTTACCTTGGCAGCTGCCTCGGATGCGATCATCATTGGATTCAACGTTCCGGTAGATGCAGCGGCGAAACGGCTGGCAGAGAGCGAGGGGGTGGATATTCGGCTTTACAATGTGATTTATCACATCGAGGAGGATTTAGAGAAGGCCCTAAAGGGCATGCTGGCCCCCACCGTACAGGAGCGAGTCCTGGGCCACGCGGAGGTCCGCCAGGTCTTTAAGGTGCGGGGCGGTCAGGTGGCCGGGTGCTACGTTCGGGATGGCGAGATCCGGCGGAACGCCCTGGTGCGGGTCCTGCGGGGCGGCCAGAAGATCCACGAGGGCCGCATCGCCTCCCTCAAGCGTTACAAGGACGACGTCACCGAGGTCCGGGCCGGCTACGAGTGTGGGATCGGGCTGGAGGGATTCCACGATTTCGCCGTGGGGGATATCCTGGAGTGTTATATCCAGGAGGAAGTAGCCGCATCCTGAAGGGACAGACGGCGTTTTTTCGCTGATCGGATGCGCCTCTGACCGGCCATCGGAAGGACCCCGTCCCCAGGGCCCCTCAGGCCCTGGGGACGGGGAAATTGGGGACGGACGGGCCTCCCGCGAGCCTTTTAAGTCCAGGGGAAGAATTCAGCGGTTCGGCGCGCCGAATTGAAGCGGTGGCATGGGTTCGCTGCGCGAGCGGTTCATGACGAGAAGCAGGCTCGCTTTACGCCGGATTCTCCAGGCGCTGGTCAGTATGCCATGAGGGAACCCACAGGCAGGAGGGAGCGCCATGGGATCCCTTATTGGATGGACCCTCATAGGGGCCACGATGGGGTTCACCCTTGGGTTCATTTTCGGGGCGCTCGTCATGTTCCTGTGGAGACGTCTTCGGGAGGCGGAGCTCCGGGCAGAGCTTCAAGTGTTAAGAGGGCAGGCATCGCCAGAGGCGATGCGGGACCATCTGCGCGCGATCACCGGGGATGCGATGAAGGATGCGATGAAGGATCTGGTTGAGATCACCCAGAAGCAGTTCGACCCATTACTCAAACGGCTACAGGAGCAGGCGCAGGCGCATGGCGCTCTCAAAGAGGAGCTGGATCGGCTGTTCCAGACGATCGGCGAGTTGCAGAAACATACCACCGAGGTCGCCAGCGCGCTGAAAGCCTCTATCCCTCGCGGGCGATGGGCGGAGATCCAGTTGCAGCGTCTGGTGGAGCTGGCGGGCATGCAGGAGTATGTGGACGTCGAGTCCCAGCCAAGCCTCAGCGAGGGTTCCCGTCCTGATCTGGTAGTTCGTTTGCCCAACGACTGCTCTATCGCCGTAGATGCAAAAGCTCCCATGGATGCCTACCTGCGGGCAGTGGAGGCCACTGATGTGAGGGAGCGCAAGAAACACCTGGAGGATCATGCAAAGGCTCTAAAGAATCATATCCGCGCATTGAGCAGCAAGGAATACTGGCGGTCTCTGGGAAATCCCGGGCCGGAGTTCGTGGTGATGTATATTCCCGGGGAGCCCATCCTGAGCGCTGCCTTTGAAGGGGATCACGAGCTCCTGGAGTTCGCATTCCAGCAACGGGTGCTGCTGGCCACCCCGGTGATCTTCCTGGCGCTCCTGAAAGTGATCGCCTATGGATGGCAACAGCGACGAGCGCTGGAGAACGCTCAAGCCATTATGGAGCAGAGCCAGGAGCTCTCCCGGCGTCTATCCAGGTTTGTTGAGCATCTCTCCGATCTTGGGAGAGAATTAAAGCAAGCGGTGGAAAAATATAATGCGGCCCTGGGCTCTTTCGAGCGGCGTGTGCGCCCCGCGTTCGAAAAAATGCAAAGACTTCGAGGAACCACAGAGGAAATCAACGCCCCGGAGCCCATTGAGGAAATGCCGCGGATGCTGTTTGATTCGTCCGGCCAGGGGGAGGGCCAGGAGACCGATGCAGATGAGAGTTGATGACGGGAAGGGCACGGGCCTCTTGTTTGTCCCTCAAAGGCATGCTATAATCAAGAGAGAAGGGGAGGGATTACTCGGATCAAAAGATAAATCCTTCAACAAATGGGGCGCCTGAATGGGCGCTCTTTCTGTTTATCACTCTCCTATTAGACAGGATATCGCTCCGCAAACCACTCATTCTGTGAGGTTCTATGAACGAGCAACCCATTTATCTCACCCGTGAGGGCTATCAGAAGCTCCTGGAAGAACTGGAATACCTGCGCACCGTTCGACGTCAGGAGATTGCAAAGCGGTTGAACCTGGCGATGGACGAAGGCAATTACGATGAGAACGCCGAATACGAGGCCGCCAAGACCGAGCAGGCTTTCGTGGAAGGCCGTATCATGATGCTGGAATCCATGCTTCGCCGGGCGGTGATCATTGAGGAAACGGCGGGCCCCAAGACTTTCGTTACCCTGGGAAGCTGGGTGACGATCCAGGAGGAAGGCAGCTCCACCCCGGAGCGCTATCAGGTGGTCGGCTCGGCCGAGGCGGACCCGGTTCGAGGTCGGATCTCCAATGAGTCCCCTCTGGGACAGGCCCTTCTGGGGCGTCAGGTGGGAGATGTGGTCACGGTGAACGCCCCGGATGGCGTCCTGCGCTTCCGTATCCTCCACATCGAATAGGTTCCAGCGATGGCCCTCTTTCGTGAGATCGTCCGCCGTCGTCTGGAGAAGGTCGCCCGACTCCGGGCCCATGGCATCGATCCATATCCGCCACGTTCCCGGCGCACCCACACCAGCGCCCAGGCGATCCGGGCGTTCCAGGCTGCTGAAGGTCGCGAGGAAACTGTGGAGGCGGTGGTCGCCGGGCGCCTGACGGCCGTCCGCGTCATGGGGAAAGTGACCTTTGCGGACCTCCACGATGGCGATGGCCGCCTCCAGCTGTTCCTGCGCTACGACGATCTGGGAGAGGAGCGCTATCGTTTTTTCCAGGAGTTCTTCGACCTCGGGGATTTCATCGAGGCCGAGGGGACGATGATGCGCACCCGGACCGGGGAGATCTCCCTCCGCGTCCGGGATTTCCGTATGCTGGCCAAGGCGATCTACCCGCCCCCCTCCCGGTGGCACGGCCTGAAGGATGTGGAGACGCGCTACCGGCGTCGCTATCTGGACCTGATGATGAACCCGGAGGTCCGGGAGATCTTCCGCACCCGCGCGGCTCTTGTCCGGGCCATCCGCACTTTCCTGGATGAGCGGGGGTTCATTGAGGTGGAGACCCCCATCCTGCAACCGATCTACGGCGGGGCCTCTGCCCGCCCCTTTGTGACCTACCACAACGAGCTGAAGCAGCAGCTCTACCTGCGGATCAGCTTTGAGCTCTACCTCAAGCGCCTGCTCGTGGGGATGTTCGAGCGGGTCTATGAGATCGGCCGCGATTTCCGCAACGAGGGGATTTCCTTCAAGCACAACCCCGAGTTCACCCAGATGGAATGCTACATGGCCTACGCAGATTATCATGAGATGATGCGGCTGACGGAGGAGCTGATCGCCTTCGCCGCCGACCGGGTGCTGGGGCGCCGCACGCTGATCTACCAGGGCCACGAGATCGACCTCAACCCGCCCTGGCGCCGCATTCCCCTCCGGGAGGCCATCCTGGAGCTCGCAGGGATCGACATCGCGCAGCATCCCACGCGCGATTCCCTGGCGGCGGCCATGGCCGCTCGGGGCATCGAGGTGGACCCTCGTGCCAGCCGGGGCAAGCTGATCGATGACCTGATCTCCCGCTTCGTGGAACCCAACCTGATCCAGCCGACGTTTGTCTATGATTATCCGCGGGAGATCTCGCCCCTGGCCAAGGCCCGCCCGGATGATCCCGGGACTGTGGAGCGGTTTGAGGGGTTCATCGGAGGGATGGAGATCTGCAATGCCTTTACTGAACTCAATGACCCGCTGGATCAGGAACAGCGCTTCCTGGAGCAGGGGCGGGCCAGGGAGGCCGGCGATGAGGAAGCGCATCCGATGGATGAAGACTACCTGGATGCCATGCGCTATGGGATGCCGCCCAATGGGGGACTGGGGTTGGGGATCGACCGCCTGACCATGCTCTTTACCGACCGTCGATCCATCCGGGAGGTCATCCTGTTCCCGCACCTTCGGCCTCGGGAACGCCGCCAGGAAGAGGCGGAACTGGAGGAGCTGGCTGAAGGTTAAGTTTTAAGGACAAGGATCGGAAGCGCTCCGCCGGACCCATCAGGGGGTCATGATGACTCCGCAGGAGAACCAGCGCTCCGCCCGCTTTGTGGCCGACACGATGCTCGGCCGTCTGGCGAAATGGTTGCGGATCCTGGGTTATGATACCCGCTACGATCCGGCCCTGGATGACGACGCTTTGCTGCGCATTGCCCAGGCGGAGGATCGAATCCTGCTCACCCGGGATCACGCCCTGGCCCGCCGGGGAGGGCCTTATGCCTTCCTGGTCGACCACGAGGATCTGATCCATCAGCTTCGAGCGATCCGAGAGCGTTTCGGGGACCCCACGGACGCGCCCTTCTCCCGGTGCCCCGTATGTAACGCCCGCCTGACCGTCGTGTCCCGGGAGGCGGTGGCCCTCCATGTCCCCGCCTTCATCTGGCAGCAGCATGAGCGCTTCCACCGCTGTCCGGAGTGCGGCCGGATTTACTGGCCCGGCACCCACTTCGAGCGGATGCGCTCCGTGTTGCAAGCCTTAGAGATCCAGGTCCTTGGGACCGATGATGGCCAGGGCCTCAGAGCCTGATCCGAAGCCTTCGATGGGATTGGACCCCCGCAGGGGTTTCCCCTTTTTTATCTTATTTGGAAGGGGGGAAGCGACCCTCGCCCTGATCGCCGCGCTGATCGCCAGCGGTGGATCGATCTCCGGGCCATGGCTGCTTGGGGCGTGGCTGCTGGCGGAAGGCGGATGGTCAGCCCTGCGCTGGCTGTTTCGCGAAGCCTCGTGGGATCCAGGGGTTTCCTTCTCAGGGCTTCCCTCTTCGCTCTTCCTGCCCTATCTCCAATCCGATAGTCCGGTGGATGCCTTCCTCCGAACCATCCGGCGGCTGGTCCAGAGGATGGCCGCGCAGGCTCGGGAGGCCCCGGAGCTCCCGGCCGCGATTACGACAACGCTCATTGCGCTCGGAGTCGGGATCGGGCTGGTCGGGGGGATTGGGATCTGGCTGACGCTTGGGGTGGTGATCGCGCTGGCGCTCGCCCGACGCCTCCAGCGCCAGAACGTCTATGAAATGGTGGAAGGGTGGATCACGGGAACGCTTCCCTGGTGGCTGGGACTTGCGGGCGGGCACCCCTCCGTGGCCGCTTTCCTGGCCGGGATCCCGATTGGAGTGGCATGGACAGGGTTGCGGATCCCGAGGGCCCGTTGGCTGGCCTGGCCCCTTTGGGTGGCCTGGGTGGTGGCCCTCGGTCATGGGCCGGGAGCTTACGGCATCGCGCTGCTCGGCCTGCTGCTAAGGGAGGATCCGGTCGCTCGCTCCCCTCATGCACGGAGGATCCTGTGGGCGATCGCGCTGGCTCTCACTGCCTGGGTTTTGCGCACGTTGCCAGGTGGATTCAGTTAGAGGCGACGCTAGGGAGGACGGCTGGCGATTCTGCCCGTCATGACCTCATGAAGCAGGAAACCAGGGCCATATTTTAAACCTCCCAGCTCTCTGGAATTCTCCCCGATGCCCTGCTCAACGGAGCCAGACATTAGGCTTGATGATTTTTAAAGATTCTTGACAACCTCATGAAGGGTATCTATAATGGATAAAGAAGACTTTGGCCGATTGGCGGCTTTTTGAATCGGCCTTGGGATGCCTACCTTTAAGCCTCTAAGCAATTTTCCATGATGTCTGCTCAAGGTCCTGGTTGCTTGGGCGAGTCATTGTCCTGATATGAGGAGGTGATGAATGATGTCCCGCCGAAGCAGATGGGAGACTCCCTCTTCCGCTTTTCCCCTTCCGAATAGATACCCAGAGATCCTCAACGGCTGGGCGGAGATTTGCCTTTTGTTTCCTCGAGGGTGGACTTTTGTTCTCCCCGGAATGAAGTATGGCAAAGGTGCTGGGAAGAGCGTTGCTGTCTATGACCGCAGGGGGATGGAGAGCGCGGAGCTTTCGTGCCAACTTTGGATTGCGAGATCTCTCCCAATCCTATCACTTTAGGAGGTCACCATGATGCATAGATCTCCAAAGGGGATATGGGGATGGGTGTTCATCCTGAGCCTGGCCGGGTTTGGAATCCTGGTCAGCGCTTCCGCGGCAGCAGCTCCAACGCCGCCTCCTTCGGGCACATCGGAGAAGGCTGATCGGGTCTGGATTCCCCTCCCGGTTCCATCTGTGGAGGAAGTCCTTACGGAGGCTCATCGGGCGCCGGAGGCGGTGGAAGTCGCCATAGCGCAATGGGCGGAGCGAACCGCGGCTCCGATGTTAAAGGCGCTTCAGGAGCTGCAGGCGGAGGGCCGTATTGAAGGGTTCCGCTTGCGGCCGGATCTGTTTGCGATCGAGGTGTGGGGAGCATCCTCCCAGACGCTGCGAAGCCTCCCATTGCCACCAGGCGTTCCGTTGGTCAGCAGCTCGGATGTTCCCTCCTGCGTGACCGCGGGAGCGAAAGCGGTGCGCGATCAGTTCCAAGCCTTAAGCATTGCGCCGACCCAGTCGACACTGCAAAGCGCTGGTGTGAGCATCCAGGCCACCAATCCCAGCATTGATGTCTACGCCCCGCCCTGGTCTTCATATACCTATGTGACCGGCCGCACGGATCCGAGGATCCCGGTGATCCTGCGGGTCTATCGGGGAGGGCGGAAGATTGTTGAGCAAACCACGACCAGTGACTCTAACGGTAACTATTCCTTCTATCCCCCCTATCTGGGCTCGACCTGCGGAGGAACCTCCGGCTATGCCTGGACATTGCGGCCAAAGGATGTGGTAGAGGTCAGCGCCGACGGCCGGACGGCGCAGACGGTGGTGGCACCTTTGAAGGCCTGGGCCAATCCGCAAACCGATCAGGTAGCTGGCCAGACCGAGCCGGGTCGGGGTGTGGAGGCCGTGTTGCGGTTGCTCAACCCGGATCTGTGCAGCAGCACCCCGATCACCCGCACCGGCGGGACCGATGGGGCGGGCAACTTCACAATTAGCTTCCCAGAGGATTTCGACGGGCAGGCCAAGGGATGGGTATATGCCCGGGATGGGAATGGAAATAGCACCTTCGTGGATGTCTCCGCTTTCCATCTGGAAGCCCTGCTGGGAGGAGATTATTTCTACGGCATCCTCCCGCCCGAAACCCCTTTCACGGCCGCTTTGTGGCGAGGAGGCACAGTGATCAGCTCCACGACACGGACAACGAGCGGGAGCGGATCCTTCTTTGTGAGCTGGTATCCGGACCGGATGCAGCCTGGGGATGTAATCTCCGTGACCGGCCCGGGGGTGACCCTGCAGATGACGGTGACATCTTTGCAACTGTCCTTTGACCGGGTGGCCAATCAGATTTCCGGAGTTACTGCACCGAATCATCGGATCCGGGGATGGTTCTACAAGGCTACCAGTTATCCGGTGGCTAACACTTGTGCCTATGAATTCGTATGCCAGGGGACGACCAGTGATGCGAATGGCCACTTCAGCATGAGCACCCCTCTTGATCTGGAGCGCGGAGATGAGGTGAATATTAGGATTATAGATCGGGATGGGAACATTCAATATCTCTGGCGATACGTTCCGATTTTGATCATCGAACATCCTCAACGCTCAGGTTATTCAACGGAGTTGTCCGGTTATTGGGGAGATCCATCGGCGACGGTAGTTACTATCACTCTAAAGGCTCCGGATAATAGCGTGAAGGAGCAATATACAGTTAGCCCGTCGGGGTGGGGAGGAGGATTCTGGGCATACCTCTATAGCGCCACACCGGGGGATCGGGTGGAGGTTACGGATGGTCGGACCACGGAGCAGACCACCATCTATACGTTGACGGCGCGGCTGGATGGGGGAACAGGTCAGTTGCGAGGGCAGGCGAGCGCGGCCCGAGTGGTTGCCTATCTTCTCGATTACCGGCGGGATAGCCTATACTGGGGTAGCGAATGGGCAAGTTACTCTAATTTCTGCGCCGAGGGAAACATCGCCGGCGGCAGCTTTACCCTCAGCTTCCCCAACGCCCAGGCGGGCGGGATGGACCAGGCGGATTTCTGGGTCTTCGATAGCGATGGCCACGCTGCAACATTCGGTCTCATCTGGGACTCGACCCCCTGGCCGGGCATCTACCTGTATCGTCCTCTCAGCGCCTTCACTGTATGGGCAAGCTGGGAAGGACGGGTTTGGGGAGTGGTAGAAAGCCGGCCCATCGCAGGCTCCATTCCAGTGACCATCACTGTGCAACGCGGTGCATCTGTCCTGACTACCACCATAGCCTCGGCCAGCCCAACGTTTGGCCGGGACCTGGGAATATCCCTACAAGTGGGAGACCGTTTGCAGATCCAAACTGGGGATGGGGACACTGCGGATCTGACCGTTCCATCCCTGACGGTGGGCCGCGATTCTACGAACCAGCGCATTACCGGCTCCGGCCCGGCGAATGACTGGGTTCAGGCCTTCGTGGTCCGCTGGACTTCGAATCCCCGGGATATCCGGGGTCGGACGGTGCGAACTGGAACGGATGGGGCTTATGCCGCGGACTTCGCGGGCGGCTTCTGGGTTGATTGCAGTCCCATTCGGATGGACCACACCTGTGTCCGGGGGCGCGTGGATTACATCAACGCTCAGGGGCATACGGTCTCCCGATCGGAGCCGCCGCCCCCACCCGTCAGCGCGGATGACTACGAGCCGGATGATGAGTGGGGGCAGGCTCGCTTCTATACCGGGATCCAGGCGCACACCTTCCACACCATTACCGATACCGATTGGATCTCTTTCACAGTCCCGGCCTCGGATGTGGGGGTCCCCTACCTTATTCGTATCTTTGATACGGGCTGGGGGGTTTATGGCGATATTGAGCTTTATCGAAATCCTAATGAGTCGCCTGTAAACTCCTGGTGGTTCTACGGGAACCGGGATCTTTGGTGGACGCCGGAGGCATCCGGCACATATTACCTGAAGATCCGTGCAGGGTATAGCGGAGCCCATTGCGACGCCCGCTATCGTCTGTTGATCCTTCCGGCGCGGGGTCGAATCTTCCTCCCCTTGATCATGCGCAACTACTGATCGGCTCTCTCTATGGGCGGGCGGGGGATGGACGGCAAGACAGCCGTCCATCCCCCTGCCAAGGGGGTGCAGAAGGCAGACTTGCGGCCAGGGATCTCACCGGATATGGAGCTAAGCTGATGACTCCGAATTACTATTCATCATGTTCCCTGGTCTCAAATTCGGGTTTCCCATTCCTCCTGCGTCGCATTTCGATCCTTGGGGTGTGGCTTCTCATTCTGGCGGCATGCGCTGCGCCCGTGCTGACGCCGGTCATCACTCCTTCTCCTTCGCCGCCTCCCTCTCCCACCCCCACCCGCACCCCAGCGCCGCCGACCCCGACGCCCCGTCCTTCGCCAACCCCCTCACCGCTCCCCTCGCCGACGCTCACGGCGACCTGGACGCCAACGCGGACTCCGACCCGGACACCGCGGCCTACGGCAACGCCGCGTTCTGAAGTGGAGACCGAGCTGGATGCTGTTCTGCGCCCCGCCTTGGAGCAGGGCTTCGGGGTCTCTCTCCGCCTGGGTTGGGCTCGGGTGAGCGATGAACAAGCGGTCGTATACTATGAGGCTCAGCCCCCTCTCGATCCTCGATGGCATCTATCGCGCCAGGACTCCATCCGACAGGCGCTGACTGGAGCAGGGTTGACCGTCGGAGCGATTGGGATACCCATGGGGGATATGTTGACGCCAGGAATTGACATTAGTGGAGGAATCATCGCTGGTCGAACATTGCGGGGTGGGGAAATTATGGCGGAGGGACGGGCTGTGTTAGTGAAGCTCTGGTTCCGTTAATCTTTCCTGTCCCACCTCAGCGTCTCTTTGAACTCGCGCTATCAAAAAGGGGCACCCTGATCAATCTCTGATCAGGGTGCCCCTGTGAAGCGACCCGGATTCTCAGCGAGATGGCGCTCAAGCGAACGCAGCAGCCCGTTCCTGGCTGTTGATCACTGCCCCGATCCCGAAGCCGGGGCGCCGGCCAGTTCGGGCACTTCCCGCTTGCTTTGCCAGACCACCCACAGGAGAACCGTTAGGAGCACCACCACCGCCGCACCAATGGCCAGCATGGTCCCCGTGG
>JAEVEY010000069.1 GCA_016842045.1 Candidatus Thermoflexus sinensis | reverse complement strand
TATGGCTCACGCGGGAGCCGCTGCCGGGACGGACCATAGGAGCCCGGAACCTGGCGCCAGTGTGGAATGCGCCCAGGAGCTGATCCGGCCTCGGCGAGCTTATATGGCGTTCTGACCGCCTCCTCTTTTTTCCATAGCTCTGTCCCCCAATTCCGCGGCATTCCCCGGCCTACCTGCGCTTGCTTCCCCAACCCATCGATCCGAAAGCTGCCGCAGCTTGCCCCTCAGCCTCCCCCACCCGCTCGAGCGAATACCCCAGACGCAGACTCCATCCCACGGGATGGGCCCGCCCCAGAAGGCTCAGACAGCGGCGAGGACTCTCCCCCTTATCCTGGGAGCCAGCGCCCGGATGCGTTACAATAGGAGCGATCACGGCCTTGCATTGCATCCGCTCGCTCAACGAACTGGAGGTGGAGGAAGCAAATACCATGTCCGTTCGCGTCCGATTCGCGCCCAGCCCAACCGGGTTCCTGCACGTCGGCGGGGCCCGCACAGCGCTGTTCAACTGGCTCTTCGCCCGCCACCACGGCGGGCAGTTCATCCTGCGCATCGAGGACACCGACCGCAAACGTCTGGTCCCAGGCGCCCTGGAGGATATCCTGGAGTCCCTGCGATGGCTGGGCCTGGATTGGGATGAGGGACCCGATGTGGGAGGGCCCTACGGCCCATACATCCAGTCCCAGCGCCTGGAGATCTACCGGGAGCACGCTCACCGTCTGGTCGCCATGGGCCACGCTTACTATTGTTTTTGCTCGGAGGAGCGCCTGGAGCGATTGCGCCGCGAACAGGAGGCCCGCAAGCAGCCCACCGGCTACGACCGGTTCTGCCGCTACAACGTCTCGCCTGAAGAAGCCCAGCGCCGCATCGCCGCCGGGGAGCCTTACGTGATCCGCCTGAAGGTCCCCCTGGAAGGGACCACAGCGTTCCACGATCTGGTGCACGGCGAGATCGCTGTGCAGAACCGGACCCAGGATGATTTCGTGCTGCTGAAATCGGATGGATACCCCACCTATCATCTGGCGAACGTGGTGGACGATCATCTCATGCGCATCACCCATGTGATGCGCGCCGATGAATGGATCCCCAGCACCCCGCGGCATATCCTGCTGTATCGGGCCTTCGGGTGGGAGCCCCCTCAGTTCGCGCACCTTCCCATTATCCTGAGCCCCACAGGCAAGGGGAAGATGAGCAAGCGGGTGCTGCAGGAGCAGGGGCGCTGGGAGACCGCGGTCTTCGTCCGGGATTTCCGGGAGGAAGGGTATCTTCCGGAGGCCCTGGTGAACTTCCTGGCCCTGACCGGGTGGGCATATGATGACAAAACCGAGCTGTTCACGGTGGAGGAGCTGATCGAGAAGTTTGATATCGCCGGGATCAACCCCAAGCCAGCAGCTTTTAACTATGAGAAGCTGGAGTGGATGAACGGCGTTTACATCCGCCGCCTCACCGTGGAGGCGCTGGCGGAGCGCCTGCGTCCCTACCTGGAGGCCCTGGGCCTGCACCCCGACCTGGAGACCCTCCGGAAGGCCATCCCCCTGGTCCAGGAGCGGATCAAGACCCTCCGGGAGGGAGCGGAGATGCTGGAGTTCCTCTGGAAGGAAGAGGTCTTCCCAGCGCTCGAGGATCTGGTGCCCAGGGGGAGCACCTCGGACCAGGTCCGCATCTGGTTGGCGGAAGCCTCAAAAGCGCTGGAAGGCCTCCCGGAATTCACCCACGCGACGATCGAGGCCGCGCTGCGGGGGCTGGCGGATCGCCTGGGGGTGAAGGCGGGCACGCTGTTCATGGCCGTGCGCGTGGCCGTGACCGGCCGGCGGGTCACCCCGCCGCTCTTTGAGTCCATCGCCCTGCTGGGCCGCCAGCGGACGCTGGCCCGTCTGGAGGCCGCGATCCACCTGCTGGAACGGGTTTCTTAAACCTGCAACGGAACCCATGGGGAAGACCGCTGCGACGGCCTTCCCCAGATCATTATTCGTAATAGGAGTTACGCAGTTGAAAGCTCTAAAGGTGGGACGGAATGGCCCCACCCCAAAGCCCCCATGGGAAACAAACTGCGTAAGTCCTATCGTAATTAAGGCATCGGGTTCGCTGATGAACACCTGGAGCGCCCTGCTTGGCAGCCCTCATTCGCTCAAAGGGTGTATATGAGAAAAGAGGTGGCCATCGTTGAAACCCCGGCCCTTCACCCTGCAACTGTTCACCCTTGCCGGAACACCGGTCCGGGTCCATTGGAGCCTGGCGGCGCTGCTGATCGTCGCGACGCTGGGCGCAGGCGCGCTGGGAGGATGGCGGGAAGCCCTTCGGCAAGGGCTCTGGTGGGGCCTTCTGTTCGGCTTCGTGCTGCTGCATGAGATCGGCCATCTGCTGACCGCCCGCCTGCTCCAGATCCCGGTGACCTCGGTTCTCCTCTGGCCCCTGGGAGGGTTCACCGCCGTGCGCCTCCCGCCCGGCCGTTTCGGCGCGGAGTTCGCCATCGCCCTCGCGGGCCCGGCGGTGAATCTTCTCATCGCACTAAGCGCAATGGGAATGGGTGGGATCCCCCAGGGGATGTCCGGAGGGCAAGGAGCGCCCTGGGGGTTCTGGTCCACCCTGTGGTTGTTAAATCTCCTCCTGGGCGCTTTCAATCTGCTGCCGGTTTTCCCGCTGGACGGCGGGCGGATCCTGCGGAGCATACTGGCCATGGGGCTGGGAGAGGATCGGGGAACCCGGCTGGCGTTGCGGATGGGCCAGGCGGGGGCGATGGGCATCGGCGGCCTGGCGGTCTGGCAGTTCATGCATCGGGACCCCGGGGGGCTGGTGACCATGACCGTCGCGATGTGGCTGTTCAGCCAGACGCTGCAGGAAGCGCGACTGTTCCACCGCCAGGAGCGCCTTCGGCGGATCCCGGTGGCTCCCTATCCGCAGCCGCTGCGGATCGCCGTGAACGACCGCGTCGCCCTCCCGGCCGCCCGCCGGTTGCTGGCTCATTGCGGGCAGCCGCTCCTCCCGGTGGAATCCGCGGGCCAGTGGACGGAAGGCCTCTTCCCGGACGGAGGAGGGCTTCGGCGGAGGGCGCTGCAGATCGTGGATGGGGAGAGCTCCGTCGCCTCCGCCTGGGCCTGCTTCGCCCAGAGCGAGGAGCCCGGCCTTCTGGTGGTCCGCAACGGACGACCCATCGGCTGGCTGGCTCGAGAACAGGTGGAAGCTCTCGTTCAAAACGACGGATAGGGGTGCGGGGAGAAGGGAAAGGGGAATGGAATGCAGGCCGCCCGGCCTGTGGTTCCTTTTCCCCATTTCCGCCTCCCAATAGCCAGGAGGAATACACCGGGTGATGAGGCGGGTCATCGGGTGGGTTTATCGAGCGAAATATCGTCTCCTGGGCCGGCGGATGGGGCAACCCGAGGCGCCGCCGACCCTGGAGCGGGGCCTCGTGTTGATCCAGATCGACGGCCTCTCTTTTGATCATCTTCAACAGGCCCTTCAGGAAGGACGGATGCCCTATCTGGCCCGGCAGATCCAGAAGGGCCGCTTTCGGGTCTCTCCATGGTTTGCCGGGTTCCCGACCACGACGCCGGTGGTAACCGCCGCCCTGCTCTATGGCCAGCTGGACGCGATCCCGGGGTTCCGGTGGTATGAGAAGGCCCGGCGGCAGCCAGTGGTGATGAAACGGCCGGATCACGTGCGGCGGGTCGCGTCGCGCTGGAAGAACGCCGAAGGGCTGCTCCGGGGTGGGGCCTGTTATGCCAGTATATTCGATGGGGGAGCGGAGCGGACGGTCTTCACGCTGAGCACGATGGGCCTGCCCGGGCTGCTAAGGGGGGTTCGGGGCGTGGGCCTCTTCCTGATGGTGCTGCTCAGCCCGGGGCGCATCTGGCGGATCCTCCGGATGGTAGCCCGGGATATCCTGGACGAGCTATGGTATGGCCTTCGTTCCCGTGAAGCCTGGTGGCGCTTCCTGCGAGATCCCACGGGTCTCCTCCGCACAGGATTTCTGGCCCTGGGGAACGCCCTGCTCCATGAGCTGCTGACGTTCAGCGTCAGCCTGGACCTTCACCGGGGAATTTCCCCGCTGTATGCGCTTTACGTCTTATACGATGAGGCTGCTCATCGGTATGGGCCGGACCATCGGGTGGCATTTCGAGCGCTGCGCCGGATCGATGCGTATCTGCGCGAGATCGACCGGATGGCCAGCTTCGCCCGACGCCCCTATGATCTTTACATTTTTTCGGACCACGGGATGACCCCCGCTGAGTCCTTCACCCGCCGCTTCGGTCAAAGCCTGGGGGATTTCATTCGGGCCTGCATTGCGCAGCCGATCACGATGGATGAGACGATCGAACCGGACGATCGACGCTGGCGGTCGTGGCGATATCTGATGGCCGAGATGCGCGGCCTGGAGCGGACGCTCTCCCCCCGCGGCGCCCGGATGGTGCGGGCCGCCCGGGCCTATGTGCAGCGGCAGGCCTCCCGCTCCCTCGAGCCGGAGGAACGAGCCAAACCTTCGGCGGATGTGGTGGTTCGCGCCTCCGGCCCCCTTGCCCATGTCTACATTGCGCTCACCCCGGATCCTCTTTCGCTGAGCGAGATCGCCGTTCAATGGCCTCACCTGCTGGATGCCCTGATCGAGCATCCGGGGATCGGCATGGTGGTTGGGCGGGAAGGCGAGGATGTGTTCCTGATGGGCCGGCATGGGGCCCGGATCGTCCGCCCGGATGGACGATCCCGGATCCATGGCCAGGATCCCCTGACGGATCCGGAGCGTATGGCCCTGGAGGGGCGCTGGCTGGATCCGGAACGGGTGGCTCAGGAGCTGGCCCGCCTGGCCCGCTTGCCGGAGAGCGGCGATCTCATCCTGCTGGGAGCCTGGAACGGTCGGAGCGTGGTGACCTTTGAGGATCAGCGGGGGACCCATGGCGGATTGGGCGGCGCTCAGGAGGTCGCTTTCCTGATTTTCCCCTCCAGCTATCCCTTGCGCCCTCAGACCTGGCGGGACGCGCGGGATTTCCATGCCTTTCTGAGCCGGACTTATCAGAAAGCCCGGATATCGCAACCGCTCGCCCATTGATTTCACCCTGTGCTTTGCCAACCCCTGGATTGGGGACCAGGGCTTTTTCATCATCAGGGTGTTCCCATGAGAATATTGGACTTTGGACAAACGGGCCGTCTGATTTCTCGTTCAGGCCCTTCCTTTGCGCGAGGCAAGCCCCTCCCCCCTTCCTCCCTCCCCGCGGCCCAAAGGGCCGCGGGGAGGGGGGGAAGTTGAAGGATTTTGGGGTGGGTGGGGCCGCCTTCGGCGGCCCCACCCGCCCCCAATCCCCCATCCTGGAAAGGGAGGAGTTTGTCCAAAGTCCAGCATGAGAATCACATCCTTGACTCATATCGGTTTTCGGGTGAAGGGACGTCCTCCTCGGATTTCCGGAATGATGGCCTCGGGCTCGAAACCGATTTTGGGGAGCCATCGATCCTTCCCGGATTCCCGGGCTGATGACCGGAGATCGAGACCTGTTTCTCGGAGCGTTTGGAAGATGGGAGCCCGGATGGAGGTCTCGCTTCACCTCAAAGCCGACATGAGCCAACATCCTTTTCATCCCCCTTCTCACAGCCCTTCAGGCCGAGGGAAAAGGGATTCAGGGAATGAGGCCATCCGCTGGACCTGAATGGTATGTTGACGGGGAAGCCCCGATTTCGGACAGGGAGGAGCCCGAGATATGCGAAAATCCATCCTGATCCTGTTAGTTCTCGCTTTGAACGCCTGCGGGTCTTTTCCCCAGCCCGCGCCGAGCTCTCCCGCGCCGATCACAACCCCCACCACGCCGACTCCCGCGCTGGCGGCGCGGGTGAACGGGACGCCCATCCTCCTGTCGGATTTCGAGAAACGGGTCACGGCCTATGAGCAGGAGTGGATCCGCAACGGCCTGGATCCGAATTCCGAGGAGGGGCGGCGCCGCCTGGGGGAGCTCCCCCGCCAGATCCTGGAGGGCATGATCGAGGAGGTCCTCATCGAGCAACATGCCGCAGCGCTGGGGATCACGGTATCGCCGGAGGAAGTGGAGGCCGCATTGGCCCAGCTCGTGAGCGAAAGCGGAGGCCCGGAAGGATTTCGCCAGCGGCTTGTCGCCCTGGGGATGAGCGAGGAGGAGTTTCGGCGCAACCAGCGCGCCGCAATGCTGGCCCAGAAAGTCTTCGAACGCCTGATCGCGGATATCCCACCGGTGGCGGAGCAGATCCATGCTCGACATATCCAGGTGTCCAGCGAGGAGACCGCCCGCCAGCTGCTCGCCCGCCTGCAGCGGGGGGAGGATTTCATCGAGCTGGCCCGTCAGTATTCCGAGAACGAAACCACCCGGGAGCTGGGGGGCGATCTGGGATGGTTTGCCCGGGGGACGCTGGCGATCCCGGAGCTGGAGGAGGCCGCCTTCGCCACGCCTCCAGGAGAGGTGACCCTCGTGGCGACCTCCGGGGGGTATCATTTACTCTGGGTAGTGGAAAAAGATCCAGCGCGCCCGCTCTCTGAGGATCAAAAAGATCTGCTTCAGCAAAGGCGCATTCAGGAGCAGCTGAAGGCATGGCGGTCAGAGGCCCGGGTGGAGGTTTTCATCCCATTAGGCCCATAGGCACGGCCCTGGCTTTTCCTGAACAGGGGCATGTGAGGATGTCAGGATGGGCACGTTATACATCGTGGGCACGCCGATCGGCAATCTGGAAGATATCACCCTGCGAGCTCTGCGTGTGTTGCGGGAATGCACCATGATCGCCGCAGAGGACACCCGTCGGACCCGTATCCTGCTGGAGCATTACGGGATCCACACTCCGATGATCAGTTATTTCGAGCATAACGAACCGGTTCGCATCCCCCAGATTCTGGAAGCCCTGACCCGGGGCGATGTGGCCCTGGTCTCGGAGGCCGGCATGCCCGGGCTCTCGGACCCGGGCTATGCGCTGATCCGGGCCGCGCTGGATCGAGGATTCCCGGTGGTCCCGATCCCCGGGCCTTCCGCCCCGGTAACCGCCCTGGTGGTCTCAGGCCTGCCAGCCGATCGCTTTGTCTTTCTCGGTTTTCTGCCACGCCGGCCCGGGGAGCGACGCCGGTTGCTCGCGACGGTCGCTTCGCTTCCATGGACCCTGGTAGCTTTCGAGGCTCCCCACCGTCTGCGGGAGTCCCTTCAGGACATCCTGGAGATCCTGGGCGATCGCCCCATGGCGGCAGCCCGTGAGCTCACCAAGGTTCACGAAGAGATCCGGCGGGGGACTGTGCGGGAGATCCTGGAGCACTTCACCCGGGAGGAGCCCCGGGGGGAGTTCACGCTGGTCATCGCCGGAGCACCGGAGGAAACCGAGCGATGGGAGGAGGAGGAAGTGCGGAGCCGCCTTCAGGAGCTGCTCTCAGCGGGCATGACCCCCGCGCAGGCGGCCCGTGAAGTCGCCCGGGCTTCCGGATGGCCGCGCCGGGTGATCTATCGGATGGCCCTCACGCTTCGAGGGAAGTAGAGGCTCGCGGGGAGCGCCGCGCAAGGAGCCTTCCGATGAAGCCTTCCCCTTCACCGCCATGGCGGATGATCCGGTTGTTGATGGTCTCCGAGATCCTATGGTCGCTGGGGGAAGGGCTCTTCTTTTACCTGATTCCCGTGTATTTACAGGAATTGAAGGCCGAGCCCCAGCAAATCGGGTTGGTCCTGGGGATGGGGGAGCTGGCTCTGACCCTGCTTTATCTCCCGGTGGGCTGGGTGGCGGATCGTCTGCGCCACAAGCCACTGATGCTTGGGGGATGGATCGCCGGGCTGATTGGGGTTCTGGGAATGGCGGGGGCCACAGACTGGCGGACCTTTGCCCCGGGCCTGACCCTGTATCTCATGTCCGGTTACTGCCTGCCGATCATTCACGCCTATGTCGCCCGCCTGGCCGGCCCGATCCCCCTGGAGCAGGCCTTCCCCTTGCTCAGCGCAGGCTACGCGCTGGGTGGGTTGCTGACGCCGGCCCTGGGCGGATGGCTGGCTCAGCACTGGGGGATGCGCCGGGTGCTCCTCATCAGCGCCGGGCTGTTCCTCTTATCCACGCTCACGGCCCTTTTTCTCCCCATGGATCCGCCTCCTGAGCGTCCGCGCCATCGAAGCGCGCGGGAGCTCTGGCAGGGGATCCCCTGGCCGTTCGGCCTGGCCCTGCTGGCCCTGTTCACCATCGGGCAGGTCGGGCTGGCTCTGCTTCCGAATTTCCTGCAGCAGGCAGGAGGCTGGACCAAAGCCCATCTGGGCCTGTTCGCTTCGCTCCAGGCGCTCGGGATCATCCTGATCGGCCCGGTGCTGGGCCGATGGGATCAGGGGCGGACACGGCCGCTGGGGTTGCTGAGCGCCTGGGGCCTGGGCTGGACCGCCCTCCTGCTTCTCCTGGTGGGCTTCCGACATCTTCCCCTCGTGATGGGGGCGATGACGCTTTTGGGAAGCGTCTACGCGGGATACTCCCTGGCGGCGGCCCGGATCCTGCGCCTGGCCCCCCCGGAAGCCCGGGCCACGTCCTCAGCCCTGGTTCATACGGCTCGCAGCCTCGCGCTGACGCTGGGGGCGCCGATAGCCGGTTTCTTATTCGCGCTTCAGCCCGCTTACCCCCTGCAGGTCGCCTGGCTGTTGCTGCCCCTGGCGATAGGATTGGCCTTTTGGGCCGGGGCGCTGGATCGAAAGCCGGAAGTCCTTTCGTCCGGACAGGAGAAGGCCAACGGTGTAACTTCCATCCGTATGGCATTGCGTGAGAATGGTGGAATCGTCGCTGAACACGGTTTAGAGGAAGACATGCATGGCTTATAATGTTAGGCACATGGGGTAACCGGAACGGAGCTTCCTGGGCCTGGGGCCGGTCGCCAGCCCATACCCGTGGGAGCCCATGCCGGGCGCAGGAGGCCTGGGAGAGCCGATGAAAGATCCCTTTTCAGGAGGAGGCGAACGTGAAAGAGCTCCTGGAGCGGGCACTGAACGCCGCGCAGCTGAGGGGCGCATCCTATGCGGATGTCCGCCTGGTCCACCGCATCGAGCAATCCCTGCTGGTCCGCAATGGCGTGGTCCAGGGCATCAGCCAGATCGAAGATATGGGCTTCGGGGTCCGGGTGATCGCGGACGGCGCATGGGGATTCGCTTCCAGCGCCCGATTGACGCTGGAGGAGGCGGAACAGGTCGCCGGGCGGGCGGTTCAGATCGCGAAGGCCAGCGCCCTCTTCAAGAAAGAAGATGTGGATATCGGCCCGCCGGTGATCCAGCGGGGAACCTATCGGACTCCGGTGCAGATCGATCCTTTCACCGTCCCGCTCGAAAAGAAACTGGAGATCCTGCTGGCCGCGGATGCGGCAATGCGGGCGGTGAAAGGGATCGCGGCCACCGAGGCGGAGATGGTGTTCATCCGCGAGCGCAAGATCTTCGCCAGCACCGAGGGCTCCTGGATCGAGCAGGAGATCATCGAGTCCGGCTGCGGCATCGAGGCCCTGGCGGTGGGGCCAGATGAAGTTCAGCGTCGATCCTATCCGAATTCGGTGGGCCGCCATCAGATGACCCGGGGATGGGAGTTCATTGAGGAATGCAACCTGCCGGGGCACGCGCCGCGCATTGCCGAGGAGGCGGTCGCCCTGCTGACCGCCGACCCCTGCCCGGACACGGTCACCACGGTGATCCTGGGAGGCTCTCAGGTGGCCCTTCAGATCCATGAATCATGCGGGCACCCCATCGAGCTGGATCGCGTCCTGGGCACGGAGGCAGCCTACGCGGGTACTTCCTTCCTGACCCCGGAGAAACTGGGGACCTTTCGTTACGGCTCGGAGGTGGTGAACATCACCGCCGACGCCACGCTGCCCGGCGGCCTGGGGACCTTCGGATGGGATGATGAGGGGGTGCCCGCTCAGCGCGTGGATATTGTGAAGGAAGGCCTCTTTGTCGGCTATATGACATCCCGCGAGACCGCCCGGCAGCTGCTCCGGCTTCTGGGCCCCTCCCCCTATGTCACCGGCCTTTCCAACGGCACGATGCGGGCCTCGGGATGGAACCGGATTCCGCTGATCCGGATGACGAATGTGAACCTGCTCCCCGGGACGTGGCGTCTGGAGGACCTGATCGCGGATACCGAGGAAGGGATCTTCATGGATACCAACCGCTCCTGGAGCATCGACGATAAGCGGCTGAATTTCCAGTTCGGCTGCGAGATCGCCTGGGAGATCAAAGGCGGGAAATTGACCCGCATGTTAAAGAACCCCATTTACACGGGGATCACGCCGGAGTTCTGGCGCTCCTGTGATGCGGTGTGCAACGCCGATCACTGGGTGATCTGGGGGACGCCGAACTGCGGCAAGGGACAGCCTTCACAGCTGGCACACACCGGCCACGGGGCCGCCCCCGCCCGCTTCCGGAACGTGCGGGTGTTCAGCCGGAAATGATCGGGGTAGGGGCGAGGCATGCCTCGCCTATGATGGCGTAGGGGAGAGGTATGCCTCGCCCATGATGGCGTAGGGGCGAGGCATGCCTTGCCCCTACAATCTATCCTCCGAACAAAGGAGCATGCAATGCTCGGCGAATCGTATATCCGTGAGCTCATGGAGAAGGCCCTGAGGCTCTCCCCGGCCGATGAGACAGAGATCGTCCTGGAAGCCCACGACAGCGCATTGACCCGCTTTGCCAACAACACGATCCATCAAAACGTGGCGGAAGTCAATACCGAGATCGCTGTCCGCGTGGTCCTGGGGAAGCGCGTGGGCTCCGCGATCACGAACCGCCTGACGCAGGAAGCGCTGGAGAAGGCGATCGAAGAGGCGGTGGCGCTGGCCCGGCTGCAGCCGGAGAACCCGGAGTTCCCCGGCCTGCCGGAGCCTCAACCGATCCAGCCGGTCGCTGCCTTCGACGAAGCGGTGGCGGGAGCTACCCCGGAGTGGCGGGCCCGTGCGGTGGGGGCTGTCTGCCGGCTGGCGGAATCGATGGGGGCCAGCGCGGCTGGCGCGCTCTCCACCGGGATCTACGAGCTGGCGGTGGCGAACTCCCGCGGGGTGTTCGCCTACCATGCGGGCACCGAGGCTCATTTCACGACCGTTGTAATGCGCGACGAGGGATCCGGTTACGCCCATCGAGCGGCCTGGCGTCTGGCGGATCTGGATGTGGAGACCCTGGGCCGTTCCGCCATTGATAAGGCGCTGCGAAACCAGAACCCGCGTCCGATTGAGCCGGGGGTATACCCGGTGGTCCTGGAGCCCTACGCGGTCGATGACATCCTCTCCTGGCTGGGCTATGCCGGCGCCGGCGCGCTGGCGGTCCAGGAAGGCCGATCATGGATGAACGATCGCATCGGTCGCCCGGTCATGTCCCCCCTGGTGACCATCTGGGACGACGGCCGGGATCCGGCGGGATTACCTCTTCCCTTCGATTTTGAGGGGGTCCCTCGCCAGCGGGTGGTGATCGTGGAGAAGGGAGTTCCTCAGAGCCCGGTATATGATACCATGACCGCAGCCCGGGAGGGCCGGCGCTCCACAGGCCACGCGCTCCCCCGCTCCCGTCCTCAGACAGCCAGCCTGGGCCCCATCCCTCTTCACCTGTTTATGGCTCCCGGGGAGGCGACGCTGGAGGAGATGATCCGTCAGGTAGACCGGGGCCTCTATATCACCCGGTTCTGGTATACCCGTCTGGTCCACCCGCGGGACTGCGTGCTGACCGGGATGACCCGGGATGGGGTATTCTGGATCGAGAAGGGGGAGATCGCCTATCCGGTGCAGAACCTGCGGTTCACTCAGGGATATGTGCCGGCCCTGGCTCAGGTGCGGGCGGTGGGGAAGGAGCGCTGGGTGCTTTCCGAAGGGTTCGGGTTCACCTGCGTTCCGGCCCTTTTGTTGGAGGCATTCACCTTCACCGGGGTAACCGAGCTGCCCGGGCGTTAAATCGGGGGCTATTCCCAGGGGAAGCGGGATGCCTCCGACGTCCCGCTTTCCCCCGGGAAACTGCCTTAGACGGGTTGCGCCGCTCTCTTGCAAGCGGGGGCTTGCTTTATCCCCCTTCCCACACCGCCTCGCGGCGTGGGAAGGGGCAAACGCGGAACCCAACGGGCACCGCCGGGATCGCAACTGAGCACGATTGCGTTATTACAATGAGGGGATTTTGAGAGCCGGGAAGGCCGCCCCTGGCGGCCTTCCCTGATTTTTATCTCCCCCGATGGCCCTTCGGGTTCCGGGGGAGATGAAATCCCCTTCGCCAGAGGACAACGACATCCGTCTTAAAGTTATGGTGCGGGCCGGGGATCCTTATCCCCCGGCCCAGCACCCCAAACCCCAGATCACGCCATATCGGAGGTTTCTGTTGAGCGAATCGAGCGCCATACTGGCTGTGCATGGACATTTCTATCAGCCCCCTCGCGAAGATCCGTGGACCGGAGAGATCCCCCCGGAGCCCGGGGCGGAGCCCTATCGCAATTTCAACGAGAAGATCACAGCCGAGTGCTATCGGCCGCTGGCGGAACGCTGTCTGTTCGAACGGATCAGCTTCAATGTGGGACCCACGCTGATCGCCTGGCTGGCCCGGCATGATCCGGAGACCTACCGGAGGATCCTGGAGGCGGATCGGGCGAACGTGGCCCGGGGGGTAGGAAATGCTCTCGCCCAATCCGCCCATCACACCATCCTCCCCCTTGCCCGACGCCGCGATAAGATCACACAGGTCTACTGGGGGATCAAATCCTTCCAGCACCGCTTCGGCCGACATCCCCGGGGGATGTGGCTCCCCGAGATGGCCGTGGATCTGACCACGCTGGAGGTGCTGGCGGAGGCTGGCCTGACGTTCACGATCCTCTCCTCCGAGCAGGTGCGAGGGGCCCTCACCCGGGGAGCGGGGCCCTATCGGGTTCGCCTGGAGGCCAACGCGTATTTCACGGTCTTCGTCCGTGATCGCGATCTCTCGAATCAGGTCTCCTTCGCGATGCCCTCTCTGGGGCCGGCGGATCGCTGGGCGAAGGAGGCCCTGCGGGGACGGTCCCAGCTGACGCTGCTGGCGATGGATGGGGAGACCTTCGGCCACCATCATCGGGAAGGGGTGGACTTCCTGGAGCGTCTGCTTCGCCCGCAGACCCCGGGCTACGAGGTGGTGACCCTGACCGAGTATCTGCGAGCTCATCCGCCCGTAGAAGAGATCGAAGTGATCCAGAACACCGCATGGAGTTGCGCCCACGGCCTGGCGCGGTGGAGCACGGGATGCGCCTGCACTCCGGGGGACTCGCGGTGGAAGGCGATCCTGCGGGCCGCGATGGATCTGCTCTCCGAGGAGATCGACGCCGCCTATCTGGACCTGACCCACGGGCGCATCGGGAATCCCTGGCGTCTGCGGGACGAGTATATCCATGTGATCCTGGGGGCAATGGACGCCCGATCCCTGCTGCGGGAGTTCGCCGACCGCCCCCTCTCCTCTGAGGTCGAGCAGCGGCTTCTGCTGGCCCTGCAGGCTCAGGTCCATCGCCAGCGGATGTTTGCCAGCTGCGGCTGGTTTTTCGCCGACCTGGATGGGCTGGAACCCCGTCTGGTGATCCGGCAGGCGGCCCGGGCGATCGAGCTTATCCAGGAAGCCACAGGGATCAACCTTGCCGATGGGTTCCGCCGGGCCCTGGCCCTGGCCCGGAGCGAGCGCACCGGCAAAACCGGGGCTCAGATCTTCGATGAGATCTGGGCCGCCCGGCCGGGAGCCCGTTCCCATGCCACATCCGGATGACCGTGGAGGTGGCTGCGCGGCTGGCCTTCTCCCCGGTTTATGCCCTACCCCTCCGGCTCCATATCCGGGGGCCGATCCAGGTCGGAAGCGATCTTCAGATCCAGAATGGGGGAGCCATCCAGGGCGTCCAGGCCCCGCACGCGCACGACGTTGCCTTCAATAGCCACCACCCGCACCCCGGTGAGCCCGATGGGATTGGGCCGATACTGGGAACGGGTGGCGAAGACCCCTTTCATCGGCCGGGTGTGATCGCCCCGGGGGTGAACTTTCAGACGGGCTTCCTTCACCCGATCCAGGACGTAAATGACCATCAGGATATCGCCGGGTTGCAGGCCCTCCAGACCTTCCACGAACTCCGGGTCCAGGACGAGCTCGCTTTCCTCCTGCCGCATCACATCCGCTTCCGTCCACTCCGAGAAGCGGCTCCGGACATATCCGATGGATCGGAACACCCATTCTTTGCGCTCCATTCTGCACTCCGGAAACCAGGCTGCACGCATGGCGTCTGGAATGGGTTCAGACGCTTCCAGCGCCGGACCCCGCTCCGCTGAGCCGGTTCATACATGGACGCGCTCCCAGGCCCCGCTGATGAAACGCCATCCGAAGAGCAGCGCCCGCACGACGAAATCCGCCAGCATGCCCAGCCAGGCACCAGGCAATCCCCAGCCCAGCCTATGGGCGAAGAGGATGGCGAGCGGGAGGCGAACGATCCAGATCGATGTAGCGGTGATCAGAAGGGTGTAGCGCGTATCCCCTGCCCCCCGCAGCGCGCCGGAAAACACGAAGCTCAGCGCCATGGCCGGCTGGATCAGGGCGGTGATCCGCAGGGCGGCAGCGCCCTGATCGATGACCTCCGGGTCCTCGGTGAAGAGATCCACCAGCAAGGGGCCTCCCACCGCCAGGGCCAGCCCCATAGTTCCCATCAGGACCAGCGCCAGGAAGAGGGCGCTGAACGTCGCCCGTCTCCCTGCTTCCGGCTGTCGAGCCCCCAGCGCCTGACCCGTCAGGGTGGAAGCCGCCACGGCGAATCCCCACCCCGGGAGGAAGGAGAGGGACATCACCCGCAACCCGATTTGATGGGCCGCATAGGCCGCGGTCCCCAGCGCGGTGATCACCCCGGTCAAATTCAGCAGGGCGAGCTGCAGAAGCAATTGCTCAGCCCCTGCAGGCAATCCGACCCGCAGAATCCGCTTCAGCATATCCCACTCGAACCTCAACCCGCGATGCGGCAGGGCCAGACGAGAAGTCCCTCGCCACAAACGCACTCCCACCAGCACGGCCCCCAGCGTCCGGGCCAGGGCCGCCGCGATCCCCAGTCCAGCGACGCCCAGATGGAATGGACCCCACGAACCCGCCAGAACCCATGCCAGCGCTGCGTTGGTGAACACCACCACCGCCCAGGTTCGCATCGGGGTAAGGGTATCCCCGGCGCCCCGAAGCGCGGCATTGCCCACGAAGAGGACCGCCATGGCCGGGAAAGAGAGGGCCACGATGTTCAGGTAGACCCGGGCGGCAACGCTCACCGCTGGCTCGGCGCCCAGGGCGGCGAACAGCCATGGTCCACCGATATATGCAAACGCCATCCCGACCAGCCCGAGGGCTCCGGCGCTGAGCAACGCCTGCAGGGTGATCCGGCCGGCCTGATCGGGGTCACCGGCTCCGACCGCCCGGGCAACCAGGGCCGTGGCCCCCACCCCGAGGGCACCGAAGAAGACCGCCACCAGATTGGTGAGCTGGCCGCTCAGCCCTACGGCGGCCAGAGCGATCGTCCCCAGATGCCCGGCCAGGTAGGCATCGGTCCAGTCCACCACAATGTTCAATAACTGCTCCAGGACTGCTGGCCAGGCCAGTCCGACCACGGTTTTCAACGTCAGAGCCCAGGGGCCGGGAACACCCCAACGGACACTGCGGGAAATCCCGAGCCCGGCCGGGGCCCGTCGGATCTCACGGTGTGGCATGGGTTTCGCTCGAGCGGAATAGAGTTGCGCAGTTGACCTGCTTTCCCTCGCTCCCAAAAGCCCCCTGATCAAAAGCGACCAGGTCCAGGGAACGGCGAGACGCCGATTCGCTTTTCGCAATCTTCGGGAGGGAAAACCACCTGTTTAGTCGAGATCCAGAACCGCTACGGCCCATAGGATGGAGTCAGGTATGGTCCCGCTGCCCATCCCTGCTCCCCCGTCTGTGGGTCTTCCAGCTGCCACCACGTTAACCCATCGGCCTCCTGAGGCCCGCCGATGACCCGCATGATCGCTCCCTCGGGGAGGAAACGGATTCGCTCGGCCTGCAGACCGGGAGCTTTCCGAAAGCTCAGCCCCTGCTCGCCTGCTCCGGTGACCCTCACGAAGATCCCCACCTGAACAGCGGCGGGGAGCGTCGGTGTAGGCGTTGGCTCCATCGGGGTCGGGCTGGGGCGCGGGGATGGCGTCCATGTCGGCCGTGGGGTAGGGGTCGGCGGGCCGCTCAGCGCACCCGCCAGGGAACGCTGCAGCTGATAGAAGCCGCCTCCACAGATCAACAGCGCCGTCACGAGGGCGCCGAATAAAAGCAACCACTCCGAAGTCTGTAACTCGCCCTGCCCGGGACGGGGACGCACGCGAATCGGTCGCTGCATTGATCTTTCCTCAATAAGAGGCATGCTGGACCATCCCTATTCTACTTCTACCTGAATTGAGCTTCCGGTCGGTGTTCTTAGTTTTGGCCTGTCCTGTTGCGATCCTGGCGGCGCCCGCTCAGGTTCCGCATTCGCCTCTTCCCCACGCCACTTCGCGGCGTAGGGAGGAGAGTAAATCAAGCTCCCGGTTTGCAGCAGAGCAGTTTTGGCTCGCCCCCAGTGAGCCAAAAACGAAAAATTAAATGTGGAAGAAGCGTGTTGCCATCGGAGATCCGCCCTCCGGGGATGGCAAGAGGAGAGGTGAAAGGGGCGAGACATCCCTCGTCCCTGTGTCCAGCTCCTCATTCCCTACGGCACCGGGCTCTCCGCCCACTGTCGGGGGTCCACCGGGATCCCCCGCACCCGGATTTCCCAGTGCAGATGAGCGCCTGTGGAGAGACCGGTGTTCCCCACATAGCCCAGCAAATCCCCCGCCTTCACCGATTGCCCGGGCTGAACCGCCACCGCGCTCAGATGCCAGTAACCGCTGCACACTCCCCAGCCATGCCGAAGGATCACCGCATTGCCCCGCACGATCAACGGTTCTGCCAAAGCGACGAGGCCCTCGGCCGGGGCATAGACCGGCGTCCCTGTGGTTCCTCGCAGATCCAGCCCTTCGTGGTAACTCGAATACGGTCCCCCGTTGTAAGACCGGCGGGTGCCAAAGGGAGAGGTCACCTGAGGGTTCTCCACCGGATACCGGAAGGGGCCGCTCCAGCGCCGCTCCGGTTCAAAAGGCGTGCAGGCGGCCAGGATCTTCTCCCGTTCCTCCTGGATCAGTTTGGGATCCAGAAGGTTCTGACGATCGGGCGGCAACCGGATGGCCTCCCGTCCGTAAGGCCCGGCGATCACCCGCACCTGGAGGTTTACGCTCACGGTTCGACCATCCGGGCTGCGGGCGGTGATCGTCAGCGGATACACCCCGGGGGCCTGCATCGCCGGCACGGCGAGCAGCCCTTCGCCTCCAGCCGCTGTTGGCGCCAGGGGATAGCTCACGCCCAGAAATGTCGCCTGCAGCGTTGCCGGTTGGGAGAGGCGGACGCGCAACGGGAACACCCGCCCCTGGATGGCCGGGGCTGGGCCCACCTGGATCTCCACGAACGGCGAGGGCCATGCGGCGGGAACGCCGGGGGCCTCCTCGGGGATCCGGAGAACCTGCCCCACGAAGATCCGGTTGGGGTTGTTCAGGCCGTTCAGGGCCATCAGGCGTTCCACCGTGGTGCCATAGCGCAGGGCGATGCGGTAAAGGGTCTCCCCGGGTTGAACCACGTGAACCCGCTCAGGAGAAGAAGCAGAGACCCCGGCCGGGATAACGAGCACCTGGCCCACATAGATGAGGTTGGGATTCGTCAAGCCGTTGGCCTCTACGATCGCCCCCACCGTGGTTCCGAAGCGCGCCGCGATGCGGGTGAGGGTGTCCCCGGGCTGCACGGTATAGCGAACGGGCTCCTGAGCGAACGCGGGTCGAGCCAGCGCCAGGGCCAGCGCCAGCCCGATCAGAACCCCCCAGCGTCCTCGCGCCATGTCCAGACCTCCCCGATGCGGGCATGGGTCAGCAGGCTCACCGGCCCCTCGATGAGGTAACGGGCCGGGCGAGGCGGAATATAAACCCGGAAGGGACGGGCCTCCACGGCGTGGACGACCTGCCCGGCCTCATCCAGCCAGATGGCCGCGATGGGGAAGAACACGAAGAACATATGGATGGCTGTCTCCCATCGGCCAGCCCGCGGGAACACGAAGAAAAGCCCCTCGTTCTCCCTCAATGCCCGGTGGAACATCAGCCCGCGCCCGCGACACCACCACGAGCGACAGGGCCGTAACCGGGCCAGCATCTGCCCCTCCCGGTTATAGAGAAGGATCAGTCTCCCTGCTTCACTCGATTCCACAGTTCGTCCATCTCCTCCGGCGAGAGCTCCTGGAGTTGCCGGCCCTGGGCGGCGACGAGGGCCTCCATCTGACGGAACCGACGCGCAAAGCGGGCGTTGGCCTCCCGGAGCGCAGCCTCCGGATCGATCCCCCAGTGCCGGGCCAGCTGCGCCAGGGTGAAGAGCAGATCCCCGAACTCCTCTGCCCGATGAGCAGGGTCCGCTGCGGCGGCAATCTCGCGGAGCTCCTCCTGCAATTTCTCCAGAACCCCCTCCGCATCCGACCAGTCGAACTTCAATCGGGCGGCCCGCTCCCCATAGGCCACCGCCTGGGCCAGCGCCGGCAGGCCCTTCGGAACGCCATCCAGGACGGAGGCCCCCTGACCGTGCTCCGCCTTTTCCCGCTGTTTGATCTGCTCCCAGTTCTCCAGCACCTGCCGGACACCGGTGACCCGCACATCGCCGAACACGTGGGGATGCCGGCGACGGATCTTCTCGTTCACATGGGCGATGACCTCCGCCATCGAGAATTCCCCGCTTTCGACCGCAATCTGGCTGTGGAAAACAATCTGCAGTAACAGATCCCCCAGCTCCTCCCTCAGGCGCTGCGCGTCATCCGCATCCAGGGCCTCGAGGACCTCGTAGGCTTCCTCCAGCAGATTCGAGCGCAGGCTCTGGTGGGTCTGCTCCCGATCCCATGGGCACCCCTCCGGGGAACGGAGGTGAGCAATGGTGTCCTGGAAGGTCTCGAAAGCCCCCGGCCGGGCCAGAGGGGGCACATAAAGGGCGGTCAACGGGGTGAAGTCCGAGCGACGGTCCAGCTGATACAGGGGGAACGTTTCCTGACGGGCCTCTGGAAGCCCTGCAGCATCGATCAACGTAACCGGATGTTCCGGTGGGTATTGATTCATCAGCGTGAGCTTGAGGTCCGCCGCCACGGTCCGGCTATCCAGCTGGGCGATCAGCGCCGGGCGATCCGGATTCAGGGGTGGATGGTAACGTTCCGCCAGTTCAAAGGCGTCCGCGATCTGAAGGCCATCGAGGGCATCCAGGCCCAGCAGCTCCAGAGCCGTTTCGATGAAGCTGAGACCGTGGACAATCCGGACGGGGATACCGGCCTCAGCGGCCAGGGCGCGAATCCGGGCCACCGTCGCTTCCCCCACAAACGGGGAGCCGGGCACCGCATAGCAGACACCTTCCGGCCGTCGACCCAGCTCCAGGATCGTGTGGGCGATCCGTTCATATACGGCTTCCAGGCTCTCCGCTTCTGCGTAGACGGCATCGAAGTCGTAAACCACCAGGTGGGGCGGCAACGCCCTCACCGCGGGATGCCGCCGGGTTCGCACATAGATCTCCTGAAGCCCCTGTAAGACCTCAATCGCTTCCCGGGTCCAGTAGCGAGGATCCCCAGGGCCCAAACCCAGGATGATGATCACCGACCTGCCTCCCAGGAGAAAAAGATGGGAAGCCGGGAAGACTCCTCGGGCAGGCCTTCCCGGCTCCTCAGGATCGTCCCCCCTTCCGTTCGACAGACGAGCCTCCTGGCCCGCCCATTCATGTATTCGCGCTCCTGTTCGTGGACGGCCCTCCCAATCCCTTATCCGCCCGCTTTCCGGAATAGGAGTTACGCAGTTGAAAGCTCTAAAGGTGGGACGGAATGGCCCCACCCCCCTTTCTCCCCCCTCCCCACGGCCCTTTGGGCCGTGGGGAGGGGGGAGAAAAATCCTTGCCCCCTGGGAAACGGACTGCGTAAGTCCTACGGAATTCACGATGTGCGGGGGAGATACCAGCCCACTGTTCGGTTGGCGCGCGTCAGATACGTGCGGGCGACCCGCTGCACATCTTCCGGAGTCACCTGAGCGAGATGCTCCAGATAGGTCTCGAACCAGGTGTAATCCGCAAAGATCTCGCTCCAGCCATACCAGAAGCCCTGGTTGGTTACGGACTCGCTGCTGTAGGCGAAGTCCGCGCGGGCCTGTTTGAGGGCCTTCTCAAACTCCTCCGGGCGGATGAGTTCGGAGTGCAGGCGCTGGATCTCGGCGTCGATGATCGCCTCGGCCTCCTCCGGGCGTCGGCCGGGTTGAAGGGTAACCGTGAGGCTGTAAAGGAAGGGATCCACAGTAGGGATCAGACTGCTTCCAACATCGGCGGCGATTTGCGTTTCCACCAGAGCCCGGTAAAGCCGCGAGGTCTTGTTCGAGGTGCCGCCGCTGAAGCTCAGGGAGCCCGAGCCGGCCAGCACGGCGTTCAGGATCACCAGGGGCATAAAGTCGGGATGGGTTGCCTCCGGGACGTGATAAGCGATCTCCAGGTAGGCCGTGTTCCCCTCCCCTTCGACGACGACCCGGCGCTCCCCTCGCTGGGGAGGCTCCACCACCTGCAGGCGGGGGATCTCAGGGACCGGACGGATACGGCCGAAGGCCCGCTCGATCACCCGCAGTGCTTCCGGAATGCGGAAATCGCCCACCGCCACCACAGTGGCGTTATTGGGAGCATAGTAGGTTCGATAATGGCGGTAAAGATCTTCCCGCGTCATCGTCTGGAGATCCCCCGGCCACCCGATGACCTCATGACCGTAAGGATGGGCCTGGAACGCGAGGGCCTGCACCTGTTCGCTTAACAGGAAAAGGGGGTTGTTCTCGGCTCCATGCCGTTCGGAGAGGATCACCGTCCGCTCCGCTTCTACCTCCTTCGGATGAAAGAGGGCCTTCGTCATCCGATCCGCCTCGATCTCCGGGGCGATCGTCCAGCGATCCGAGGGCAGGGTCTCAAAGTAGGTGGTGAAATCGAGCCAGGTGAACCCGTTCCAGGCCCCGCCCTCCCGGGAGATCAGTCGGTCCAGGGTTCCCTTCGGATAGGTGGGGGTGCCCTTGAAGAGCATATGCTCCACCCAGTGGGAGATCCCGGTGAGGCCGGTGGGTTCATCCCGGCTTCCCACGCGATACCAGACCCAGAACGTGACCACCGGAGCGTGATGCTGCTCTTTCAGCACCACGGTCAGCCCGTTATCCAGCACCGTCTTCAGGAAACCGTCACGACGCACCGGACGGAGGCGTCGGGAAATTCGGGAAACCGATCGTCGCCCCATCGCCCTCACCTCAGCAGATAAGGCAGGAGGAAGGCCAGGGCGATCTGACCGCTTAAGAGAAGCGCGGCCAGCACGCCGATGCGGCGCAGATCCCGCCGCACATAGGTGTAATCGTAGTTCGCCAGGCTGGACGTCGGCCGACGGGAGGGCGCAGCCTGCGGCGAAGGCGGCAACGGGGCCTCCCGGGCCGGGGCGGCGACGGTCCGGGAAGGAGCAGAGGGGGTGGATCGCACCCGTCGTTTCTTGGCCATGGGAAGAACGCTCCTATGCTGAAAGGATTTCCGTCTCAGGGCTTGCGCAGCTGACCTCTGTTAAGGAGGAATCCAGAGGCCCTTCCCCCGATGAACGTTGGTGCGGGGTGCTGGGCCCGGCGCCCTTGACGCCCGGTCCAGCACCCCAGCCCGATGGCCCTCAGGTCAGTTCTTCAGCGGGCGATCTCCACCGCCCGCGTCTCCCGGATCACGGTGACCTTGATCTGTCCGGGATATTGCATGGTCTCCTCGATCTTCCGGGCGATCTCCCGGGACATCCGGATGACGGCGAGGTCATCCACCTCCTCCGGCTTCACGATGATGCGGATCTCCCGGCCGGCCTGGATGGCATAGCATTCGGCGACACCAGGATAGGAGCGGGCCAGGTTCTCCAGATCCTGGATCCGCCTGAGATACATCTCCAGGGTCTCGCGCCGGGCGCCGGGCCGGGCGCCGGAGATGGCGTCGGCCGCCTCGACGATCACCGCTTCGATGCATTCCTGGGGAACCTCGTGGTGATGACTGGCGATGCAGTTCACCACCTTGGGGGGCGCCCCATAGCGTTGAGCCAGCTCCGCGCCGATCAGGGCGTGGGTGCCCTCCACCTGATGATCCACCGCCTTTCCGATATCATGCAACAGCCCGCCCATCCGGGCGATCCGCACATCCGCGCCCAACTCCGCGGCGATCATCCCGGCCAGCCAGGCGACCTCCACCGCGTGTTGCAACTGGTTCTGACCATAACTGGTGCGGAACTTCAGACGGCCCAGGAGGCGGATGAGTTCGGGGTGCAGGCCGGTGACCCCCGCTGCGGCCGCGGCCTGCTGACCCTCCTCCCAGATGATCCGCTCCACCTCCTCCCGGGCTTCGGCCACCACCTTCTCAATCCGCGCCGGATGGATCCGCCCGTCCTGGATCAGACGGGTGAGGGCAATACGGGCGATCTCCCGGCGCACCGGATCGTGAGAGGAGAGGGTGATGGCCTCCGGGGTGTCATCCACGATGATCTCCACCCCGGTGATCTTTTCCAGGGCCCGGATGTTGCGGCCGTTCCGCCCGATGATGCGCCCTTTCATTTCATCATTTGGCAGGGGCACCACCGAGACGGTCAATTCGGCAACCTGCTCGCTGGCGATGCGCTGGATGGCAGTGGCAATGATCTCCCGGGCGCGTTCCTCCGCCTGGATCCGGGCCTCGGCCTCGATCTGACGGTAGAGGCGCGCCATATCCTCCCGCGCTTCCTTTTCCACCATCTGCAGCAGGGCCTGGCGGGCCTGCTCGGCCGTCATCCCCGCCACCTGCTCCAGAGCGGCCCGGCGCTCCTCCTCAAAACGACTGATCGCTGCCTGGAGCTGAGCGCTCTGGCGATCCAGCTCCGCCTGACGCTCGTTCAGGCGCCGCTCTTGCTTCTCCAGCCGTTCCGCCCGGCGATCCAGCTCCTCCCGTCGATGGCGCAGGCGCTCTTCTTCCTTCCGCAGGTCAGCCCGCCAGCGGCGCAGCTCCGCTTCGGTGGCTTCCCGCAGGCGAAGGGCCTCATCCTTCGCCTGGAGGAGAAGCTCCGCCGCCTGTTGTTTAGCTTCCTCGATCAGCCGTTGGGATTCCTGCCGCGCGGCCTCGAGCTCGCTCCGGAGCTGCTCTCGAATCCGCTGCTGGACCAGTTGCTTTCCCAGAAACCATCCCAGCGCACCGCCGCCGATGACTCCGATTACGGCCAGCGGGACAATGATGAACCAGTCCATGGCGTGTCCTATCTCGGTTGAGATGCGAGAAGATCCTTCGCGGGATCAGCTTCGGGCAGCCTATCCCGCAAAGCCGAAAGAATGCGAGGTGAGCCCCTCTTCAGGTTTTTAACGCCTACTCGCCCGCGGATGGAGGCCCGGCTCCCTCCCGCTCCAGGGTGCGGAGGATCTCCATCACCAGCTCCCCATCAAACCCCCGGCGGATGAGATATCCCGCTAAGCGCCGTCGGAAGGTGAGAGGATCCAGGCCCCGCAACCGTCGGGCCCGCTCACGGGCCAGGCGCAGGGCGAGGGCACGCTCATCAGGAGAGGCCTCCTGGAGGACCTCCTGGATGATCGCGGGGGGGATGCCTTTGCGCCGGAGCTCCGCCTGAAGGGCCCGGCGGCTGCGCGGCCGGAATGCAGTCCGGTTCTCCACCCAGAATCGGGCGAAGGCACGATCATCCACCAGCCCCACGTTCCGGAGCCGTTCCAGCTCCGCTTCCACCGTCCGGGCGTCGAACCCTTTCCGGCGCAGGTGGTCAGCCACCTCCTGCTCGCTGCGTGGGCGATAACTCAGGAACCGGAGGGCGATCTCATGGGCCTGCTCCCGAAGATCCCGTTCCAGGAGCTGGCGGATCTCTTCATCGGTGAGCACCTGACCCGGGCGCAGCGCCGCAGCCTCGATGGCCGTCAGCCGGAAAGCCCGACGGCCATCCAGATAAACCACCACCCGGCCGCTCTTCAACGCCCGTAAACCCGTAATCCGACCGCCCATGGGGCCTCTGCGCAAAGGAAGATCCCTCACGAGGAAGCAGGCATCGCCTTCCCGATCGGCGATCCTCTCCTCTCCCCCCAGGCTATTCCGCTTCCAGGATGGGGACGGCCTCCTCGGCGCCCTCCGCGCTCACCCCCAGGCGTTTGAGGGAGGCCGCACGGGCGGCGTTTTCCCGGATCCGGCGCTCCAGTTCCTCCAGCAACTCCGGATGAGCTTTCAGGAACTCGCGAGCGTTCTCCCGGCCCTGGCCCAGACGGGTATCTCCGTACACGAAGAAAGTGCCCCGCTTGGTGATCAGCCCCAGCTCCGTCGCCAGGTCCAGGATGTCGCCCGCCTTGCTGATCCCCTCGTTGTAGAGGATATCGAACTCCGCTTCACGGAAGGGTGGGGCCACCTTGTTCTTCGTCACCCGAACCCGGACCCGGCTGCCGATGATCTCACCACCCGCCTTCAGGTTCTGCAGGCGGCGGATCTCCAGGCGGACCGAGGCATAGAACTTGAGGGCCATACCGCCCGTCGTGGTCTCCGGGTTGCCGAACATCGTGCCGATCTTCATCCGCAGCTGGTTGGTGAAGAGCATCGCCGTGTTGGACTGGCGGATCGCCCCGGCGAGTTTGCGCAGGGCCTGGCTCATCAGGCGCGCCTGGAGCCCCACGTGAGCGTCGCCCATCTCCCCCTCGATCTCCGCCCGCGGCACCAGCGCCGCCACCGAGTCCACCACCACCACATCCACCGCCCCACTGCGGATCAGGGTCTCCGCAATCTCCAGGGCCTGTTCCCCGGTGTCCGGCTGAGCGATATAAAGGTTATCGACGTCCACCCCGCACCGCTGGGCATAGTGGGGATCGAGGGCATGCTCCATATCAATGAACGCTGCGATCCCACCCCGCTTCTGAGCCTCGGCGATCACATGAAGACAGAGCGTGGTCTTCCCCGAAGCCTCCGGGCCATAGATCTCCGTGATCCGCCCCCGTGGGATCCCTCCCACGCCCAGGGCCAGATCCAGGGCCAGGGAGCCTGTGGGGATCACATCCACTGGCTGCTGAGCGGCCTCCCCCAGGCGCATGATCGTTCCTTCCCCAAATCGTTTGGTCAGCGTTAACACCGCTGTCTCCAGAGCCTTCCGTCGCGCGTCGTTCACCATTGCTCACCTCTCTCCGTCAGACTCGATCGCTTCACAAACCACCTTTCGAGGGATCACCCGGCTGGTGCTCCGCTTTACACATAGTTTACGTTTGGAAAGCTCAGCATGCAAACCGATGCCGCGAATTCGATCCAGAGTGATGCTCGGGGCAGGGCCAGGGCCCGGCTCCCTGGGCCGCGGGGAGAGAAAGAAGGAAGAAAAATCTTCCGGGGCTGGGCCGGGGGCCTTCGAACCCGGCCCAGCCCCGAAAACCCCCAGATTAAACGGTGTTTCCCAGGTATAATGGATGCAACCCACTTTATTGTAAACCGGGGAAAGGAGCATATGAGGATCCCACAACGCTGGATCTTATGGGGTGGCGATCTCCTGGTTTTCCTGCTCTTTGCAGCCCTTGGGCGGGCCAGCCATGGCCTGCTCAACGAGGGTCCGATGCTCTGGGGCGTGGCACGGGCAGCAGCCCCTTTCTTCATCTCCTGGATGATCGTGGCATGGGTGGCCCGCCTGGATCGGGTGGACCCCACGCGCCCGCTAAGCCATGGAGCGCTGCGGACCGGGTTGGCCTGGCTGGGAGCGGGGATCCTGGGATTGAGCCTCCGGAGCCTTGCTCTCGGCCGTCCGGCCCCGCTCCCCTTCGCGGTCATCACCCTGGTGGGGAATGGGCTCCTGCTCATTCTCTGGCGCGGGTTCTGGCAGATATGGATCGCGCGTAAGCAGAGGGCCATGCTCGCAGGAAAATAACCCTGAGCCAAATCGGAGCGTTGCGATGAGCTCGGCGGAGATGCTGGCTCGCATTCAGGAAGTGAAACGACGGCGGGAGGCCGAACTGCTCCGCAAAGCCAACGTGGTGGCCGTGGGGATCGGCTATCGACAGCGGGGCGGCCGCTTAACCGATGAGCTCTGCCTCGTGGTCTCCGTCCGCCGCAAGGTTCCACCGGAGGCGCTGGCACCTGAGGATTACATTCCCCCGGAGATCGACGGCGTGCCGGTGGATGTTCAGGAGGTGGGTGTCCTGCGGGCGCTGTAGAGCGGCGATGCCTGCTCGCTGGGCTGAGCGAGGGACTCCGGGATGCTGATGACAGGCGTTTTCCTGTTGCTTCTGGCACTGGCGATCGGAGGCCTTGGATGGTTGCTCCGGCAACGGATGGGCCTTCCGCACGGCGAGGTTCTGGATGAGGACATGTCCGGTGCAGGGTCCTCCCCGCCCCTCTACGCCTCACGTTATCGCCTGATCGGCAGGCCGGATTATCTGATCCGGCGAGGGAAGACGATCCTTCCGGTGGAAGTGAAAACCGCGCCAGCTCCCCATCATCCGCACCCTTCCCATGTGATGCAGCTGATGGCCTATTGTCTGCTGGTGGAAGAGACCTTCAGCCTTCGCCCGCCATATGGATGGATTCGCTATCGGGATCGGTCCTTCCGGGTGGAATATACCCCTGAGCGCCGGGAGGAGCTCCTGAGGGTGCTGGCCTCCATGCGGCGGGATCTGGAACGGGGAGAGGCCCATCGCCAGCATAACGCCCCATCCCGCTGTCGTGCATGCGGGTTCCGAACGATCTGTGAGGAGTCCCTGGCATGAGGGGTTGGGAGGGCTGAAAACCCCCAGCCCTCGCACGTCCCTCCGGATCAGAGATGAGCGTGCTCTGCTGCGATCTCGGCAGTGCTCGCTCGGGCTCCGCGTCTGTTCCTCTTACCTTCTCAGGCCTCTTTGTGGCGTGAGGAGGGATAAATGAAGCCCCCAGTTTGCAACAGGGCAAGAGGAGCCACGAACTTTCAGGCCCCATGGCCCGGATCCGGGCTTCCTCGATTCCGCTGCAGGAAGCGCTCCAGGGCAGCCCAGTGGGCCGGAGCCGCCCAGAGACGAGCGAACCGCTCCCGCTCGATCTGCAGGGCTTCCTGGAAAGGAAGCGAATCCCCATCGCGGATCACTGCCTTAATCGCCCGCACGGCCTCCGGGTCCCAGCGCAGGATCTCCTGGGCCAGAGTTAGGGCTTCGGCAAGAGCCTGGCCGGCAGGGGCTACGCGCTCGACCAGCCCCAGACGGAACGCTTCCTCTGCGCCGATCCGCCGGGCGGTCAGCAGGAGCTCCAGGGCCCGGCCGGGTCCGACCCGCCGGCGCAGACGTTGCCCCCCGCCCCATCCAGGGGTGAGGGCCCAGGTGACCTGCACGAAGGCGAGATCGGCGTCTTCGGCCATCACCCGCAGATCGCAGGCCAGTGCCACCTCCACACCCCCACCCCGTGCGGGCCCGTTGATGGCCGCGATGCTGATCCAGGAGGCTTCTTCCAGCCGGTGCAACGCCTCACCCATCACCTGCCCCAGCCGATATCCATCGGCCTCTGTGCGGTAATGGGCCATCTCGTAGAGATCCGCTCCGGAGAGGAAGGCTCTTTCTGCACCGGTGAGAATGACCACCCGCAGCCCAGGATCCCGAACGGCCTCTTCCACCGTCTGAGCGAAGGCTTCCATGGTGGCCCAATCCATTGCATTTCGTCGCTGCGGGCGATCCACGATCCAGATCGCGAGCTCTCCCTGGCGTTCCACCCGTAACATGCAGACTCCCTCCGGACCAGGGTTCAAATTCTTGCGCATGAGGAGGTATGTCGCCGCCCCGTACACGAAATCATCTCCTGCTGACATGAGGCTTCATAAAAGCAAGGGGCCGGCATTGTGTCTGGCGTGCCGGCCCCTTCCATCTCTATGACGGGGGAATTCTCAGGCAGCCTTCAAGAACTCCCTCATCTGGCGCACCTTGAGCTGCTTGCGCAGGTAACGCAGGGCTTCCGCCTCAATCTGGCGGATCCGCTCCCGGCTCAACCCGAACCGCTGGGCCACCTCCTCCAGGGTGTAGGATCGCCCATCTTCGAACCCATAACGGAGCCGGAGGACCCGGGCGTGGCGGCTGGGCAGCTCGTTCAGGATCTCCTCGATCTGCTCCCGCAACAGCTGATCGGCCACCACCTCATCCGGCGCCGGGCTTTCCACATCCCGGATCGCCCCCTCCAGGGTGGTCTCGCCTTCATCATCCATCGGCTCTTCCAGCGAAAGCAACGGCCGGGCCGCGTTCCAGAGCCACTCCACCTTATCGGTCTCCGTTCCCAGCCGCTGCGCGACTTCCTCGGGCGTGGCCGGGCGGCCGGCCTCCTGCTCGATCTGGTGGGCGATCCGCTGGGCCTTCCGCAACTGTTCCTGAGCATGGATCGGCAGACGGATCGTCCGGGCCTGCATCGCCAGGGCCCGGGTGATCGCCTGACGGATCCACCAGGTGGCGTAAGTCGAGAAGCGGCGGCCCCGCTTGGGGTCGAAGCGCTCCACCGCCTTCATCAGGCCCAGGTTCCCCTCCTGGATCAGGTCCAACAGGGGAACTCCGAGACCCTGATACTTCTTAGCCACACTGATGACCAGGCGAAAGTTCGAGGTGATCAGCTTCTCTCGGGCCTGTCGTCCCTCCTCCACCAGCCGCTCCAGACGCTGGCGGACCTCGGGAGGGAGCTGGCCGTCACGGGCCAGGCGTCGGGCCGCTTCCCGCCCGCGGGCCATCCGCATGGCCAGTTCCTTCTCCTCCTCGGCGGTCAGCAAGGGGTGATCCGTGACCTCTCGGAAATAAAGGGAGATCAGATCCCGGTCCTCCGCCAGCTCCCCCAGGACCGGGAGGGAAGTTTCCTCATCCAGTTCGGACTCCAGATCGAGCTCCTCCAGGGAGGCCTCCTCTCCCTCCCAGGGCTCGGTCCAGAGCTCCTCGGTTTCCAGCTCCTCCTCCTCTTCCGGGAGGATGGGGCGATTTCGGCGCACCATGGCAACCTCCTTTGGGTCGCCCAGACCCTTTGGGACTTCCATGCACCAAATCCCTTGCGGGCGCAGTGAGAGCGTGGGAATAGAAGAGAAAAAAGGGGCGAGCGGTTCTTTTACCGTCCGCCCTTCCCACAGGGGTGCAGGAGGAGGATCTGGCGGAACCCGTTGATTCCAGCCCTATCCAGTAGTTGCGGGGGCGGGATTCGAACCCGCGACCTCCAGGTTATGAGCCTGGCGAGCTACCGCTGCTCCACCCCGCGACGCGACCATTCCCCTGGCAACGGCCTACTCTCCCAGAGGGTCGCCCCTCCAGTACCATCGGCGCTGGCGGGCTTAACTTCCGGGTTCGGGATGGGACCGGGTGTTTCCCCGCCGCTCCAGTCACCAGGGGAATGGTGAGACTTCAGATATCCTAACCGCACCTTAACAACTGAATCGTGGCAGGAAGGCCGGGCGTCCGGCCTGGGACGCCAGGGGCAGAGCCCCTGACGGACCACCCTTGGGGTGGGTCAGAGGGCATCCGGCTCACGCCGGGAGATCGCCCTCGACCGGCACTCCCTAGAAAGGAGGTGATCCAGCCGCAGCTTCCGCTACGGCTACCTTGTTACGACTTCGTCCCAGTCGCCGACCCCGCCTTCGACGGCTCCCTCCCTCCCCCTCTCAGGGTCCCTCCAATTAGAGAGGCCCTGGGAGGGGGAGGGTTGGGCCACCGGCTTCAGGCGTTGCCGACTCCCATGACGTGACGGGCGGTGTGTGCAAGGCCCGGGAACGTATTCACCGCCGTATGGCTGACCGGCGATTACTAGCAACTCCGCGTTCATGCAGGCGGGTTGCAGCCTGCAATCCCAACTGAGCCCGGCTTTGATGGGATTGGCTCCCCCTCGCGGGTTGGCAACCCATTGTACCGGGCATTGTAGCGTGTGTGT